>NZ_JASLAW010000059.1 GCF_030147005.1 Pseudomonas sp.
GCCCGCTCCCACAGTTAATCGAGTATCAGCTTAAACCCAGCGCTTGCCAGATTCGCATCACCTGGCGCCGCTCGTCCGCAAATTGATCACCGCTCACCGTGCCCGCCTCGTTCTGCAAGGCTTGGCGGTGCGCGGCGGAGCGGTAAGCCTTATACACCTCACGCAACAAATGGGCGTCGGCGGCGGGCATCAGCCCGACCTGCTCCAAACCCTCCAAAATACGGATATTGTCGGTGTAGCGCAGTAACGATGGATGTTGCGCAGACCACGCCAAAGCGGCGTATTGCACCATAAATTCAATATCGACGATACCTCCGGCGTCCTGCTTGAGGTCGAACAGCGCCGTGGCTTCGAAGGCATTGGCGCCCCTGCCGGCTGTTGTGCTCCTGGTTCCCAGGTTGTCACGCATCTTGGCGCGCATCTCGCTCACCTCCAGGCGCAGCTTCGCCAGATCCCGTTCACGCCCCAATACTTTGGCGCGCACCTGCTCGAACGCATGGCCGACATCCTGGCTGCCCACCAACACGCGGGCACGAATCAGCGCCTGATGCTCCCAGGTCCAGGCTTCATTTTGCTGATAACGGTCGAACGCGCCGAGTGAACTCACCAGCAAACCGGACGCCCCCGAAGGACGCAGGCGCATGTCCACTTCATACAACTGGCCGGAGTTGGTCTGGGTGGTCAGCAGATGAATGATGCGCTGGCCCAGGCGCGTGAAAAACTGCGCACCGTCGATCGGCTTGGCGCCGTCGGTCTCGGCCTGCGGGTCGCCGTCGTGGATAAACACCAGGTCCAGGTCCGAACCATGCCCCAGTTCGATGCCGCCGACTTTCCCATAACCGACAATGATGAACCCAGGATCGCACAGGCTGCCGTCCAGCCGCTGCGGCGAGCCGTAACGGGCAACGGTCTGGCGCCAGGCCAGGGCCAGCACTTGTTCGAGAATGGCTTCGGCCAGCCAGGTGAGGTAGTCGCTGACTTTCATCAATGGCAGGCTGCCGGCGATTTCCGACGCGGCCACGCGCAGACGGTGCGCCAGTTTGAAATGGCGCAAGGCTTCCATTTGCTGCTCAAGGTCGTCCTCGGGGATACGCGTAAGGCGCTCGCGCAGCTCGGCGGCCAGCTCCGGCGCCAACGGTGGCTTGAACAGGCGCCCTTCGTTAAGCAGCTCATCCAGCAACAGCGGAAAGCGCGTGATCTGCTCGGCGATCCACGGGCTCGCCGCGCACAGCGTCAGCAGACGGCGCAAGGCATCGGGGTTTTCGGTGAGCAGCACCAGGTAAGCGGAACGCCGGGCCACAGCTTCCACCAGCGGCAATACGCGCTCCAATACCAGGTCCGGGTTGGCGTGTTCGACAGCCTGGGCCAGCAAGCGCGGGATAAAGGCGTCCAGCCGCTCGCGCCCGAGGCGCTGCATGGCGCGCAGTTGCGGGCTACCGCGCAGGCCGGCCAGGGTTTTGAGGGCCTTGGGCGCATCGGTGAAGCCGCCTTCGCTCAATTGGAGGCAGGCGGCGTCTTCATCCTGGGACTCTTCCCACAACGGCAACCATTCCCCGCCGACGACCAGTTCACTCTCTTCGCCCTCTTCTTCATCAGGGTCGGCAATCACTTGGCGGAAATGCCAGTCCACCCGTCCACGCCAATGCATCAGGCGTTCGTGGAACGCGGCCCAGTCGGCAAAGCCCAGCATGAAGGCAATACGCGCCTGGTCTTCCGGGCTGTCGGGGAGCATTTGGGTCTGACGATCGGCGATCGCCTGGATCGCATGTTCGGTGTAGCGCAAAAACTCGTAGCCGTTGCGCAACTCGCTGACCACTGCGCCGGGCAGATAACCCTGGCCCTCCAGGGTGCCCAGCACATTCAACAGCGGGCGTTGCTGCAGGCTGAGATCGCGGCCACCGTGGATCAGCTGAAACGCCTGGGCGATAAATTCCACCTCGCGAATACCACCCGAACCCAGCTTGATATTGTCGGCCATGCCCTTGCGCCGCACTTCCTGCTGGATCAACTGCTTCATGGTGCGCAGCGCTTCGATGGCCGAGAAATCCAGGTAACGGCGGTAGACGAACGGGCGCAGCATGTCGAGCAGTTGCGCACCCGCCATCTGGTCACCGGCCACGACGCGGGCCTTGATCATGGCGTAACGTTCCCAGTCGCGGCCCTGGTCCTGGTAGTACTGTTCCAGCGCGTTGAAACTGAGCACCAGTGCCCCGGCCGAACCATAGGGGCGCAGGCGCATGTCGACACGGAACACAAAACCGTCGACCGTCATCGGGTCGAGAGCCTTGATCAATTTTTGACCAAGACGAATGAAGAACTCCTGGTTATCCAGGGAGCGCTTGACCCCAACGGTCTCGCCGCCTTCGGGATAGGCAAAGATCAGGTCGATATCCGACGACAGGTTCAGCTCCACCGCCCCAAGCTTGCCCATGCCGAGGATGACCATGTGCTGCGCCTCACCGCTGCGCCGCCCGGTTGGCGTGCCGAACTGCGCACAGTGCCGCTGGTAAAGCCACTGGTAGGCCTGGTCGATGCAGGCATCGGCCATGTCGGAAAGGTCGCGGCAGGTTTGCACTAAATCAGCCTGACGGGTCAGGTCGCGCCAGATGATGCGCACCTGCTGGCGCGTACGCTGGCGGCGCAGCACACGGCCCAGTTCGTCTTCCGTTTCAGCCTGTTGCACGGCACCGGCGATCTGCCCGCACAGCTCACCCGGCGCAAAACCTCGGTCCAGCTCGCCCCAGACCACCAACTTGAGCAACATCAAAGGGTCACGAACACTCTGTTCAATCACGAAATCACTGGCCGCGCACACCCGCGCGAAGTCGGCCCACCGTTGCGGCGTCCAGCCGGAAAGGCCATGATCGTCATCCAGCGCGGCCACGGCGTCACGAAATGACTGCTCGGCCCGGCTGGCGTAAGGCAACAGAATGGCCGGGAGTTCGGCCAGCAATGGAAGGCTCATGGTCTATCCTTGATCGGCGGGTAAATGGCGTGTAGATGTGAACGCAGGAGCCCTGCTCGATGAAGGACTGTCGAACAAAAGTTAGAAATAGCTGAAATTAAATTAATCTTGGCAGGCAACATCAAACTTTCACCTTTTCTTGTTCGCAATAGACCAACAATAACGATTATGCTCACCAGCCAGACCGAGTCATACACTCAGTCTTGTGTAGTTTTACTACTCGTATATACATTCGAAAGGCTGAAATGGCCGACGATTTGTAGTAAAACTACAGGACGCCGAAGCAACCTTCGGCCATCCAAGAATTTATGTCGTCTGCCCACAAGGCCAGTCGCAAACTTCAGGCAACCGATTCTGGTAGCCTTTCCGCCCTGGAGCAAGCCATGCAAGACCTCGATCCCGTCGAAACCCAGGAATGGCTGGACGCCCTGGAATCGGTTCTCGACAAAGAAGGCGAAGACCGTGCTCACTATCTGATGACCCGTATGGGCGAACTCGCGACCCGCAGCGGCTCGCAGTTGCCTTACGCCATCACCACGCCATACCGCAACACCATCCCCGTTACCCACGAAGCACGCATGCCTGGCGACCTGTTCATGGAACGCCGCATTCGCTCGCTGGTACGCTGGAACGCCATGGCGATGGTAATGCGCACGAACTTGAAAGATTCGGACCTGGGCGGTCACATCTCCAGCTTCGCCTCCAGCGCAACCCTGTATGACATCGGCTTCAACTACTTCTTCCAGGCCCCGACCGACGAACACGGCGGCGACCTGATCTACTTCCAGGGTCACACCTCGCCAGGCGTTTACGCCCGTGCGTTCATGGAAGGTCGCATCAGCGAAGAACAAATGAACAACTTCCGCCAGGAAGTCGACGGTCAGGGCCTGTCGTCCTACCCGCACCCTTGGCTGATGCCTGATTTCTGGCAGTTCCCGACCGTTTCCATGGGTCTGGGCCCGATCCAGGCGATCTACCAGGCACGTTTCATGAAATACCTGGAAGCCCGTGGCTTCATCCCTGAAGGCGAGCAGAAAGTCTGGTGCTTCCTGGGCGACGGCGAGTGCGACGAGCCGGAATCCCTGGGCGCCATCTCCCTGGCCGGCCGCGAGAAGCTGGACAACCTGATCTTCGTCATCAACTGCAACCTGCAGCGCCTCGACGGCCCGGTTCGCGGCAATGGCAAGATCATCCAGGAACTCGAAGGCGTGTTCCGCGGCGCTCACTGGAATGTGACCAAAGTCATCTGGGGCCGTTTCTGGGATCCACTGCTGGCCAAGGACGTCGACGGTATCCTGCAACGTCGCATGGACGAAGTCATCGACGGCGAGTACCAGAACTACAAAGCCAAAGACGGCGCGTTCGTGCGTGAACATTTCTTCAACACGCCTGAACTCAAGGCGATGGTTGCAGACCTGTCCGACGACGAGATCTGGAAACTCAACCGTGGCGGCCACGACCCGTACAAGGTCTACGCGGCGTACCACGAAGCGGTCAACCACAAAGAACAGCCGACCGTCATCCTGGCCAAGACCATCAAGGGTTATGGCACCGGTGCCGGCGAAGCGAAGAACACCGCGCACAACACCAAGAAAGTCGATGTCGACAGCCTGAAGTTGTTCCGCGACCGCTTCGACATTCCGGTCAAGGACGAAGAGCTGGAGAACCTGCCGTTCTTCAAGCCTGAGCCGAACAGCGCCGAAGCCCGCTACCTCAGCGAGCGTCGTACCGCACTGGGCGGTTTCGTGCCGCAACGCCGCGCCAAGAGTTTGAGCATCCCGACGCCGCCACTCGATACCCTCAAGGCTATCCTGGACGGCTCGGGCGACCGTGAAATCTCCACCACCATGGCCTTCGTGCGGATCCTCGCGCAACTGGTCAAGGACAAGGAAATCGGTTCGCGCATCGTGCCGATCATCCCGGACGAAGCCCGTACCTTCGGTATGGAAGGCATGTTCCGTCAGTTGGGCATCTACTCCTCCGTCGGCCAGCTCTACGATCCAGTCGATAAAGATCAGGTGATGTTCTACAAGGAAGACAAGAAGGGCCAGATCCTCGAAGAAGGCATCAACGAAGCGGGCGCCATGAGCTCCTTCATCGCTGCCGGTACGTCGTACTCCAGCCACAACCAGCCGATGCTGCCGTTCTACATCTTCTACTCAATGTTCGGCTTCCAGCGCATTGGCGACCTGGCTTGGGCAGCAGGCGACAGCCGTACCCGTGGTTTCCTGATCGGCGGTACCGCCGGGCGCACCACGCTGAACGGCGAAGGCCTGCAACACGAAGACGGGCACAGCCACATCCTGGCCGCCACCATCCCGAACTGCCGCACCTTCGATCCAACCTACGGCTATGAGCTGGCGGTGATCATCCAGGACGGCATGAAGAAGATGACCGAAGAGCAGCAGGATGTTTTCTACTACATCACCGTGATGAACGAGTCCTACCAGCAGCCAGCCATGCCGGCCGGCGTGGAGGAAGGCATCATCAAGGGCATGTACCTGCTCGAAGAAGACACCAAGGAAGCGGCGCACCACGTACAGCTGATGGGCTCCGGCACCATCCTGCGCGAAGTGCGTGAAGCGGCGAAGATCCTGCGTGACGAGTTCAACGTCGGCGCCGACGTATGGAGCGTCACCAGCTTCAACGAACTGCGCCGCGACGGCTTGGCCGTGGAGCGCAGCAACCGTCTGCACCCTGGCCAGAAGCCACAACTGAGCTATGTCGAAGAGTGCCTGGCTGGCCGTAAAGGTCCAGTCATCGCCTCTACCGACTACATGAAACTGTTTGCTGAACAAATTCGCCAGTGGGTCCCGTCCAAGGAATTCAAAGTCCTGGGCACCGACGGTTTCGGCCGCAGTGACAGCCGCAAGAAGCTGCGTCACTTCTTCGAAGTCGACCGTCACTTCGTGGTGTTGGCAGCCCTGGAAGCCTTGGCTGACCGTGGTGAGATCGAACCCAAGGTGGTGGCTGACGCTATCGTCAAGTTCGGGATCAACCCGGAAAAACGCAACCCACTGGACTGCTGAGGAGACATTTTGTGAGCGAACTCATTCGCGTACCTGACATCGGCAGCGGTGAAGGTGAAGTAATCGAGCTGTTTGTGAAGGTCGGCGACACCGTCGAAGCCGACCAGAGCATCCTGACCCTGGAATCGGACAAGGCGAGCATGGAAATCCCTGCTCCCAAGGCCGGCGTGGTCAAAAGCCTGAAAGTGAAGCTGGGCGATCGCCTGAAAGAAGGCGACGAACTGCTGGAGCTGGAAATTGAAGGCGCTGCCGATGCAGCCCCTGCGGCGGCTGCTCCGGCCGCCGCTGCGCCTGCGCCTGCTGCTGAAAAGCCTGCCGCTGCCGCCGAGGCCCCAGCGGCCCCGGCTGCTGCACCGGCCGCCGCCACCGTTCAGGACATCCACGTCCCGGACATCGGCTCGTCGGGCAAGGCCAAGATCATCGAGCTGCTGGTCAAGGTCGGCGACACCGTCGAAGCCGACCAGTCGCTGATCACCCTGGAGTCCGACAAGGCCTCCATGGAGATCCCATCGCCGGCTGCCGGCGTGGTGGAAAGCATCGCGGTCAAGCTGGAAGACGAAGTCGGCACCGGTGACTTCATCCTCAAGCTCAAGGTTCAAGGCGCCGCGCCCGCCGCCGCTCCAGCACCGGCTGCTGCTCCAGCGGCCAAAGCTGAAGCTGCTCCGGCCGCTGCCGCCCCTGCCCCTGCTGCAAAAGCCGAGGCCGCGCCGGCCCCGGCGGCTGCCGCCTCCGCGCCAAGCGGTGCCAAGGTTCACGCCGGCCCGGCTGTACGCCAACTGGCCCGTGAATTCGGCGTCGAGTTGAATGCCGTCTCGGCCAGCGGTCCTCACGGCCGTGTGCTGAAGGAAGACGTGCAGGCTTACGTCAAAGCCATGATGCAGAAAGCCAAGGAAGCGCCGGCTGCCGGCACTGCAACCGGCGGCTCGGGCATTCCGCCGATTCGTACCGTGGATTTCAGCCGTTTCGGCGAAATCGAAGAAGTGCCGATGACCCGCCTGATGCAAATCGGCGCGGCAGGTCTGCACGCGAGCTGGCTGAACATCCCGCACGTGACGCAATTTGACCAGGCCGATATCACTGACCTGGAAGCGTTCCGCGTCGCGCAGAAAGCCGTGGCCGAGAAAGCCGGTGTGAAACTGACCGTGCTGCCCCTGCTGCTCAAGGCCTGTGCGCACCTGCTCAAGGAACTGCCGGACTTCAACAGCTCGCTGGCGCCAAGCGGCAAAGCGATCATTCGCAAGAAGTACGTGCACATCGGCTTTGCGGTCGACACGCCTGACGGCCTGCTGGTACCGGTCATCAAGAACGTCGACCAGAAGAGCCTGCTGCAACTGGCTGCCGAGGCCGCTGCACTGGCTGCCAAGGCCCGCGACAAGAAGCTCACCCCGGACGACATGCAGGGCGCATGCTTCACCATCTCCAGCCTCGGGCACATTGGCGGTACAGGCTTCACGCCAATCGTCAACGCGCCGGAAGTGGCGATCCTGGGTGTGTCCAAGGCAACCATCCAGCCGGTCTGGGACGGTAAAGCGTTCCAGCCCAAGCTGATGCTGCCACTGTCGCTGTCCTACGATCACCGCGTGATCAACGGCGCGGCGGCGGCACGCTTCACCCAGCGTCTGAGCCAGTTGCTGAACGACATCCGCACCATCCTGCTGTAAGCCGCAGCGGCCTCCCTTTATCGGGAGGCCCTTGCCGCATCGATTTCCGAGCGCCACGCTCGTACCTCAACCCCGCCACTTGGCGGGGCTTTTTTTGGGTTTATTGTACGTACAGGACAGGCTTGTACACCTTCTGTCACCCCGATTGCAGAAATCCCCCGCGTGGCCGATAACACCCTTATAGCACTTAGCCTTCATCCTCTCTTGTCAGTGCGTGCCGCATGATGCAACCTTGCCGCAAGCAACAGTAAAGAGGGCGTGAGCCCGGCGCCGTGCGCTTTTTCTCAAGCGAGTTTTCCCCATGAAAAGCCAACCCGATGTCGCGCGAATGGCGACCGAGGTAGTGACGCAATTACCGGTGCCTTCGCGCCTCGGTATGCTGCGTTTCGAGCGGCTTAATGAGGCAAGCTGGGCGCTGCTCTACCTCGACCCTAACTGCGAGCGCCAATTCGGCCTGCCGGCGGTCGAACTCTGCGCCTTGATCGGCACGCCGTACGCCAGCCTGATGGAACCCCAGGCGCGCTATCAACTGCACGACGCAATCCAGCAGCAACTGACCCACAGCCCCCACTACCTGGTGCGCTATACCCTGCACACCAGCGATGGCCCGCTGAGCCTGCTGGAAATGGGCGAGGCCTACAAGCAACACAACCGTCACCTGTTGCGCGGCTACCTGATGGTGGTCGAGGGCCTGTTCAGCGAAATTCCCGCCACGCTGCCGACCGCCGACCTGGAAAACCAGAACAGTCGCCTGCAAATCGCCCTGGAACTCAACCAGCGTGCGCAACAGGAACAGTTGCAGCACCTGGAGCGGGTACGCGCCCAGCAGGAGTTGATCCTGCTGCTGGCCCGCCAGCGCTACACCGCGCCCAATTCGCTGCAGGAAGCGGCCGAATTGATCACTCGCAGCGCCTGCGACATCTATCAGATCGATTGCGCCAGCATCTGGAACCTGGAAGGCCAGCGCCTGGTGCCGATTTCGGCCTATCACCGCGCCGACCAGCAACACCATTTGCCCGAAGCGATCGACGCCAGCTGCTTCCCCGATTACCTCGAAGCCCTGCAAAGCAGCCGCGCGATCGATGCCACCAATGCGATGCGCGACCCGCGTACCCGGGAAATGGCCGAAAGCCTGATCGCCAAAGATATCCACGCCATGCTCGACGCGAGCATCCGGGTGGATGGCCAAGTCGTCGGCGTGCTGTGCCTGGAGCAAAGCGGCTGTTCGCGTGCATGGCAGTCCGATGAAATCGCCTTTGCCGGCGAGTTGGCGGACCAGTTCGCCCAAGTCATCAACAATCACAACCGGCGCACCGCCACCAGCGCCCTGCACCTGTTCCAACGTGCAGTGGAACAAAGCGCCAATGCCTTTTTGCTGGTCAATTGCGATGGCGTGGTGGAGTACGTCAACCCAAGCTTTACCGCCATTACCCAATACAGCGCCGAAGAGGTGCATGGCCACCGCCTGGCCCAGTTGCCGGCGCTGGAGAACCTCAGCGAGCTGCTGTTCGACGCGCCGTCGGCCCTGGCCAAGAGCAACAGTTGGCAGGGTGAGTTCAAAAGCCGACGCAAGAACCTGGAACCCTACTGGGGCCAACTGTCGATTTCCAAGGTGTATGGCGACAACCGCGAGTTGACCCACTACATCGGCATCTACGAAGACATCACCCAGACCAAGCTGGCGCAGCAGCGCATCGAACGCCTGGCCTACACCGACAACCTGACCAACCTGGGCAACCGCCCGGCATTCATCCGCAACCTCGACGAGCGCTTTGCCCGCGACAGCGACAGCCCGATCAGCCTGCTGCTGGTGGACATCGACAACTTCAAGCGAATCAACGACAGCCTCGGCCACCAGACCGGCGACAAGCTGCTGATCAGCCTGGCCCGTCGCCTGCGCAACAGTTTGAGCAGCGGTGGCAGCCTGGCACGCTTTGCCAGTAACGAGTTTGCGGTGCTGCTGGACGATGCCGACATGGAGACCGGCCAGCAGGTGGCCAGCCAATTGCTGGCCACCCTCGACAAGCCGATGTTCGTCGACAACCAATTGATCAGCGTGACCGGCTCCGTGGGCCTGGCCTGCGCGCCGCTGCACGGGCGCGACCCGCAAACCCTGATGCGCAACGCCGGGCTGGCCCTGCACAAAGCCAAGGCCAACGGCAAACACCAGGTGCAGGTGTTTACCGAGGCCCTGAATGCCGAGGCGAGCTACAAGCTGTTCGTGGAAAACAACCTGCGCCGCGCGCTGACCCAGAACGAGCTGGACGTGTTCTACCAGCCCAAGCTGTGCCTGCGCAGTGGCCGCCTGCTGGGCATGGAAGCGCTGTTGCGCTGGAACCACCCGGAAAAGGGCATGATCCGCCCCGACCAGTTCATCAGCGTGGCCGAAGAGACCGGCTTGATCATCCCCATCGGCAAATGGATCGCCCGCCAGGCGTGCCGCATGAGCCGCCAGTTGACGGCTGCGGGGCTGGGCAATTTGCAGGTGGCGATCAACCTGTCGCCCAAGCAGTTTTCCGACCCGGACCTGGTGGCCTCGATTGCCACGATCCTCAAGGAAGAGCAGCTGCCGGCCAATCTGTTGGAGCTGGAGCTGACCGAAGGCCTGCTGCTGGAAGCCACCGAAGACACGCGCCTGCAACTGGACCAGCTCAAGAGCTTCGGCCTGACCCTGGCGATGGACGACTTCGGCACCGGTTATTCGTCGCTGAGCTACTTGAAAAAATTCCCCATCGACATCATTAAGATTGATCGCAGCTTTATCCACGAAATCCCGGATAACCAGGACGACATGGAAATCACCTCGGCGGTCATCGCCATGGCCCACAACCTCAAGCTCAAGGTGGTGGCCGAAGGCATCGAAACCGCCGAGCAACTGGCGTTCCTGCGCCGGCATCGTTGCGACGTGGGCCAGGGCTACCTGTTCGACCGGCCAATCCCCGGCGCAGAGCTGCTGGAGAAGCTTAAACGCTACCCACGCGGGCCTATCGCCTGACAGCGCTGTAACACTCGGGCACACTGGCGGTCTGACAATTTACCGTTACTCAACTTGACGAGAGGACTGATCATGGTCTTGCGCTCGGAAATTCTGGTGAACAAAAACGTGCTGCCTACTCAAGAACAAGCTTTGCCTGGCCGTGAAACCCCGATGGCCTTGCCGCAAACCCATTACGTCAACGGCAACCCGCTGCTGGGCCCTTTCACCGACGACGTCGGCTTTGCGATCTTCGGCCTGGGATGTTTCTGGGGCGCTGAACGTAAGTTCTGGGAGAGCGACGGCGTGGTCAGCACCGTGGTTGGCTATGCCGGCGGCTTCACGCCCAACCCGACCTATGAAGAAGTCTGCTCGGGCCTGACCGGCCACAGCGAAGTGGTGCTGGTGGTGTACGACCAGGCCAAAGTGAAATACGAAGACTTGCTGAAGATGTTCTGGGAACTGCACAACCCCACCCAGGGCATGCGCCAGGGCAACGATATCGGCAGCCAATACCGTTCGGTGATCTATGCCACCACGCCGGAACAACTGGCGGCGGCCAAGGCCAGTGCCGAGGCTTATCAGCAAGAGCTGACCAAGGCCGGCCTGGGCGAGATCACCACCGAAATCGACGAAGCGCCGACGGTGTACTTCGCCGAGGCGTATCACCAGCAGTACCTGGCGAAGAATCCGCAGGGTTACTGCGGGATCGGCGGCACTGGCGTGACCTGCCCGATCTGACGTCGATCTCTGTAGGAGCGAGCTTGCTCGCGAAAAACCTGAGAGCGCCGCAGGGCGTCAGGTTTCCCGCGTTATCGTTAACGATTTTCGCGAGCAAGCTCGCTCCTACAGTTGGTTATTCGGCGATGAGCCAATCCATCTGCCATCCGCCCTGGGTCTGGCCAAGTTGCTTGGACAGCCACGGCAGCAATTCACGCAACTCCTCCTCCAAGCCCCACGGCGGGTTGGCAATGGCCAGGCCCGAGCCCGTCAGGGTGTTGGGCGTGTCCAGTGGGTGCACCAGCAGCTCCACGCGTAACAGTTTCGGCGCACCAGTGCCGGCCAGGTCCTGGTAAAAGCGGCGCAACATGCGCGGGTCTTTCACCGGGTACCAAATCGCCGCGACGGTCTGGCGCATGCGGCTGACGGCTTCCTTGAGGGATGCCGCGCAACGCTGCATTTCATCGAGTTTTTCAAACGGTGGGTCGATCAGCATCAAGGCGCGTTTTTCCGGCACCGGCAACAGGGCGCGCGGCACATGCCAGCCTTCGCCAAGGTGCACCTTGACCCGGCGATCACCCTTCATATTGTCCTTGAGCAGCACGCCGTCTTCCGGGTGCTTTTCGTTGAGCAGCACACGATCCTGGGGGCGCGTCAGGCGGCGCGCCAGCTCAGGCGAACCCGGGTAGTAACGCAACTGGCCATCCGGGTTCATCTCGTGCAGCACGCGCATGTAGTCGGCGGTGAGCGGCGGCAGGTCGTTTGCGCCCCACAGGCGGGCGATGCCTTCCAGGTATTCACCGGTGCGGTTGGCCTGGTCGCCCTGCAGGTCGTACAGGCCAATGCCGGCGTGGGTATCAAGGTAGGCGAACGGCTGCTCCTTGCGCGACATCAGGGCGATGAGGCGGGTCAAGGTCAGGTGTTTGAAGACATCGGCGTGGTTGCCGGCGTGAAAGGCGTGACGATAATTCATGGTTGCTCCTGCGCAGGGGGCGAAGTTTACCTTCTACCGACGCAAAGGTGCAGGGCCGCATGGCGGGTGGCGTCTTGCTTAACTCAATTGCGAAACGAGGTAATCGACCAGCGCTGCATGGCTGGCCCCTGGCTTGCGCACGAACCAGCCGAGCTTGTGCTGCAAGGTGGTCGGCGTGAATGCGGCGTACAGGTCAGGGCGCTGCTCTTGCAGCCATTGCAGCAGGTTGTCGATCAGTACGCGCGGCGATTGGTCTTCCAGGTGCTTGAGCAACGGCGCAGGCACTCGCCACCAAGGGCACGATTGAGCCGACGTGACCGCGCCAGTCGCCACCGTCAGCGGCTGGCCATTGATCAGATAACGCCCAAACACCGGCAATACCTTCCCCGCCTCGTCCCAACTGCTGCCACATCGGCTGAAACTGAGCGCCATCCCAGAAGCGTAGAAACACCGCCTGATCGTTGGGCATCAGTACTTTGGTCAAGCTTTGCAGGTGAGCGACCACGGTTTCCAGCGTGCTGGAGGATACCGCCAACCAGCCCCAGTCAGTGGCTCGAGTGGAGGCCACCCAATCGAGGAACGCGCTGCCCGGCTCGACGATGCCCACGTAAGGCATCACCTCATCCCAATGGGCATAGGCCGTGCCTGCGCAGATCGCTTGCGCAGCGGCCCGCCGTCATGGCTTGCCAGGCGGCGAGCGGCTTGGTATCGCTGGCGTTGCCCAGTACGGCAAAAATGCGTTCATCGGCCAGCAGAGGGAACTGTGCCAGCCAGGTGGTGGGGGCCATGGCGGTCTGCATCAGGAAACACTCCGTGTATGTTCAGTAATATCGCACTGCCCGGCCCGGCACCGCTCGCATTCTTCGCAAAAAGGCGCGCTGCGTTTCAGGCTGGCTACCTGCACAGTGCTCAGAGGAAGCGGGATAACCGCCTCCTCCCTCTCCTTCAAACCGGGCGTCAACGGCGCCGCCGCAGGTGCTGGTGCCCCGCCGGGCTGGATCGGCACGCTGCTGAAAATCCCGCCCGCCGACAGGGTGATCGACTGGCCTCCCGCTTGAATCGTGATGCTGGCCCCCGCGTCGATGACGATGCTTTGCCCAGCCGCCAGCTGAAGGGTGCGCCCGGCCCGCATGTGCTGCGATCCGCCGACCACCAGATGGTCATCCTGTTTGAGTTCAGTCAGGCGATTGCCATGGGTGATGCGCTGCTCTTCGCCCTGCACCTCATGGTGCGACTCACCTCCCACCGTTACCCGTCGCTGGTTATCGACCTGCACCTGCTGGTCATGCAACACATGCTCGGTCCAGTCCCGCTGAGCGCGCAGGTAGATTTCCTCGGCGCCCTTGCGGTCCTCGATGCGCAGTTCGTTGTAGCCACCGCCGCCGGGGCTGCTCTGGCTGCGAAAGATGCTGCGGGTCTGGTCGGCCGGCAGATCGAGAGGCAAACGATTTGCCGCGTTGGGCAGACAACCCATCACCACCGGCATATCCACGTCGCCATCAACGAAGCCCACCAGCACTTCCATGCCGACTCGCGGGATCAGTACCGACCCATAACGGTCATGGGCCCAGCCGCTCGCCACGCGCAACCAACAACTGGAATGGTCGTTGCGCTCCCCGTCGCGATCCCAGGCCATCTGCACTTTGACGCGACCGTATTCGTCGCAATGGATTTCACTGTCGACAGGGCCGGTAACCACCGCGTTCTGGTAGCCCGACATGTGTGGCCGGGGCACGATCAGAGGTGTTCGAAACGGCACCTCCCAAGGCGTGGCTACGAACTCATTGCTATAGCCCGTGGGCAAGTCATCCCCATGGGCGTCAGGCGCAGACTCCTCCAATACCTGCGGCTGCTGCCCTGTATGGTGCAACTGGGTGACCAGCCACAGATCATTCCACTGCTGACGCGGGTGGCCGGCCATTTTCAGAAACTGCCCCGTGACCAGGGCCGGCTGGTCGCTCGAACCGCTGGCTTGGCGAAAGTCGCTGCGATGGCGCTCCAACACGCGCTGTGCCAGGTACTTGCCGTGGGCTCGGTCAGTGAAATATCCAGGGTAGCGCTGCTCGTTGAGGGGCAGGTGTTGCCCGCTGGCTGCCGTGCTTTCCAATACCAAGCTGGGCTTTTTGAAGTCGTAGGCCCGCAGGTTCACGCCAGCGGTACGGGTTTCCAGCCGCAGGATAAAGCGCCTGATGGCAGGCGCCTCGGCCACCATCCCGGAACCGGCCGAGTAGGGAGTGACGTGGTCCGGCTGGCTGAACACACTCTGGTCATCGCCAAACACCAGCAGGTGACGCTGTGGACTGTGCTGAAAGTGATAGTGAATGCCCGATTCAACGCACAAGCGCTGGATGAACTGCAAATCGGTTTCATCGAACTGAACACAGTACTCGCGCTCGGGGTATTGGCCGCTCAGGCGAAACACGAAGGTGTCACCCTGCACATCCTGCGCTTCCAACACCAGCGCAATGATCTGCGGCACGGTTTTTTTCTGAAAAATCCTCTGGTGAGCGCTGTGCTCCAGATACGCCAACTGCGGCACCAGAGTGATCTGGTAACGGGTCAGACGCCTGCCCGAATCGCCTTGCGCGACTCGGTAAACTCGACCATGAACACCGTGGCCCTGAGCATCGAACCCCAGGAACGCTTGACGGTGCAGCAGGCTATCGAGGTCCAGATCGGGTTGTTCGCTCACCAGCTCAAGGTCAAAGCGAAAGGGAAGGCTGATAAATTCTTCACCCGTAAATCCATGAACCTTGAGATCGCAAGGCTCCCCATCCAGGGTCAGATTAAAGGCACTTTCATTGGCAGGAGCGAACATCCGGTGTTTCTCTGCGAAGGGTGGGTGAGCGATTCTGCATCAGCCGCTTACCCAGTCGAGCGCTGCTCCGGAAAATAAGTAAGGTCCTACACTGGCAGCGCCGAAATCCTCGGACATCGGCGGGCTGACGTTCTTCGTCACGCGTCGGCAAACTCAATCAGACATAAAAAAGGCCCGCATCCGTAGGACGTGGGCCTTCTTTTCAACTACCTGGCGGTCAACGCCCAGCGGTGTTACTTGTTGAGGTTGTAGTCTTTTTCCGCTGCATCAAAGCGCTCGACCATACCGGCAGTCGGTGCACCCATCTTGCTCACGAAGTAGATCGCCAGGCTGGCGAAGATAAAGCCTGGGATGATTTCGTACAGGCCCAGCAGCTCGAAGTGTTTCCACACGATCACGGTGATCGCGCCGACCAGGATGCCGGCCAGTGCGCCGTTGCGGGTCATGTTTTTCCAGATCACCGAGATCAGCACAACAGGACCGAAGGCGGCACCGAAACCGGCCCAGGCGTAGCTGACCAGGCCCAGTACGCGGTTTTCCGGATTGGCGGCCATGGCGATGGCAATCAACGCCACGACCAGCACCATGATCCGGCCAACCCACACCAGTTCAATCTGGGACGCGCCCTTGCGCAGGAACGCCTTGTAGAAGTCTTCGGTCAGGGCGCTGGAACACACCAGCAATTGGCAGCTCAGGGTACTCATGACGGCCGCCAGAATGGCCGACAGCAGTACACCGGCAATCCAAGGGTTGAACAGGATCTTGGCCAGTTCGATAAACACACGCTCAGGGTTTTCAGTCACCGGGCCTGCCACTTCCGGATGCGCCGAGAAGTAAGCGATGCCGAAGAAGCCCACCGCCACGGTGCCGCCCAGGCACAGGATCATCCAGGTCATGGAGATGCGACGCGCCTTGGCAATCGACTTCACCGAATCCGCCGCCATGAACCGCGCGAGGATGTGCGGCTGGCCGAAGTAACCCAGGCCCCAGCCCATCAGCGAGATAATGCCGATGAAGGTGGTGTTTTTCAGCATGTCGAAATTGGTCGGGTCCTTGGCTTCAATGGCCAGGAACGTGGTGTCCACGCCGCCGGTGGCCAGCAGCACGATGATCGGCGTGAGGATCAACGCGAAGATCATCAGGGTGGCTTGTACGGTGTCGGTCCAGCTCACCGCCAGGAAACCGCCGATAAAGGTGTAGGCGATGGTCGCCGCCGCACCGGCCCACAGCGCAGTCTCGTAGGACATGCCGAAGGTGCTTTCGAACAGGCGGGCACCGGCCACGATGCCGGAGGCGCAGTAAATGGTGAAGAACACCAGGATCACAACAGCAGAGATGATCCGCAGCAGACCGCTTTTATCTTCGAAGCGGCTGGAGAAGTAATCCGGCAGGGTCAGGGCGTCGCCGTTGTGTTCGGTCTGCACCCGCAGGCGACCGGCCACGAACAGCCAGTTGAGGTAGGCACCGACGATCAGGCCGATGGCAATCCAGCTTTCCGACAAGCCAGACATGTAGATCGCGCCCGGCAGGCCCATCAATAACCAGCCGCTCATATCGGAAGCACCGGCCGACAAGGCCGTGACCACGCTACCCAGGCTGCGACCGCCGAGGATGTAATCGGAAAGGTTATTGGTAGAGCGATAGGCCATGAGGCCGATCAGCACCATTGCTGCGATATAGATCACAAACGTGATCAGGGTGGGATTGCTAACGCTCATATAAGTGACGCCCTGGCTTGTTTTTATTTAGCGGCGGCCTGTCAGACAGCTACCCTGTAACTTGAGGATAGACGCACCTGCATGCCGCGCATTTATGACTGACGTTTCCCCAGGAAAGCCGTCAGCCGATGAACCGAGCCGATAAGCTGGTTGCACCTTGGTCGCGAATGCTATTCAACAAAGCAAATAAGGTGCAACCAGTTTCTCGCGAATAAGTTGCACCTGGATGTTTATTGTCGAAAACAACCGATTCTTGCTCCTTTTCGGAGCAAGAACAGCCGATTTCAGAAGTAAATGCACCAACACAAAGCGGTTGCTGTCGACTCGGGATTATTTCCGACAGCCGTCAAAGTTTTCATGAACAAAAAAGGTTGCACCCGGTTGCACCTAGCCATGCGCAAAGCTAATCTTGCCGTCAGCAGATGCCACTCGGTAGTGGCACCCATGAGGATAAGAAAATGGCTACGACCACCCTTGGGGTCAAACTCGACGACCCAACCCGCGAGCGCCTGAAGGCCGCCGCGTCCTCCATTGATCGCACGCCGCACTGGCTGATCAAACAGGCAATTTTCAATTACCTGGAGAAACTCGAGGGTGGTGCAACCCTTTCCGAGCTCAACGGTTCGGGCAGCAAGGATGCCGACGACGCTGGCGAAGTCCAGAACGACCACGCCCATCAGTGCTTCCTTGAGTTCGCCGAGAGCATCCTGCCGCAATCGGTACTGCGCGCCTCGATCACCGCCGCTTACCGTCGCCCCGAGCCGGAAGTGGTGCCGATGCTGATCGAGCAGGCTCGCCTGCCGGCAGCCATGGCCGAAGCCACCAACAAGCTGGCCGCCACCATCGCCGAAAAACTGCGCAACCAGAAGAGCGCTGGCGGCCGTGCCGGTATCGTTCAGGGCCTGCTGCAGGAATTTTCCCTGTCTTCCCAGGAAGGCGTGGCGCTGATGTGCCTGGCCGAAGCGTTGCTGCGCATCCCGGACAAAGGCACTCGCGATGCGCTGATCCGCGACAAGATCAGCACCGGCAACTGGCACCCGCACCTGGGCAACAGCCCATCGCTGTTCGTCAACGCGGCCACCTGGGGCCTGCTGTTGACCGGCAAACTGGTCGCCACGCATAACGAAGCGGGGTTGACGTCGTCCCTGAGCCGCATCATCGGCAAAAGCGGCGAGCCGATGATCCGCAAGGGCGTCGACATGGCCATGCGCCTGATGGGCGAGCAGTTCGTCACCGGCGAAACCATCGCCGAGGCCCTGGCCAACGCGAGCAAATTCGAAGCCAAAGGCTTCCGTTATTCCTACGACATGCTCGGGGAAGCCGCGCTCACCGAACACGATGCCCAGAAGTACCTGGCTTCGTACGAACAAGCCATTCACTCTATCGGCAAAGCATCCCACGGCCGTGGGATCTATGAAGGCCCAGGCATTTCCATCAAGCTCTCCGCCCTGCACCCGCGCTACAGCCGCGCGCAGTACGAGCGCGTAATGGACGAGCTGTACCCGCGCCTGTTGTCGCTGACCTTGCTGGCCAAGCAATACGACATCGGTCTGAACATCGACGCCGAAGAAGCCGACCGCCTCGAGTTGTCCCTGGACCTGCTCGAGCGCCTGTGCTTCGAGCCGCAACTGACCGGCTGGAACGGTATCGGCTTTGTGATCCAGGCCTACCAGAAGCGTTGCCCTTACGTGATCGACTACGTGATCGACCTGGCACGCCGCAGCCGTCACCGCCTGATGATCCGCCTGGTTAAAGGCGCGTACTGGGACAGCGAAATCAAGCGCGCCCAAGTTGAAGGCCTGGAAGGCTACCCGGTGTACACCCGCAAGGTGTACACCGACGTGTCCTACATTGCCTGCGCGCGCAAACTGCTGTCGGTGCCGGAAGTCATTTACCCGCAGTTCGCCACGCACAACGCCCACACGCTGTCGGCCATCTATCACATTGCTGGTCAGAACTATTACCCCGGCCAGTACGAGTTCCAATGCCTGCACGGCATGGGCGAACCGCTGTACGAACAGGTTGTAGGCAAGGTTTCCGAAGGCAAGCTGAACCGTCCGTGCCGTGTGTACGCACCGGTCGGCACGCACGAAACACTGCTGGCCTACCTGGTGCGTCGTCTGCTGGAAAACGGCGCGAACACCTCGTTCGTCAACCGCATCGCCGACCAATCCATCTCCATTCAGGAGCTGGTGGCCGATCCAGTGGCGAGCATCGAGCAAATGGCGACGGTGGAAGGCGGCTTCGGCCTGCCGCACCCGCGTATTCCACTGCCGCGTGACCTGTACGGGAGTGACCGCGCCAACTCGGCCGGTATCGACCTGGCCAACGAGCATCGCCTGGCATCGCTTTCATGCGCCCTGCTGGCCACCGCTCACAACAACTGGAAAGCCGCGCCGATGCTCGGTTGCGCCTCCAGCGAACAGCCGGCGGCAGCAGTGCTGAACCCGTCCGACCTGCGCGATGTGGTCGGTTATGTTCAGGAAGCCACCGTCGAAGACGTCGACAATGCCATCCAGTGCGCCATCAGCGCCGGTCCGATCTGGCAGGCCACCCCGCCCGCCGAACGCGCTGCGATCCTGGAACGCGCCGCCGACCTGATGGAAGGCGAAATCCAGCCACTGATGGGCCTGCTGGCCCGTGAAGCCGGCAAGACCTTCGCCAACGCCATCGCTGAAGTGCGCGAAGCCGTGGACTTCCTGCGCTACTACGCGGTGCAGGCACGCAACGACTTTACCAACGACGCCCACCGCCCATTGGGCCCGGTGGTGTGCATCAGCCCGTGGAACTTCCCGCTGGCGATCTTCAGCGGCCAGGTCGCGGCTGCATTGGCCGCCGGTAACCCGGTCCTGGCCAAGCCTGCCGAGCAAACCCCGCTGGTCGCCGCCCAAGCCGTACGCATCCTGCTCGAAGCCGGTATTCCACAAGGCGTGCTGCAATTGCTGCCGGGCCAGGGCGAAAGCGTCGGTGCCCGCCTGGTCGGTGATGAGCGCGTCAAAGGCGTGATGTTCACCGGTTCCACCGAAGTTGCACGCTTGCTGCAACGCAATGTCGCCGGTCGTCTGGATGCCCAGGGGCGCCCGATTCCGTTGATCGCCGAAACCGGTGGCCAGAACGCGATGATCGTCGACTCGTCGGCGCTCACCGAACAAGTGGTGATCGACGTGGTGTCTTCGGCCTTCGACAGCGCCGGCCAACGTTGCTCGGCACTGCGCGTACTGTGCCTGCAGGAAGATTCGGCAGACCGCGTCATCGAAATGCTCAAGGGCGCCATGGCGGAATGTCGCCTGGGTAACCCGGAGCGCCTGTCGGTAGACATCGGCCCGGTGATCGACGCCGAAGCCAAGGCCGGCATCGAGAAACACATCCAGGCCATGCGCGACAAAGGCCGCAATGTTTACCAAGTGGCCATTGCCGATGGCGAAGAGATCAAGCGTGGCACCTTCGTAATGCCCACTCTGATCGAGCTTGAAAGCTTCGACGAACTGCAACGGGAAATCTTCGGCCCGGTGCTGCACGTGGTGCGTTACAAGCGTAAAGAGATCGACCAGCTCATCGGCCAGATCAATGCGTCCGGCTACGGCCTGACCCTGGGCGTGCACACCCGCATCGACGAGACCATCGCCAAGGTGATCGACAACGTCAATGCCGGTAACGTCTACGTCAACCGTAACATCGTGGGTGCCGTGGTCGGCGTGCAACCGTTCGGCGGCGAAGGCTTGTCGGGTACCGGTCCGAAAGCCGGTGGCCCGCTGTACCTGTACCGCCTGCTGTCGACTCGTCCTACCGACGCGATCGAGCAATCCTTCGTACGTGGCGACGCATTGACTGCACCAGACCTGCGCCTGCGCGACGCCATGAGCCAACCGCTGACCGCCTTGAAAGCCTGGGCTGACAGCCAGAAGTTCAGCGAACTGAGCGCCCTGTGCACACAATTCGCCGCGCAGTCGCAAAGCGGTATCACCCGCCAACTGGCCGGCCCGACCGGTGAGCGCAACAGCTATGCGATCCTGCCGCGTGAACACGTGCTGTGCCTGGCGGAAGTGGAAGGTGACCTGCTGACCCAACTGGCCGCGGTATTGGCGGTAGGCGGCTCGGCGGTATGGCCGGACACCGAACTGACCAAGGCCTTGTTCACACGCCTGCCCAAAGACATCCAGGCCAAGATCAAGCGTGTGGCCGACTGGACCAAGGACGACGTGGTGTTCGACGCGGTCCTGCATCACGGTGACTCCGACCAACTGCGCGCAGTATGCCAGCAAGTGGCGCAGCGGGGCGGAGCGATTGTCGGGGTGCATGGTCTGTCCCAGGGCGAGACGGCGATTGCGCTGGAGCGCCTGGTGATCGAGCGGGCATTAAGCGTTAACACCGCTGCGGCGGGCGGTAACGCCAGCCTGATGACCATCGGTTAACGACCTGAGCAAACGCGGTAAAAAAATGTGGGGGGGCTTGCCCTAATGCCGGTCAGTTAAGCGCTAAAGCAGAAAAACCTGCGACCTGTGGCGAGGGAGCTTGCTCCCGTTGGGGCGCGAAGCGGCCCCAAAAATGGGACGGCTACGCAGTCCAGCGGGAGCAAGCTCCCTCGCCACAGGGACCGGTTCTGTCTTAACTGACTGGCATTAGGGCTTGCCCCCGATAGCGGTATGTCAGCCAGACATAAATTGGCTGATCCACCGCAATCGGGGGCAAGCCCCAATGCCAGTCAGTTAAGCGCTAGAGCAGGCAACCGTCGGCCTGTGGCGAGGGAGCTTGCTCCCGCTGGGCCGCGAAGCGACCCCAGAAAATGGGACTGCTGCGCAGTCCAGCGGGAGCAAGCTC
>NZ_JASLAW010000180.1 GCF_030147005.1 Pseudomonas sp.
CTCAGCAAGAAATGATTCTCTGCGAAGATCAAGCTCTCTACGAATAGTGTCGTCGCGAAGAGAAATCTCTTTACGGAATTCTTCAGAACGGCGATCGGTTTCTTTTTCTATTCGTTCGACACGCTTATCCATACGCTCTTCAATGGCGGACAGAGTGGTGCTGAGTTCTTCGCGGGTAATTTCATTCATTCTGGGATTATGCGCTGCCTTGAACGGAGTGTCATCACCCTCAGCGGGGATTGATTTCCCCCTAAATCCAGACGCAGCTTTGTCGAACTGAGCCCGAATGGTTTCCGGGGTAAAGCTGGTCAATTTTCAAGCCCTCTTTCGCCCAGCTCAGAGTTTTTTTCAGACCTTGAAGATTCTTTCATCCAGCGATCAAAAACGTAACGGTGATACATGTTTATATGGCCGCAATTTCGGCAACAAAGCAGTATCGCAGCATGATAAAGCTTGAGATCCCCATTCAATGGAATGGCGCCCTCGCTGGCATTGTCGCCACCATCATCGAGTAAAATATTCCAGTCCCCAGTTCCGCATGATGGACAGTCTGATTTAGGGGTTTTTTCTTCGAAGAAACGGATCAAATCATCTAGCTTCATTGGATCGTCACTAGTAAATTCAATTCTTTCCATACGATACAGCTCCATAGGATAATAATTTGCTGCCAGCCGGATCTTGTAAGCACGGTCGGCATAAAGACAGCCCTTACAGCATCCCGCCGCGCCAAACCGCGCGACCATTGCAATCAGATGCCTGGCTCGGCTTCACACCGGCAGCCCGTTCCACACATAAAGCACCCGAGCCAGGATATGAGTGTCATCCACTAGGATTTCCTCTGGGTCGTGGTGCTTGTTGTCCGAAATCATCTTGAAGCGGTCCTTGCCTTTCTTCTGCAAACGTTTCACGTACAGCATGTCGTCGTGGGAGAAGAGGTAGATACCGTCTCCGGTGAATTCCCTGATCGTGATGTCCACGAGCAGCGGGTCGCGGTCTTTGATCGTCGGCGCCATCGACTGACCCCACCCGGTGATCATCTTCAGGTGAAAGTGTTCTTTAAAGGTGAGGCCCAGGTCGCGCAGATGTTTGGGGCTGACCCTGATGTCCTGGAGCATTTCCGGGTATTCGTGCGGGATCTGCCCGCCACCCATCGCTGCGCGAACATCATAGTGGGCAATCCACACCTCGTCGCCGACCTGTCCGGGGCGGGAGAAGTCGACCGCGATTACGTTGCTTGACCCCAACTCCCGCGCCGTCTCGCTGACGGCGTCCGCGATCATCCTGCGCGCGTCATCAGTAAGATTCTTGCCGTGCTTTGCCAGCATCAGATTAACGATTTCAGCAGTGGACGGACGAGTAGCCTGATCGGCTACCTGGTCAGGCGCGCCTGGCGACTCAGTCCGCGTGTCTAGCAGAAGTTCGGACTTATCGACGCGTAGCGCCTTGGCCATCAGTTCTATATCTGCGAAGGACGGCTCTCGCGTCCCGGCCTCGTAGTTACCGACTCGGGATTGCGACCAGCCGCAAGCCTCGGCCAGTTGAGCCTGTGATTTTCCAGCATTTTTACGTGCGCGTTTGATGCGCTCAGCTAATTCGGTCATGCGCGGGATTCAATCACGTATTGAAATACCCGGCTTTCACTTATTGTGTTTGCCTTTAACACGATGCGTGTTTATCCTTGAGCCAAGAGCTATAGGAGCGATTTCCATGAACCACGTCCGAAACATTCGAGAGAAAGCCGGGATTACCCAGGCTGCACTTCGGCGGTCGCTTGGGTGGAATCAATCACGCCTTGCTAATTACGAGTCCGGCCTTCGCTGTCCGGGGCTCAGCGAGGCACGACTGATCGTGTCTGCATTGAACGCCTTGGGTGCCAAGTGCGTTCTAGATGAGGCATTTCCGCCTGCGGGAGTTTCATCCCAGTCGGCCGCCTGACATCCCTGTCCGCCGTTCCAATGAGCAAATGATCGCCTCTGCACCTGCAGGGCGCCACGTAAAGAATTTCGAGGTGTTACATGCAGGAATTGATGAAGGCGATCTATGACGTGGTTGACGACCACGGGGCAGGGCGGATTGCGGATGGCGCCAGCTTCTCTTCGAAGACGCTGCTTTCACAGAAAGCGAACCCTGACTACGACAGCCACAAGCTGAACGTCCAGGAACTGCACCGGATTATGAAGTTCACCCAGGACTTCCGTCCGCTGAAGGCGTGGGCCGAGGCTTTCGGTTTCGACCTTGTGCCAAAGGAAAAGCCGGAGGGCATCAACCTCAACTCCGCGTTGCTGCGCTTGCACGCCGACCTTGCTGACGTGACGCGCCTTGCGTTCGACGCCCAGGCCGATGGCCGCGTTTGCACTCGCGAGAAATCCGAACTGCTCAAGGAGGCCGAGGAAGTGATCGTCAGCTTAGAAGTGTTCAAGCAGTCGGTGAAAGCAGCCTGAATTTAAGACACAAAAAAGCCACCGGACGAGGGTGGCTTTTTCTACAGCGGTAAACAACTGGAGCGAATCATGCACCAACACACCGAATCGATCAATAGCCCCAACAATCTCGCGCCACGTTCTCCGCAATCTGAAAACGTGGCGCGCAATTCCTCAGCGATTCCGTTCGACTTCGACGGCGCCGCGATCCGAGTCATTACCGACAAGCTCGGCGACCCCTGGTTTGTTGCCCGCGATGTCGCTGACGCCCTCGGCTACTCAAAACCGGAAAACGCCGTGGCCCGTCACTGTAAGGCTGCGACCACTACCCCGAAACAGGGTGGTGGTTTCATGACCATCATTCCTGAGCGCGACCTGTACCGACTGGTGATGAAGTCGAAACTGCCGGCCGCCGAGAAATTCGAAGATTGGGTGGTGGGGCAGGTCCTGCCGAGCATTCGCAAGACCGGCAGCTTTTCTGCCCAGGGCCCGAACAACTCCAAAATCGTCGGCGAGCTCGCGATTCTGGAATGCTTCGACCGGCTGCTGAAGCCTGCGAACTCCAGCAAGATGATGATGCTGGCCAAGATCGCCGCCAACAACGGCCTGGACGCCAAATTCCTCCCGGGCTACGCCGTGGACGCTGCGACTGACGCCGCTGGCGGATCTTCGATGCCTACCAAGGCAATCACCGCCCTGATCAAAGATCACTCCATCGCCAGCACCGCCCGCGCTTTCAACCTTGCACTCAAGGCTCACGGCTTCCTGACTCTGCTCCAGCGCAAAAACTCCAAGCAGGAAATGGTCGACTTCTGGTCCGTGACCGAGAAGGGCCTGGCCTACGGCAAGAACCTCACCAGCCCTCAATGCCCCCGCGAGACGCAGCCTCACTGGTACGTGGATCGCTTTCTTGAATTGGCCGGCCTTGTCGGCAAAGGAGCCAAGTAATGGCCCGCGCACGCAACATAAAGCCAGCCCTGTTCAAGAATGAAGTCTTGGGCGTGGCCGATCCAATGCTGACCCTACTGTTCGAAGGCCTTTGGTTGCTCGCTGACAAAGCTGGCCGTCTTGAGGACCGACCTCTACGCATCAAAGGCGAACTTTTCCCCTATCGCGACTGCATCGATACCGAAGGTCTGCTGTCCTGGCTCGCATCGGAAGGCTTCATCACTCGCTACACGGTCGGCACGAAGCGCTTCATCCAGGTCGAGAACTTCGACAAACATCAGAACCCGCATCGTAATGAACCGGAGTCAGTTATCCCTTCTTTGTCAGAGGGTTGTATCGCTACCGATTTTGGCGGAACTACTTCTGCCATTGTCGGAAGCGCTCCGGCTGATTCTCTGATTCCTGATTCCGGATCCCTGATTGCTGATACCCGCAACCCGTCAACGCCTCCGGCATTGCCGACTTCGCCGGGTGACGACCTGTTCCCGAAGTTCTGGAAGCTGTACCCGAACAAGAAGGGCAAGGCGGCTGCCGAAAAGGCATGGAAGAAACTCAAGGTGACTGATGATCTGTTCGCCCTGATCGCCGAGGGCCTGGCAAAGCAGGTTGTTTGCCCAGCCTGGACCAAGGACGGCGGGCAATTCATCCCGCACCCAGCTACCTGGCTGAATGGCAAACGCTGGGAGGACGAAGTGAAGGCTGCCAGTAACGTCCACCAGTTCCCACAATCCCGCCACGCCGGTTTCGCAGAGCGCGACTACACCGCAGGCCTGATTCAGCGTGAGGACGGTTCCTATGCGCTCTGAGAAGGTTATGGCGCTTCCAGAAGGCGCGCCGCCGATCCGTACCCAGCCGGCGGAATGCGACAAGCACGGCGGTTTCGACCAGAAGGTCACTGTGCTGCTGGGTCGCGAGTTGAAGGGCGGTTGCCCCGAATGCATGCGCTCCATCGCAGAAGAGCGTGAAGCCAGCGAGAAGGCGAACAAGGCCTACGGGCTGAGGATTGCCCTGGCTCGCAAGCTGGGCGATGCGTTGATCCCGAAACGCTTCCTCACTCGCACGCTGGATAACTACCAGGTCGAGCATGACCAGCAGCGCAAGGCGTTGAAGTTCTGCCGCCACTACGTAGCCACGTTCGACCAGATCCGTGAAGTAGGGCGCTGCATGGTGCTGATCGGCAAGCCTGGCACTGGCAAGACCCACCTCGGCGTGGCCATCGCGAACGAACTTCTGCACAAGACCTCCCGGTCGGCCGTGTACCGCACGGTTGGGGCAGTACTGCAGGCCATCCGTGGCACCTATGACCGACACAGCGAGCGGACCGAAGGCGACATCCTGGCCAGCCTGATCAATCCCGACCTGCTGGTGCTGGACGAAATCGGCGTGAGTAAGGAGCAGCCGAGCGACTTCGAACTGACCACCCTGTTCGCAATCATCAACGGCCGGTACGAGCGCGAGGCACCGACGGTGATCATTTCCAACCTGGAAGCGAGTGATCTGGGCCGAGCCATGGGCGACCGCTGCGTTGACCGGTTGCGGGAGGGCGGCCTGATCGTCGTACCGTTTGAATGGGAATCTCAGCGCGGCAAGGACGGGTTCTGACATGAGCGGACCAAACAGTTTTGAGCCTGACTTCGCGGCCGAAAGCGAGAAATTCCGCAAGGATGCCGCCAAAAAAGGGATGTGCTTAGAAACGCTTCCGGGTGGGTTCTACGTCGAGCAACGCACCCAGCATGCCTGGGCCGAATGGATCCGCAGGGTAGTCCGGGAGCAGCAATCATGAAACGAGCAAACCCAGCACAGCTACGCCAATCCCTTGAGATGGCAGACACCATGGTCAAGCACGGCATTCGTTTTGTGTGCATGCCGGTGGTGGATGAGGCGGACTTAGCCAATCTCGCCAGCCAAGCCGCTGAGCGCTTTGATCGCCTGGCGTTGATCGCAGAAGCAGCGGAGCAACGGACATGAGCAACCACACTAAAGAGCAATGGCTCGTAGACCGGCAGGACTACTGCGTCTGCGTAATGCGAGATGGAGATCCGCTTGAGATCGCCACCATTGGAGCCATGGACCACAACGGCATTAAGTTCGTGATCGGCGACGAGAGCTGGGCGAATGCTTACCTGATGCGCACCGCTCCTGAGCTGCTGAAAACCCTGGAGGCGATGATGGACAAGGCCTACAAGCAGAACTGGAACGATCAGTATCCAGAGTTGCTGGAACAGGCCGAGAAGGTGATAGCGCTGGCTAAGGCCGGGTCTGCTCCGGGTGATGGCGGTGAGTCGCTGGAGCAAGAGCTATGACATACGTCCGCGAACAAACATCCGCACAGCTTGGCGCTCACATGCGTAGCTTGAAAAAAATGGCTGGCTGGTTCGATCCGCTTTCCGACCGGCTATGGCAAGAGGTTGAAGCACTCCAGGCCGAGCTCGCCGGCCTACGCACCGGCTACGAAGCCTACGAGCGGGTGAATGCGGAGCTGAAGGCTGAGAACGAAACTCTGATCGCAGCTGCACAGGCGCTACGTGATGAATGGCGCAAGGATCAGGCTGATGCGCAGCGGTATCGGTTCCTTCGGAATGAAGTCTCCAGCCGCGTGCAGGACTACTGCATCGTCAAGAAATTTTGGGGCGGCACCTTTCCTGATCGAATCCTTGTGCTGGATGGGGCTGATGCCGAGATCGACGAGGCCCTTGGCCAGGGGAAGAAGTCATGAAGACCTCAAAAGCCCTTGAAGGCTTCGCCTACTGCGCCTTCCTTGTCCTTCTCTCGTCAATCCTCGTAGGCCTGGTACTGGCGGTGTGGATGGCGATCTATGCGGGGGTTGCGCGATGACCAGCCTACAGATCCGCAACGAATCAGACCGCAGCAAGGCCATGGGCTACATCGCCGGCCTGGACCTGGCTAAGCCCAAGAAGCTGGCCATCACCGAAGTGGACCGCAGCGGGGAGCAGAATAAGGCCCTGCACGCGGCATTGGCCGATATCGCCGCCCAGGTCGAGCACGCTGGGAAGAAGTGGGATGTCCTGATCTGGAAGCGCCTCCTGACGGCCGCGTGGCTGCGCGAGTCGGGCGATCAACCGCAGATGATACCGGCGGTAGACGGCAACGGCTTCGACGTCATCTACGAGCGCACAAGCAAGCTCACCGTGAAGCAGTGTTCGGAGTTGATCGAGTGGGTTTTTGCGTTTGGCGCCGAGCACCAGGTGCGATGGACGCAGAAGGACAACTGGGATGGACGCTATGACTAACAACTTCAAGCCGGGCGATCTGGCTCTTGTCATCTCGGGCGGGTATTTCGGCGAGACCGCAGAACTGGTGCGATTCATAATGCCTGGCGACCTGATCGTGTCGCCCACCACGGGCAAGGTTTACGAGTTCAGGCCGGCTGCTGGGGTTGGCGGATGGCTGTGCAAGTTCAGATGCATGCACGCGGTTAAGCACGAAAAGAACCTGATGCCCTTGCGCGGCAACTTCACCCATGAGCAGCAGAAAGCCAAGGAGGCTGTATGACCATCGAACGGAAGCTGGCCAAGCCTAAGAAATGCCGCGTTGCTACGTGTGGGGCCTCATTCGTGCCTGCGCGGATGGGGCAGGCGGTGTGCAGCCCGGCGTGCGCAATGATCGACGCACCCAGGCATGAGCCGAAGGCGCGCAAGGCGCTGGCAGACATTGAGCGCAAGGACATCCAGGTACGCAAGGAGAAGCTGAAGTCCCGGGCGGATCACGCCAAGGAGGCTCAGGCAGTCATCAACCGCTACGTGCGGTTGCGTGATGCTCATCTTGGCTGCATCAGCTGCGACAAGCCGGCGAGCTGGGGCGGCCAATGGCACTGCTCGCACTTTCGCAGCGTGGGCGCCGCCGCGCACCTCCGCTTCAACCTATGGAACATGAACAAGTCCTGCTCCCAGTGCAATGCGCATTTGAGCGGAAACATCATGGTTTACCGGCCCCGCTTGGTCGAGAAGATCAGCGCCGAAAAGGTGGCGTGGCTGGAGTGCAATCAGGATCTGGTCCGCCATGAAATCCCTTACTTGAAGCGCCTGAAGGCGATATTCACAAAGAAGGCGAAACGCCTGGAGGCTCGAATCCAATGCAATGCAGCGTAGATAACTGTGAGCGTGAGGCGACCTACAAAGCGGCTCAGCTTTGCCAGATGCATTACTTCCGTGTCCGCAGGAATGGAACCGTCGTGAAGACGCCGATAGGTAGGGCTCTTCGGTACGTAACGCCGAATGGATATATCACCCTGTACAAACCCGGGCATCCGCTTTCAAACAAGACCAATTGCGTGTTTGAGCATCGGTACGTGATGTGGCCGATTGTTGGTCCTGACTGCCGGCCGTGCGAACTGTGCGGCAAGCCTCAAACCTGGGCAACCTGCCACGTGGACCATATTGACGAAAACCGTCAGAACAACGTCGCCACGAACCTGAGGATTCTCTGCCGTGGCTGCAACGTGAAGCGGGGTTTCCGGCCTGAATCGCATGAGTTCCGCAGCAAAGTGGGTCTGATCGAATTCGAAGGGAAGCGAGACACATCGACAAATTGGGCCAGGGACCCACGCGTGAAGGTCAGCGGTAACACTATTCGCCTTCGAAAGGCGGCAGGAATGACTGATGAGGAGGCTCTGTTTTCCGACAAGGTTACGCACAACGGCCGGAGAAAGGCGCCAGCGCCACGCAAAACCAATCACAAGCACGAGCGTAGCAATGCCGTAGCCATAACCATTGAGGGCGTGACCATGTCTGCGGCCGAGTGGGCGAGGGTTGAAGGAACTGTCGTCACTGAAAACACCATCATCAGCAGGGTTCGATCTGGATGGGACCCTATTGAAGCGCTTATCACTCCAGGACGGAAAAGGCCGGTTGTCGACGAAGCCATCAAGGCCAAATATCGCGCAATGACCAAAGAACTGAAGAAGGGGCTCGCAGCATGAAACTGATCAACGCAAGGCAGGTATGGACTGAGACTCAGCACGAATCGAACGCGTCGATCAGCGCTGTGGCCATCGACAAAGCGCAATCGGCACCTATCAAGAAGGGGCAGCGCATGCGCCGCGCCGAGGCTGTGTTCGCTGCGCTGGGGGAAGACAAGGAGGAGCGCATTCAGGTTGTGCGCCAGAAGATCAGCATCAGCGAAACCCGGCGCACACCTGCTGGCCGGTCAACCGCCCGTGCCGCTCACCTGGCCACCATCGGTAAGGTGTTGCGCGCCATCGACACACTGCCGTTCCAGGTGCAACAGTTTGGCCACTATCTCTACCACCCGGCAATGAACATGCGGCACCTGCTGAATGCGGTGCTGTTGATCACTGCAAAGGCCGCGCTGCCAGACCTAACGTCGGCCAAGCGCGTGAAGGCGCAGTACCTGGTTACCCTGGCCCTGCAATCGTACAAGGGGGAGGTGGCCGGGTCTGCCGAGTGGGGCCCGGCGCGGGTGGCCGCCGAGATGAACACGTTCTTCGGCGTGACCATCGATCCGAAGAATTGGACGCGCGACTGGCTCGATCTGTGGGAATCCCTGAAAGAAGTGATCAAGGAAGTGGATATTCAGGCACAACAGCCGGTATGGCAGGTGATTCACTCGGAAAAAGATCAAGAGGCGGCATAATCATATTGACATGACGGGGTTTTGAGCGTACTTTTCCCATAGTGCACAAGTAACGCGAAACGCACACGAACCCCTGAGTCCGGCATAGCGCCGGGCTTTTTGTTGCTTTGTATTCGGATCCTGAGCTAGCTTGCGACCTTAACATCACAGTAGGGAAGCTCGTATGCGTCGTGACAAGAAATACCTAAAATTAGTCTTGGAGCTTATAGAAGAGTCGAACAGGCCTATACCTTCCGTGCCCGTGGATGCAGTGGTGGAAAAGGCTTGTGAAATTCACGGCGAACTGGAAGAGGTGAGGTTCCAGGCGCAAGCCGCGATTCTTCAGCTTTGGCACGGTGATTTTATCAGTCTCGATAATGCGCGACTTGTTGAGGGCGGGCTCGCCGCGGGTAAAATCACGCGCATTACATGGTCCGGATACGACCTTCTGGATTCTCTTCGAGATGCTGAGAATCAATGGTCAAAAGGCTGAGCAAAGATTGATTGAGTAGCCCTGCTTACGAGCGGGGTTTTTTGTGTCTGCTGCTTCTCTGTAGCCAGGACAGCCTACGGGAGGCTTGACGTCGATAGTCGCTAGTGCGGCGTACGGAAATAACACCGGCAGCCCGCGCGCCCTGACCTCACTGTGCTTCCAGAGTGGCGCGAGACCAGATCAGCGAGATCGATGCATTAGGGCGTCGACGCTGGGATTGTCTTTGGCTGACAGCGGGAAAGACCGCGCATTTATTCAGGGCCTCGACATTGATCGGGGCTTTTCGTTTTCGGCTCCACCACACCCATTGCTCCGAGCTGGGAGTGCTGCTGGGGCTGACTTATTTGTACAGGTCGTACCTCGGCCACCTTTCTCTATGGAGTGGCGATGGATCCTAACGACCTGGGGCCTGGCACGTTTGCGTGGCTTGGCGGTACCGGCACTGTGTTGCTTGGGGGTCTGTTGTGGCTGAGGAAATTCCTCTCCAAGGACGCGACCGACCGGGCTATGGACAACGCCGACATCGGCACCGTCCGCCGGCTTAATGAATTGCTCGACACTGAACGTGCCCGTGCCAACGCCGCGGAGGCGCGCGCTGACCAGTTTGCCAAGGAGCGCAACGAGCTTGCTGCAGCGGTTGGCCGTATGGAGGGGAAGATCGAAGCCCTTTCAAGCCAAGTAGCGCAGCTCACCGCAACGGTTACTTCGCAGAGTGACGAAATCGCCCGCCTGCGAACCAAGCTGGGAGGCATCAACTGATGGACAGATGCGCAATCAACTTCATCGCCCGCCACTGGTGGAGGCGCGCCGAGGTATGGGTCATTGCTCTCCTGCTGGTAGCCGGCGGATCGATCCTTGGCTACCAGGCCGGCGTCTGGTCTGCCAGTAGCGAGCAGACCAAGCAGCTTGCCGAGGTACGCGCCGCCTATGACGCCGCTCTGGGCACGCGTGATCTGCGCCTGACCAACCTGGCCGAGAAGACCCAGGACGCCGCAGTGAAGGTGCAAGAAGCATCCCACACGGCAGTCCAGGCAGCAGATACAGCCAGCAAGGCAGCCGAGAAGGTCAATGAAGCGGTAGAGCGGCAGACACCGTAATCCGCGGCACGTTTCGCTGAGTCATCAGGCCGTGTCGTACCTGAGATGTAACGGTCGCGAGGTTCCACTAGAATTTTGCAGATAGGCAGGTCTTCAGAGTTTCGTGTTGCTGTATGAGCAAGGTGTTTATCTGAGTTTTTCTTTCCTCGGTCGGAAGGCGGCCAAGGCTTCTAAAGGAGCTCCCGACTAGCTCTTGTTGCAGCTCGCTAATTTCTGTTCGTTCAGGAGCGCAACGCTTAGAGCTATCGGCGAGCGTGGCAAGCTGCAGAGCCTGCCTGGAAAGCTGCTCAATTTTACCATTTGCTTCAGCTAACAGGCTCTCTCGCTGTTCAAGAGCATTTTTGAGGCTAGTGACTTCTGAAGCATTCGCGCTGCTTGATGCGACCAATTCATCAAACTTGTTACGGAGTGACGTGTTGTCCTGCCTGGATTGTGCCGCTTGCTCCTTCAAAAAGTTGTTTTCCGCTTCTATGCGCCCAATTTCTCTTGACTGCTGCGACGAGTACTGCAGGTAACTAAATGCACCGCCTGCGCAGCCAACCACAATTGCAGTGGCCGTAGTTACTACCCACTTGAATGTGTCGTTCACATCGTTGTCCTTTGGCATAAACGAGCGAGCCTATATTGATAGCCATTGAACGTGCAAGCCACCTGGGGCCGTCTGATCAACGTGATTTGAGGTTCGCAGACGGTGATTGCAGGTGAAGATCAAAATGATTAGGCCAGCACCTCCCAAACAGCTATTTAAAGATGGCGGGATTAGCGCCTTTGGCATCCGACTCACTCCAGCTCCTGAGATCTGGGACTGGCTCCAGACCGAGATCCTTGCCGACACCGGCTGCATTCACAACCCAGACCACGCCCACCTACTGGATGCAGACATCCGGGTAATGTGGGCGTCGTCCAGCTTCGTCAAGCAGGGCCGCACAGTCCTGGGCCAGGCCGAGCAGGTTGCGTTCCGTGCCGGAGGTTGGCAGAAAGCCCGAATGGAACAACAGATGCGCGATTGGTTCGGCGACGTGCCGGCCTTCATCATCACCTTGGCTGCGGATTACTGCGCCCAGTGCAGCGATGCCGACTTCTGCGCCCTGGTGGAGCATGAGCTTTACCACATTGCCCATGCCAACGATAAGTACGGCCAGCCTGCCTTCACCAAGGAGGGAGTGCCGAAGCTGGAGATGCGTGGCCATGACGTCGAAGAGTTTGTCGGTGTAGTCCGCCGCTATGGTGCGAGCCCTGACGTTCAAGCGTTGGTGGATGCAGCAAACAAACCCGCAGAGGTTGGGAAACTGAATATATCGAGGGCCTGCGGAACCTGTCTGCTCAAGCTGGCTTAATCCTTGACAGCCCTTGACGGAAAACGAATCTATGGCAGCCCTGAAAGATGAGGTGAAGGCCTTTATTGTCCAAGCTCTGGCCTGCTTCGACACCCCCAGTCAGGTTTGTCAGGCGGTCAAGGAGCAATACGGCATCGAAGTATCCCGCCAACTGTGTGAGCGATACGACCCAACCAAATACTCCGGTCGTGACCTTGGGCAGAAGTGGAAGACGTTTTTTGAAGAGTGTCGCAAGCGCTTCCGGGAAGAGACTGTCGATATTCCGATCGCTAACCGCGCCTTCCGCCTTCGCGCAATGAACCGATTCGTGGAGAAGGCCGAGACGATGAAGAATATCGGCCTGGCCATGCAGATCCTCGAGCAGGCCGCGAAAGAAACCGGTGACATTTACGTCAACCGGGCCAGGAAGGAAGAGGTGGGCGACGAACCGGTGATCCCGACTCGCATCCAGGTCGATGTGGTGGATGCGAGGAAGCCGAATGCCGAGCCTTAACGTTCCGCAGGCGCAGTTCCTCACGCTGCCCCATAAATTCCGTGCGTTCGTTGCCGGTTTCGGCTCAGGCAAGACCTGGGTGGGATGCTCGGCGCTGAGCAAACACTTCATGGAGTGGCCGGGCGTCAACGCAGGCTACTTCGCACCGACTTACCCGCAGATCCGGGACATCTTCTATCCGACCATGGATGAAGTGGCCTACGACTGGGGACTGAAGACCAAGATCAACCAGGCGAACCACGAGGTTCACATTTACAGCGGCCGGCAGTATCGCGGCACTGTGATTTGTCGCTCGATGGAGAAGCCGCAGACCATTGTCGGTTTTAAGATCGGTCAGGCCCTGGTGGATGAGCTGGACGTGCTGACCGCCATCAAGGCGCAGCAGGCCTGGCGCAAGATCATTGCCCGGATGCGCTACAACCTGCCCGGGCTGAAGAACGGGGTAGACGTCACCACGACGCCGGAAGGCTTCAAGTTCGTCTTCCTGCAGTTCGTGAAGCAGTTGCGCGACAAGCCATCGCTCAAGGAGATGTACGGCTTAGTCCAGGCCAGCACGTTCGACAACGAGCTGAACCTGCCGGACGACTACATCGCCTCCCTGATGGAGTCGTATCCGCCGCAACTGATCATGGCGTACCTCAAAGGCCAGTTCGTCAACCTAACGTCCGGCACGATCTACACAGCCTACGACCGCAAGCTCAATGGATGCTTCGACACCGTGCAGCCCGGTGAGCCTCTGTTTATCGGTATGGACTTCAACGTCGGCAAGATGGCGGCGATCACCCACGTCAAGCGCGACCAAGGGCTGCCCAGGGCCGTAGATGAGCTGATCGACGGCTACGACACGCCCGACATGATTCGCCGCATCAAGGAGCGCTACTGGCAGCACGACGGCAACGACTTCAAGAAGACGTGCGAGATCAGGATTTATCCGGACGCCTCGGGCGATTCGCGCAAGTCGGTGAACGCCAGCATCACCGATCTGGCCATGCTCAAACAGGCCGGGTTCGCGGTTATCGCTCCAGCCGCAAACCCGCCAGTGAAGGACCGAATCAACGCAATGAACGCCGTCTTCTGCAATGCGCAGGGCGAGCGCCGCTACCTGGTCAACTCCTTCACCTGCCCATCCTACGCCGATGGCCTGGAACAGCAGGTGTGGGGCACAAACGGGGAGCCAGACAAAACCGCCGGCATCGATCACGCGAACGACGCTGGCGGCTACTTCATCCACCGCGAGTACCCGATCATCAAACCGGTCACCGCTATCAAAATGGGATACGCCCGATGAGCAACGACGTCTCCTTCAAGCGGGCGGAATACACAGCTGTGCTGGACCGCTGGGCAACCGTTCGCGACGTCTGCGCGGGACAGCACCGGGTTGTCGATCGGCTGCCGTACATCAACGCGCACGACAAGTCGCCTGAGAATCAGGACCGGAATCGGGCTTACCGTGAGCGTGCAGTGTTCAAGAACGCCACTGGCCACACTCGAAACGGTTTGCTCGGCCTGGCGTTCCACAAAGATCCGACACTTAAGGTGTCGAAGAAGCTGGAGTACCTGCAAGACAACGCCAACGGCTCTGGTGTGAGCATTTATCAGCACTCTCAGGGCACGCTGGAAAAGGTACTCGAGGCTGGCCGGCATGGTTTGTATGTCGATTATCACCAGGACGACGGCATCGGCGGGCATGCGGTGATCCTCACCTACTGCGCCGAAGAAATCATCAACTGGCGCACCGGGATGGTGAACGGCCATAGCGTGCTGACGCTGGTAGTGCTGAAAGAGTCGCCGGAAATCCCGGATGGCTTCGGCTTCAAGACGGTTGAGCAGTACCGGGAACTGGCCTTGGAGGAAGACGGCTTCGTTTGCCGGGTATGGCGCCGGTCCGGGCCTGAGAATGGCGGGCCGCTGGCGGTTGCTGAAGAATTCCGGCCTTCGGGTGCTGGCGGGCGATTGAGAGAAATTCCTTTCACCTTCGTCGGTGCACAGAACAACGACCCGAGCATCGACGAATCGCCCCTCTACGACATCGCCATGATCAACTTGGGTCATTACCGGAACAGCGCTGACTACGAAGACAGCGTGTTCTGGTGCGGGCAGGCTCAACCGTGGATCAGCGGTCTGGATGAGCAATGGCGCGACTGGATGGAGAAGAACGGCATCTATGTTGGCTCCAGAGCCCCGATGATGC
>NZ_JASLAW010000184.1 GCF_030147005.1 Pseudomonas sp.
ACGCTCTTACAGATGGCCGAGCGATACATCACCCACATGGTTTCGGTTTTGAGCTCCTGGGGCAGTTTCACGGTGACGGTTATTTTTTCGCTGTTGGCAGGCGGTGCCAGGCTGTAGTCCTGACGGCAGCCGCTGAGGCTGATGAACAGCACGCACACAACAGTGAATAGTCGGAGAAACCTGGTTCCGACCTTGCGCGTCTTAATCGGCTTAACCATAGGTTTTCTCGTAATAGGCATTTGGGTCGGCAATGGCGTTAAAGCGCTGCAGCGCCTCGGCGCCGCCCTCCAATTGCTGGGTGATATGCAGGGCTTGGTCCAGCAAGCCTTGCAAGTGGAGAAACACCTGGCTGCGGGCCAGTTCGTCCTCATGAATGCTTCCGTAGTATTCCTTTATCTGTTCTTCGAACTTGCGCCTTTCTATTTGTCGTTGCAGTAGCGGATCGCGTTCGGCGTCAATCGATTCCAGTAATTGGTTGTGGATATAGGGTTGGTACTGCGACATGTAGTGATCACCAAGACGCGGCATTCGCCACGTCGTAGGGAGGCTGTAGCGCGGGAAGAGTCGGGCTCTGTTCTCGGCGGTCAGGGAGGTATTCAGGCGCTGCGTGGCCTGCTCGGCCTGCTGGTCACTGTCCTCGCACAGGCTCGGGACCAAATACAACTTGGTTTTTACCGGCAACGCGTAGGCGATCGTGCTGCTATAAGGCGAGCCATCGGGTTTGCGGTAAGCGGGGTAGGGGGTGAAGTTGTGTTGCAGGTGTTGTTCGGCCCGGAGAAACAGGGCGATCTCGCCGTGATGGCTGTACGGGTCCTCATGTTTGAACAAGGCGCTGGAGGCGGCTTGCCGTAGCGACCAACTAAACCCCGCCAGCAGGCCCACAGGGCCGTAGATGTCATACAGGTAGTTGTCCAGCGCGGCCTCGGGGGGCACGCGGGGGATGGCGTCCATGTCATTGACATGGCGAAAGTGCCATAGGTCTCCCAGAAATTGCACGGCGTGGAGGGTGAAGGTGCGTGGCATGCCGTAGGTGTAGAGCAGAGGGTTATAGTCTTTCAGCGAGGCTGCGTGGATCAGACCGAGAGCGCCGCCGAGGCTATGACCGCAGATGAACAGCTTTTTACTTTCAATATCCTCAAAAATTGTCTTACCCATAACTTTGGTATAAACCCGTCTCGCCATCTCAAAAGCATCACGAAAGCCAAGATGCACACTGCCCACAGAACTAAGGCCAGGACAAGGAACCTTAGGCTCGCAAATCGCAGCAATCTCCGGTTTCACGGGTCGAAAGGTCGCATCAGTAATTAAATCTGCGAACCCTTCCATTTCAGTACCGCGCCAAGCCACCAAAACCTGAGCAGCACTGATAGCGTAAAACAGCTGAGTGTGACCTTCCGGTGGGTCTGCCTTGGCAGTGTCCAGGCGGTCAGCCGCCACATACCGATCACTAAAGGGCACATCCGTCACCACACAGGGCCATACCTGGCTGTTATCCCAAACCCGAGGTGTGCGCGATAAATCCAGGCATTGCTGCTCGAAAAACTGCTTGACGGAACCCAGCTCACTTTCATCCTGCTTGCTATACGCCAGAATACTCATCAACCCCAGGTTGTAGGCATTGACCAGGCTGTACTCGGGCTGATGATGCAGCACCAAAGACCAGGCGCGAAAAGGGCAGACTTCCAGTACATGGCGACGGTCCAGTTCATCACCACGCACGGTGAAGCCGCCATAGCCCGGGTCCGGAAAGTGAAAGGCTGGAGGCTGCTTGGTATCTGACACAGTTGGGTTAAGAGTCGGCAGCTTGTCACTTAATTGCCCGATACGCAGATAGTGATATCCGTGCCCGGCAGCCAGTGCCTGCGTCTCAATCGGCGAAAAGCCTGAGCATTGCGAGCCATACAACGGCGTATCATCACCGACAATCGGCCGGGGCGGCTCGGCACGTTCGGCACGCAAACGACGGGTTTGCAGTTGCTCAGCCAGCGGGTCGGCCTGCATCGACAGTGTGATAGGCAACGGATGCAAGCCGTCGATGCGTATCACGCCTTGCGCATCGCTAAGGCCTGCGAACTCGGGCATCAACCCCTCGCGAGTGGCGTCGTTCACCGCCCGATAAGGCAAATTCGCCAGCGGCTCGCCTTGCTCATCCAGCAACTGGAATTCAATCCAATACTGTTTCTGTTTGCCGACAATAAGATCTTTGTACGGATTGAGAGTGTCGGTGCGGTGTATGGGGTCGTTGTGCATGGCAGTCCTTAGCAATGGATGTGGCGAAAAACCAAAGCGTAAAGAGTTGCTATCGGTGACGAATGTCGGAAGGTTCGCTTTTCAAAGCAGGTGCCTTCCTGATCGAAAGGTATATGAAGAAGCGGCGATAATGGCGCAAAGCTAGCATTTGCTCGGGTCTGCAAATCATTCCTTCGGCTGATTTAGCTGCAACATAACCTCTCTACAGTGCAGGTCTTCAAGCCAAGACCGTGCAGTCATTAAAGGGATTCGTATGTTGCAGACCCGAGTTATCCCGCCCGCCGAAGGTGCGTACCAATACCCGCTGTTGATCAAACGTCTGCTGATGTCCGGGACGCGCTACGAGAAGACCCGCGAAATCATCTATCGCGACAAGCTGCGCTACACCTATCCGACGCTGATCGAGCGCGTTGCGCGCCTGGCCAATGTGTTGACCGAAGCGGGCGTCAAGGCCGGTGACACCGTTGCCGTGATGGATTGGGACAGCCATCGTTACCTGGAATGCATGTTCGCCATCCCGATGATCGGCGCGGTGATCCACACCATCAACGTGCGCCTGTCGCCGGAACAGATTCTCTACACCATGAACCACGCCGAAGACCGCTTCGTACTGGTCAACAGTGAGTTTGCGGGGCTCTACCAGGCCAACGCCGGGCAGTTGACCACGGTCGACAAGACATTGTTGATTACCGATGGTGACACCAAGACCTGCGAGCTACCCAATCTGGTGGGCGAGTACGAAACCCTGCTGGCCGCTGCCAGCCCCAAGTACGACTTCGCGGATTTCGACGAAAATTCCGTCGCCACCACCTTCTACACCACCGGTACCACCGGCAATCCCAAGGGCGTGTATTTCACCCACCGCCAACTGGTGCTGCACACCATTGGCGTGGCGACCATCATGGGCAGCGTCGACAGCGTGCGTTTGCTCGGCACCAACGACGTGTACATGCCCATCACGCCGATGTTCCATGTGCACGCCTGGGGCCTGCCGTATGTAGCGACCATGCTCGGCCTGAAGCAGGTGTATCCCGGTCGATACGACCCGGAATACCTGGTGGAGCTGTGGCGCAAGGAAAAGGTCACTTTTTCCCACTGCGTGCCGACCATTCTGCAAATGGTGCTCAATGCCAAGGCCGCCCAGGACGTGGATTTCGGCGGTTGGAAAATCGTCATCGGCGGCAGCGCGCTCAACCGTTCGCTGTACGAAGCCGCCAAGGCTTGTGGCATTCAATTGACCGCCGCGTACGGTATGTCCGAGACCGGGCCGCTGGTGTCCTGCGCCCACCTCAACGCCGAGCTGATGGCCGGCAGCGAAGATGAACGCATCACCTATCGCATCAAGGCCGGTGTGCCTGGGCCGTTGGTGGAGGCGGCGATCATGGACACCGACGGCAACTTTTTGCCTGCCGATGGCGAATCCCAGGGCGAGCTGGTACTGCGCGCGCCCTGGCTCACCGAGGGCTATTACAACGAGCCGCAAAAGGGCGCCGAGCTGTGGGCCGGTGGCTGGATGCACACCGGTGACGTCGCCACCCTGGACGCGTTCGGCGTGATCGATATCCGTGACCGCATCAAGGATGTGATCAAGACCGGGGGCGAATGGATCTCTTCCCTGGCCCTGGAAGACCTCGTCAGTCGCCACCCGGCGGTACGCGAAGTAGCGGTGGTGGGCATCGCCGACCCGCAGTGGGGCGAGCGCCCGTTTGCGCTGTTGGTGTTGCGTGATGGCCATGTGATAGGGGCCCGTGAGCTCAAGGAGCATCTCAAACCGTTCGTAGAATTGGGCCACTTGAGCAAGTGGGCGATTCCGAGCCAGATCGCCGTTGTTACTGAAATTCCCAAGACCAGCGTCGGCAAGCTCGACAAAAAACGTATCCGCATCGACATCATCGAATGGCAGGCCAACAACAGCACGTTCCTGTCGACCCTCTGACGCCTCTTGCCGTGCCTGTACGGGGGCGGCAATGCTCTATCTCAGGCCTTTACTTGTGATTTGCCAAATTTCAGCCATCCTTGCCGCGTCGACCTTCGTCGGCGTGGCGAAAGGGTCGTGGCAGACGGGTTGGTGATGCAAATCACACTTTAGAGGGATCAAGCACTACCCCCTGCTGGCTATAGTCCCTTCCAGAGTTTTTCGCGGATGTTGCGCTTCGGGCGATGGTGGCTCGGTTGTCGCTCGGCATTGGTATCGTTGTATCCCGGCCGTTACATGCATCCTGCGAAAGAGCTCACTGCCATAACAATAAAATGCACATGGAGTAGCGTCGATGACCTCAGTAAACCAGTTCTGGCGCCGGGCACGACTGCCCCTGGCCGTCAGTCTCGCTTCTACGCTCGCCGGGCCCGCATTCGGCGTCAGTTTCAACATCGGTGAAATCGAGGGGAGTTTTGACTCATCCCTGTCGGTAGGCGCCAGTTGGAGCACGTCCAAGGCCAATCGCGACCTGATCGGCGCCAACAATGGCGGCAAGGGCCTGTCCCAGACCTCCGATGACGGGCACCTGAACTTCAAGCGCGGAGAAACGTTCTCGAAGATCTTCAAGGGCATCCACGACCTGGAACTGAAGTACGGCGACACCGGTGTGTTTGTGCGCGGCAAGTACTGGTACGACTTTGAACTCAAGGACGAAAGCCGTCAGTTCAAGGACATCAGCGACAACAACCGCAAGGAAGGCGCCAAGTCGTCGGGCGGGCAGATCCTCGACGCGTTCGTCTACCACAACTACTCGATTGCCGATGCGCCGGGCTCCGTGCGTTTTGGCAAGCAGGTGGTGAGCTGGGGCGAAAGTACGTTCATTGGCGGCGGTATCAACTCCATCAACCCGATCGACGTATCGGCGTTTCGTCGTCCGGGGGCTGAAATCAAGGAAGGCTTGATTCCGGTCAACATGTTCTACGTGTCCCAGACCCTCACCGACAACCTGTCGGCCGAGGCGTTTTACCAACTGGAATGGGACCAGACCGTTACCGATAACTGCGGCACCTTCTTCTCGCAGCCGGACGTGATTTCCGATGGTTGCAGCAACAACCTGCGGGTACTGAACAAGCGCTCGACCATTCCTGGCGCGGCACTGCCGACCTTGGGTGCCCTGGGTGTGGACGTCAACAGCGAGGGCGTGCTCGTGCGCCGTGGGCCGGACCGTGATGCCCGCGACAGCGGCCAGTTCGGCGTGGCCATGCACTACAACTTCGAGCCGCTGGACACCGAGTTCGGCGCCTACTTCATGAACTACCACAGCCGTGCGCCGATTTTCAGTGCTCAGGGCGCGCCGTCGGCGGCCTACACCCGTCCGCTGGGCCCGCTGGGGGCATTGCGTCCGCTGATCGTGGCGGGCAGCTCTAACTACTTCGTCGAGTATCCGGAAGATATCCGTCTCTACGGTTTGAGCTTCTCCACCACCTTGCCGACCGGCACCGCCTGGAGCGGTGAGTTGAGCTACCGTCCGAATGCGCCGGTGCAGTTGAGCACCACCGACATCCTGTTCGCCGGTGTCACGCCGATCCCGGGCTTTGGCAATGCGTCGGTGCTCAAGGGCTCGCCGGGCCAGGACCTGCACGGCTACAACCGCAAGGAAGTGACCCAGTTCCAGACCACCTTCACGCACTTCTTTGACCAAGTGATGGGCGCCAGCCGCCTGACTACCGTCGGTGAAATTGGCGTGACCCATGTCGGTGGCCTGGAAAGCAAGTCCCAAGCCCGTTATGGCCGCGATCCGGTATTCGGCCCAGGCACCTTGCCGGGCGGGTTCTGCAACGCTCTCAACAACTCCACCGCAACCGGTGCCGGCCTGCCCAACGCTGCCGGCCTGAACACCAACTGCAACAATGACGGCTACACCACCGCAACATCCTGGGGCTACCGCGCCCGTGCCATCTGGGAATACCCGGACGTGTTCGCCGGCGTCAACCTCAAGCCCAACGTAGCCTGGTCCCATGACGTCAAAGGTTACTCGCCAGGCCCTGGCGGCAACTTCG
>NZ_JASLAW010000200.1 GCF_030147005.1 Pseudomonas sp.
CAAACTCGACACCTGAGTTCAACCCCAAAAAACGCGCCACCTTCGGGTGGCGCGTTTTTTTATGGGCGCTCGCCAACCCGTCACATAACCGTCATAGCGCCTTGCAATGATTCGCCCATGCGAACCTGTGAAACGTCCTACAGGCGCTTTCTCTGCGAGACTCCATGAACCACAGCATCGACCACGCCCATCAGGATCCCGATCTGTTTGGGCTGCTTTACGGTTTTCGCTTTCTGCCCGGCGAAAAAGGCGAGCAGATTGACTCCGCCACCGCGCTTCAGTGCCTGCAAGAACCAGGCGACCCGCAGACATTTCTCTGGCTGCACCTGAACCTGGCTCACGCCGCCTGTGAGCGTTGGATGCAAGCGCATCTGGAATTGCCTGAAGAGTTCTTCGAAGCGTTGCACGAAGGCTCGCGCTCCACGCGCATCGAGCACGTCGATTCCGCGCTGCTGGCGGTGGTCAACGATGTGGTGTTCAACTTCAGCAGCATGGTCTCGTCGGATATTTCCACGCTGTGGGTGTGCGCGCGCAGTCGTTTGCTGATCAGTGCGCGCCTGCAACCGCTGCACTCGGTGGATAAATTGCGCTCCTCGGTGAAGGCCGGTGAACGCTTTCGCTCGCCGCTGGAACTGCTGGTGCATTTACTGCGTGATCAGGGCGAAGTGCTGACGCAGATCGTGCGCAAGACCAGCCTGAGCGTGGACCATATCGAAGACCAGTTACTGTCTTCGCGCTTGTCCACCAATCGCGCCGAACTCGGTGCCGCGCGCCGCGTACTGGTGCGTTTGCAACGCCTGCTGGCGCTGGAGCCGGGCTCGCTGTTGCGCCTGCTCAACCGGCCGCCGCCCTGGCTGCAAAAGGAAGACGTGAAGGAGTTGCGCAAATCCACCGAGGAGTTCGCGCTGATCATCAACGACCTGACGGCCCTGGGTGAACGCATCAAGTTGTTGCAGGAAGAAATCGCCGCCAACCTCAATGAGCAAAGCAACCGCACATTGTTCACCCTCACAGTGGTGACGGTGCTGGCGCTGCCGATCAATATCATTGCCGGTTTTTTTGGCATGAATGTGGGTGGGGTGCCGCTGTCCCAAGACCCGGAAGGCTTTTGGATACTGGTAGCGTTGGTGGCCACCTTCACCTTGATCGCCGGGCGCTGGGCCTTCAGAAAGCGCAAGGATCTGTTGAATTGAAATGCACTCAACCTGTGGGAGCGGGCTTGCTCGCGAAGGCGGCCTGTCAGGCGCCTCGTGAACTAGCCTCACACCGTGCGCGAGCAATCCCACGCTGACAGACCAGCGGCATACTTATGTCCGCAAACACTGACCTGCCGCAGCACCTCTGTAACATTCTGCAACGATCATGAACGACATCCTCCCCACACTGGATGCTCCGGCATGGCCACCCCTTCCCTGACTGCCTCCCCCCACACCTCATCCGCCGACCCAAAACCGCGCCTGGACACCAAGCCCGGCCTGGTGACGGTGATCATGTTCTTCGCCGTGCTCGCCATGGGCCTGCTGTTCACCGCCTACAGCCTGATGCATGACATGCACGAAATGGGCGCCCAGCTCACCACCTGGACGCCGTTCCTGCTGCTTGGCGTGGCGTTGTTGATCGCCTTGGGCTTTGAGTTCGTCAACGGCTTTCACGACACCGCCAATGCGGTGGCCACGGTGATCTACACCAACTCGCTGCCGCCGCATTTCGCGGTGGTGTGGTCGGGTTTTTTCAACTTTCTCGGCGTGCTGCTCTCCAGCGGTGCGGTAGCGTTCGGCATCATCGCCTTGTTGCCGGTGGAGCTGATTCTGCAGGTGGGTTCATCGGCCGGGTTCGCCATGATCTTCGCCCTGCTGATCGCTGCGATCCTGTGGAACCTCGGCACTTGGTGGCTGGGTTTGCCGGCGTCGTCGTCCCACACACTGATCGGCTCGATCATCGGCGTCGGCGTGGCGAATGCCTTGATGCACGGCCGCGATGGCACCAGCGGTGTGGATTGGAGCCAGGCATCCAAGATCGGTTACGCCTTGCTGCTGTCGCCGCTGATCGGCTTCGCGTTTGCCGCTTTGCTGCTGCTCGCCCTGCGCGCCTTCGTGAAGAACCGTTCGCTGTACAAAGCGCCCAAAGGCAACACCCCGCCGCCCTGGTGGATTCGCGGCATGCTGATCGTCACCTGCACCGGTGTGTCGTTCGCCCACGGCTCCAACGATGGGCAAAAAGGTATGGGCCTGATCATGCTGATCCTGGTGGGCACCCTGCCGATGGCCTACGCCTTGAACCGCACCATGCCCGCCGACCAGTCGCTGCAATTCGCAGCAGTGGCCGAGGTCACCCAGGCCGCGCTGGTGAAGACGGCACCGCAGCCGGCACCCGCTGACTCCCGTGCAACCTTGTCGACCTACGTGCGCACCAAGGAAGCCACGCCGGAACTGGTGCCCGCGCTTGCCGCCATCACCGGCCACATCGGCGCCGAAGTCAAAGGCTACGGCTCGCTTGCCGCGGTACCGGCTGAAGCGGTGGGCAACGTGCGTAACGACATGTACCTGACCAGCGAAACCATCCGCTTGATGGACAAGGGCAAGGTCGGCAATTTCGACGCCGACACCCAGGACAAACTGCAGCTGTTCAAGCAACAGATCGACAGCGCCACGCGCTTTATCCCGTTGTGGGTGAAGATCGCGGTGGCCATCGCCCTGGGGCTTGGCACCATGGTCGGCTGGAAGCGCATCGTGGTGACGGTGGGCGAAAAAATCGGCAAGACCCACCTCACGTACGCCCAGGGCGCCTCGGCCGAGACCGTGGCGATGCTGACCATTGGCGCGGCGGACATGTTCGGTTTGCCGGTGTCGACCACCCACGTGTTGTCATCGGGCGTGGCCGGGACCATGGTGGCCAACGGGGGTGGCTTGCAGATGCGCACCATCCGCAATTTGTTGATGGCCTGGATATTGACGTTGCCGGCGGCGATTGTGTTGTCGGGCAGCCTTTACTGGCTGTTCACCCAACTGTTCTGAGCCCATTGACCGTTAGAGATGCGCTTGCAGGGTGGTCGCCAGCCAGTCCATGAACACCCGCACGCGCAAGGGCAAATGCCGCTGGCCGGCGTAAAGCAACGACACGTCCAGCGGCGGCGCCGGGTAATCGGCCAGTACCGCAACCAATTCGCCACTGGCCAATAAATCGCGAATGCCCAGCCGTGGCACTTGGACGATGCCAAAGCCACCCAGGCACGCAGCCTGATACGCATCGGTGCTGTTGACAGTCACCCGCCCGGCCATCGGTAGCCGCTGCACCTTGTTGCCTTGCAGGTACTCGAACCCCGCCGAACGTGCGCCCAGCGGACGTACGTAATGCACCAATCGATGATTTGCGAGGTCCGCCAGGGTTTCGGGCCTACCATAGCGCTGCACATACCCGGCGCTCACACAGTTGACCATCGGCATGCTGCACACACGCCGCGCCACCACGCTTTGATCGGGCTGGGCGCCGACGCGCACGACGCAGTCGAAGCCTTCGGCGATCACGTCTACCTGGCGATCGGAGCTGCTGATTTGCATCTCGATCAGGGGGTGGCGCTCCATGAACGGGGGCAAGTTGGGCACAATCAACGTGCGCGCCATCACGTTGGGCATGTCCACGCGTATGCGCCCGGCCAACTGGGTTTCGTCCTGTCGAAACAGGCCCTCCAGTTCCTCCATGTGCGCCAGCAAATCCTTGCTGCGCTCATACAACACTCGGCCGTCCTGGGTCGCCTGCACCTTGCGCGTGGTGCGTTGCAACAGGCGTGCGCCGAGCAGCTCTTCCAGGGCGCGCACCTGCTCGGACACGGTGGAGCGCGGCAAGCCGAGGCTCTCACCGGCCTGGGTAAAACTCGACAGTTCGGTCACGCGCACAAAGGTACGCAGCAGCTCAAGTTTATTCATGGGATTGTTCGCCCTACCCGATCAGTGATTCCGGCACAGCGCTGTTTATCACGTTATGGGCGTACAAATACACTCAGTCCCACTGATCACCCCAGAGGACTGCACCATGACCCCACGTAAAATCGCACTGATCACCGGCGCCAGCCGCGGCCTGGGCAAAAGCGCTGCACTGCACCTTGCCGCTCAGGGCGTCGATATCATCGGCACCTATCACAGCAAGGCCGATGAGGCGCAAGCGCTCGTGGCGCAAATCGAACAACTGGGCGGCCGCGCGGCCATGTTGCAACTGGACGTGAGCCAGAGCGCGACATTCGCAGGGTTCGTCAATAAGGTTACCGACGCGCTCAAGGATGTTTTCGCACAGGATCACGTTGATTTTCTGATCAACAACGCCGGTATCGGCATTCATGCAAGCTTTGCCGAAACCACCGAAGCCCAGTTCGACCAACTGGTGGCGATCCAATTCAAGGGGCCGTTTTTTCTGACACAGAAGCTGTTGCCGTTGATTCGCGACGGCGGCCGCATTCTCAATGTGTCCAGCGGCCTGGCGCGCTTCAGCCTGCCGGGTTACGCGGCCTACGCGGCGATGAAAGGCGCGATGGAAGTGCTGACCCGCTACCAGGCCAAGGAGTTGGGCGCGCGAGGCATCAGCGTCAATATCCTCGCCCCCGGCGCGATTGAAACCGACTTCGGTGGCGGTGCGGTACGCGATAACGCCGACCTCAACGCCATGGTCGCCAACAACACCGCCCTGGGCCGCGCCGGGTTGCCCGACGACATTGGCGGGGCCATTTCGATGTTGCTGGCCGATGGCAGCAAATGGATCACCGGCCAGCGCATTGAGGCCTCAGGTGGCATGTTTCTGTAGGCAACTGGCGCTTACAGGGAAATCGGGGTTTTGCTGGTGACTTTTTCGCGTATGACGTCATAACCCCAGTGGTAGACGTAGGTGTACGGCAAGAAGAACAGCAGCACCCCGATGTCGAGGATGAAGGCTTCCAACAGGCTGATCTTCATCAATGCGGCAATCAACGGCACCGCCAGCAGGATCAAGCCCCCTTCAAACAGCAGCGCGTGCAGCACCCGCGTCCGGCCGCCGCCGGGCAGTTGCAGGCGCACTTTAAGACGGTCGAACAGGCTGTTGAATATGACGTTCCAGCTCAGCGCCAGCAAACTGATGGCAAGGGTCACCGCGCCCATTTCCAGGGCTGGTCGGCCGGTCACCCAGACCAGCAATGGCGTACAGATCAACAAGGCCAACCCTTCAAACCCCAGGGCCTGGAAAACGCGTTCAGTAATCGACTTGGTAGGGTTCATGACCCGGCTCCGTGAATGACGATGATTGCCATGATTACCCCTTGAGCCGATACTTCATAACCAGTAACCATCGATCAAGGCGATAGTAATGGCTTCCCATGAAGTGCTCCAGGCGTTTGTTCAGGCCGCTACCCAGGGTTCTTTTTCCGCGGCGGCGCGCAAGCTGGGCAAGAGCCAGTCCACCGTCAGTGCGGCGGTGGCGAGCCTGGAGATCGACCTGGACGTGGTGTTGTTTGATCGCAGCAGCCGCAAACCGACGCTGACACCGGCCGGCCAGGTGTTGTTGCAGCGTGCGGAGCAGGTACTGGAGGCCAGCAGCCGGCTGGAGTTGGCGGCGAGCCAACTGGCCCAGGGATTGGAGCCGAAGCTGAGTATCGCCATGTCCGATACTTACCAGTCCGATCGCTTCGAGACAGCCCTCAGCGCCTTTGAACAACGCTACCCGGACCTTGAGTTGGAATGCCTGGTGGCCGAATGCGAAGACCTGATCGCGCTGGTGCAAAGTGGCCGGGCGCACATCGCATTTATCGAACAGCAGCAGGTTTACCCCCCGGACCTGAGCGGCTCGCCGGTAGAAGAACGCACCGAGATCGCCTTGTTCGTCTCGCCCAAACACCCGCTGGCGAGCCTGGCCAGTCTTGATCCGCACACCCTGCAACACCATCGGGAGCTGCGCCTGGCAAGCATCATCAACCCTGACGAAAACCGCGGCGCCCAGCGCGTGTGGTCGGCGCCGAGTTACCTGATGCTGATGGAGATGGCGCAACTGGGCTTCGGCTGGGCCCCGATACCGCGCTGGTTGGTGGAGCGGTTCGGCGGCGGCCAGTTGGTCGAGCTCAAGGTGCGCGGTTGGCCGCGCTCGGTGGCGGTGGATGCGCTGTGGTCGCGACGGCAGCCGCCCGGCCCGGCGGGGAGTTGGTTGCTGAAAAAAATGCTCGAGTAATGGGTGCGGTACGCATGACGCATTCCCGATAGACTGCGCCCTTCTTTTGCAGCCGTTCGGATATTCCGATGCAAACCCGTCTTGTTTCCTACGAGGCGCTGAATGCTGTGCAACAACAGCACGTCGGCACCCTCGAAGTTCACCCTGAACAACTAGCGTTTTGCGGTGATATGTATTGCACCCTCAACACTCTGCTGGCCAAGCCAAACCCCGGCGTCAGAGGCTTTGCCTTACTCGCCGACGAAACCCCGGTCGCGTTCCTCCTGCTCAAACGCCCGCCCTGCCTGCCCCACTGGGCCAATGAACTCAGTGCGACGCTGCATGCGCTGCAGGTGGATCGGCGACAGCAGGGGCGCGGGTTCGGCAAGCTTTGCCTGCAGACGCTACCGGCTGTGGCAATCGAGACTTGGCCGCAGATCACCGCATTGGAGTTGTCGGTCGATAGCGCCAATGTGGCGGCGATAGGCTTGTATCTGGGGGCTGGCTGGGTAGATATCGGTGAGGCTTACAAGGGACGGGATGGGTACGAGCGCAGGTTGCAATGGGTGTTTGCATCGCCCTGACAGCGCCAGAATGGGACGTCTGCACAACTGAACGATGGCCAATAGACCGGCATCAGCAAAATGCCGCCCCACTCATTGGCCCATTGTCGAATTGCCCAATGAGTGGTTAGCAGGCTGGTTGAGACTGGCTTGGCGGATTTTTACGTGCGCTCTACCGGTAACCAGATTTCTACGGTCCCGGTGCCCTTCCTTCCATCAAAATCCGCACTGTAGCGCTCGAAATCCGCACCCGTTACCTTGTAGCCCGAGTCCGGGAGCCATTCGAACATGATGCGCTCATAAGTTTGCTCAAGCGCTTGCACCGGCCCGTGATGAGGGAATACGGCATAGTTGAGCGGCGGAATCTCGATGCATTGAAAATTGCTCGGCACATCGCTTTTGCTCGGGACTTCAACGCCGGCGATGTAGTCGAATTCGCCGTGGTGCGGATTATGGCAAACGCCGTAGGTCACGCCACCTACGCGTTTCTTGATGTCTTTGATACAGCTGTCGAACAATTCCCACAGCCGGGGAATATCCCCCACGGTGGCCTTCGAATAACGCCCTTGGACGCCTGCGATCACCAACGCCTTGCCGGCTTCCATGCGTGGTTCCAACGGTTGTCTTGTCTGCTGATCCATACGAACAGTCTCCTTCTTATGAGGGAACAAACCCGCATCGAGTATAGGGGCATATCCGCGCCGTGCTCCATGTAGAAATTTTTCCTACGTATCTGGACAACTGGCCATCACCGACCGTATTGTCTGCCCGCAGGCCACCGCAGTGGCCGACGTCGCTCGGACGGTTCCGGGCGCTTACGTACCTCGAGGCAACAATGGCAGACCAAGGTTCGCCGCGCCGCTTTGCGCGCATAGATCGACTCCCCCCCTACGTGTTCAATATCACTGCCGAGCTGAAGATGGCTGCGCGTCGGCGCGGCGAAGACATCATCGACTTGAGCATGGGTAACCCCGACGGTGCCACGCCACCGCACATCGTGGAAAAAATGATCACCGTCGCCCAGCGTGAAGACACCCACGGCTATTCCACTTCCAAAGGCATTCCGCGCCTGCGCCGGGCGATTTCGCGGTGGTACAAAGACCGTTATGAGGTGGATATCGACCCCGAGTCGGAAGCCATTGTCACCATCGGTTCCAAGGAGGGCTTGGCGCACCTGATGCTGGCCACCCTGGACCAGGGCGACACCGTACTGGTGCCCAACCCCAGCTACCCGATTCACATTTATGGTGCCGTGATTGCCGGCGCCCAGGTGCGCTCGGTGCCGCTGATTCCTGGCGTGGACTTCTTCGCCGAGCTGGAACGGGCGATTCGCGGTTCGATCCCCAAACCGAAGATGATGATCCTCGGCTTCCCGTCCAACCCCACCGCGCAGTGCGTGGAGCTGGATTTCTTCGAACGTGTGATCGCCCTGGCCAAGCAGTACGACGTGCTGGTGGTGCATGACCTGGCCTACGCCGACATCGTCTACGACGGCTGGAAAGCCCCGTCGATCATGCAAGTGCCCGGCGCCAAGGATATTGCGGTGGAGTTTTTCACCCTGTCCAAGAGCTACAACATGGCCGGCTGGCGCATCGGCTTCATGGTGGGCAACCCGGAACTGGTCAACGCGCTGGCGCGGATTAAGAGCTACCACGACTACGGCACCTTCACCCCGCTGCAGGTAGCGGCGATTGCTGCGCTGGAAGGCGATCAACAGTGCGTGAAAGACATCGCCGAGCAGTATCGCCAGCGCCGTAACGTGCTGGTCAAGGGCCTGCATGAACTGGGCTGGATGGTGGAAAATCCGAAGGCGTCAATGTATGTCTGGGCCAAGATTCCCGAGCAGTATGCCGCCATGGGTTCGCTGGAGTTTGCCAAGAAACTGCTGCTGGAGGCGAAGGTGTGTGTGTCGCCGGGGATCGGGTTTGGTGAGTATGGGGATGATCACGTGCGCTTTGCGCTGATCGAGAACCAGGACCGGATTCGCCAGGCCGTGCGGGGGATTCGCGGGATGTTCAGGGCCGATGGGCAGGTCACGAAGGCCTGATCCAATCCACCTGACTAAATGCGATCAAACAATGTAGGAGCGGGCTTGCTCGCGAAGGCGGTGGATCAGTCAGCAACCTATTGACTGATACACCGCCTTCGCGGGCAAGCCCTAATGCCAGTCAGTTAAGGAGGAGCGCTTTACCGTGGCGAGGGAGCGTGCTCCCACTGGACTGCGCAGCAGTCCCATTTTCTGGGGTCGCTTCGCGGCCCAGCGGGAGCAAGCTCCCTCGCCACAGGCCGACGGTTGCCTGCTCTAGCGCTTAACTGACTGGCATTGGGGCAAGCCCGCTCCCACATTTGGATTGGGTTTTTACCCCTGGCTGCGCGGTGTGTCTGTCAGACCACCAACGACAGCAACATGATGAAGATCAGCGCCACCACCGACAGAATGGTCTCCATCGCCGTCCAGGTCTTGAACGTCTCCGCCACGGTCATGTTGAAGTACTGCTTGACCAGCCAGAACCCCGCATCGTTGACGTGAGACAGGATCAACGAACCTGCCCCCGTCGCCAACACCAGCAGCTCGCGGTTAACGCCCGGAATCATGCCCACCACCGGCACCACGATGCCCGCGCCGGTAATGGTCGCCACCGTTGCGGAACCTGTGGCAATCCGAATCACCGCCGCCACCAGCCACGCCAGCAGGATCGGGTTGATCTGCGCGTTCACCGCCATGTGGCCGATCACGTCACCCACGCCGCTGGTCACCAGCATCTGCTTGAAGCCGCCACCGGCACCAATGATCAGGATGATCGCGGCGGTCGGCGCAAGGCTGGCGTCGAGCAGTTTGAGGATCTGCTTGGAATGGATGCCCTGGCGATGGCCGAAGGTGTACAGCGACAGCAACAACGCCAGCAACAGCGCGGTGATCGGGTGACCGATCATGTCCATCCAGTTGCGCACCACGTTGCCTTCGGCAAAGGCGATGTCGGCGAAGGTCTTGAGCAGCATCAGGAACACCGGCAGCAGCACGGTGACCAGAGTGATGGCGAAGCTTGGCAGTGATTTGTTATCGGTTTCGCGGGCCAGTTGGTCCACCAGCTCCTGGGACGGGTTGCCCGGAATGTACTTGGCGATGAACGTACCGAAAATCGGGCCAGCGATGATGGCGGTCGGCAGCGCAACGATCAGGCCATACAGAATGGTCTTGCCGATATCCGCGCCAAACACGCCGATGGCCAGCAGCGGGCCAGGGTGCGGTGGTACCAGGCCGTGTACCGCCGACAAGCCGGCCAGCAGCGGAATACCGATCTTGATCAGCGACACACCCGTGCGCCGCGCGACGATAAATACCAGCGGGATCAGCAGCACAAAACCAATCTCGAAGAACAGCGGGATGCCCACCAGGAACGCGGCGAACATCATGGCCCATTGGACCTTTTCCTTGCCGAAGGCGCGGATCAACGTTTGTGCGATCTGATCGGCGCCGCCGGATTCGGCCATCATCTTGCCGAGCATCGTGCCCAGCGCGAGGATGATGCCGACAAAGCCGAGCACCCCGCCGAAACCGTCCTGGAAGGCCTTGATGATCTTGTCCACGGGCATGCCCGAGGTCAGGCCGAGGAAGCCGGCCGCGATGATCAGTGCAATGAACGGGTGCACCTTGAACTTGGTGATCAGAACGATCAACCCGATGATAGTGACGACTGCGTCCAGCAGCAGGTACGACTCGTGGGACATGCCAAACATGGGGGTCTCTCCTGTTTGTTGTTGTTATTAAAGCGGGTGTTGAACTTCCTGCCGGGGATAGCGCTATCTTTGCGGCAAGAAATTAATGAGTGGGTTCAAAGCCGTGCTTGAGCCACCAGACGTTGGTCTGCTCGGCCAGCTCCTCGACGCTGTCTTCGCTGGCGTTGAGGGCCAGGGTCAGCGGCTCGCCCTTGGGCGATTCCAGGGTGGCGAACTGGCTGTCTATGAGGCTTGCCGGCATGAAGTGGCCGGGGCGATGAGACACGCGGTCGGCCGCCACTTCACGGGTCAGCTCCAGGAACACAAAGCCCAGCCCCGGCGCGGCTTCGCGCAGGTGGTCGCGGTATTTCTTTTTCAGCGCGGAGCAGGTCAGCACCGGGTGCTCACCGGCCTTGAGCGAACGGCGCAGTTCATCGCAGAGGATGTCGAGCCAGCCGGCGCGGTCGTCGTCGTTGAGGGGGTGGCCGGCGCTCATCTTTTCGATGTTCGCGGCGGGGTGAAAGCTGTCGCCTTCAATGGCGGTGGCGCCGTTCAGGCGGCACAGGGCCTCGCTGACGCTGGTCTTGCCACAGCCGGCAACACCCATGATGACCAGGGCAGTAACAGGTTGACTCATAAACACCTCAGGACGCAGATAGCGCTACCTTTGCACAGCATAAGGCTAGTGCAAAAACAGGCTTTTCCCGCGCCGACTTGTCTTTTTTTATGGAGTGACGCGTGCATCCGCTCCAACGTTTTGAACAGGATCAGGCAACCCTTTGTTCAAGCATTTGCAGCCCTTTGGAGACAGCGCTACCTTAGTGCCTCGATTTTTGTTTGGCAAGCCGCCTGATGACCTCCAAGAACGATAAAAATACCCGCACTACCGGTCGCCCCACGTTGAGTGAAGTCGCCCGTCTGGCGGGCGTCAGCCCTATTACCGCGTCCCGCGCCTTGCGCGGTATCAGCACCGTAGCCACCGAACTGGTGGAAAAAGTGCAGCACGCCGCCGCCGAACTCAGCTACGTGGTCAACCCCGCCGCCCGGGCCCTGGCATCGGCCCAGAGCCATTCGGTGGTGGTATTGGTACCGTCCTTATCCAACCTGCTGTTTATCGAAACGTTGGAAGCCATCCACCAAGTGCTGCGGCCCAAGGGCTTTGAAGTGCTGATCGGCAACTTCCACTATTCCCGCGACGAAGAAGAAAACCTGCTGCGCAATTACATGGCTTACCAGCCGCGGGGCTTGCTGCTGACCGGGTTTGACCGCACCGAAAGTGCGCGACGGATGGTCGAGGCCAGCCATGTGCCTTGCGTATACATGATGGACCTGGACCCCAACGCGGGCGTCAACTGCGTTGGTTTTTCGCAACTGGCTGCCGGTGAAACAGCAGCGGCGCATCTGCTCGCCCGCGGGCGCAGGCGCCTGGCCTATATCGGCGCACAGTTGGACCAACGCACTTTACTGCGTGGTGAGGGCTTCCGCCGCGCCTTGCAACAAGCGGGCATGTACGACCCGGCGCTGGAATTGCTGACCCCGCGCCCTTCTTCCGTGGGCCTGGGTGGCGAACTGTTCCTGCAATTGCTCGCAGCCCATCCGGATGTAGACGCCATTTTCTTTGGCAACGACGACCTGGCCCAGGGCGCACTGCTCGAAGCCATGCGCCACGGCATCAAAGTGCCGGGGCGCGTGGCGGTACTGGGCTTCAACGACCTGCCCGCCTCGTCGTTCATGGTGCCGCGCCTGAGCAGCATCAGCACGCCACGCGAAGCCATAGGCCGGCGTGCGGCAGAGCACTTGTTGACGATCATGGCGGGTAACAAGATCGCCAAGCCGGTGGTGGATATGGGGTTTGAGTTGCAGGTGCGCGAGAGTACGTAGGACGGGTGCAGGAAGCGGCTGACATCACGGCAAGCGCCTTTGCTCCGCTACCTACGCTTAGGTCTTTACACGTTCATCGAACGCGCAATCCAACCCGCTATACCTGTCAACTTTGACAGTAGGCAAGTGTATGACGATGTCCTATAAGTGAGTGGTTGGCCGCATTATCTTTCATCAATGCCACTAAAAAGGAACTCGTTATGCACGCATCAAAAGGGAAAACTACATTTGCCGATGGTGCAGTGAGCTGCACACTATCATTTACCAATCCATTCACTTCAACTAGCGTGAACTTCTTCGAAGCAAATGCTACCAGCTACGGCATCATGGCGTTTGATGCAGATGCACGTGGACATAACGTGGTTATCTATCTGGATAAAGATATTATTCCAGGCACTTATAAGTTCAGCCCCAGCTCAACAGTGTCCGCTTCCTACTGCCACAACCATGGAACGTTCGGATGGACTTACCATGCCGATAAAGGAACACTCAAGCTGACCAGCGTTGATTTCGACAAGAATCAGGTAGACGGAACATTCGAATTCACCTCAACCGTTACTCCCGATGGGCAGCCCGTAGTGGCCACGGAAGGCGTCTTCACGCTCACCGGATCAAATGCCTAAGGTGGTAGTGTCTAAGTCCTTCGCTTCATGCGGCAAAAGCCGTCAGAAGAAAGGACCGTTCTATTCGTGAACGAAGAGTTGCACCATATCCCAATAAATGCAGTACACAGACTTATAACCCATGAGCCTTTATCCATATTAAGGTGGCAGTTGCCGTGAGCGGACAATTGCCGCCTTTTTTGCCGGCTACACCACCTCGCCATTGTCGCCAAACGTCTGTTAAATTGCTCCCTGCCATTCACGAGCGCAGGGAAGCACCATGGGACATTCGCTGAAAATTTTGGGTCGCGCATCCTCCATCAACGTGCGCAAAGTACTCTGGACCTGCCAGGAACTGGGCATCGACTACGTGCGCGAGGACTGGGGCATCGGCTTCAAGCCCACCCAATCTGCCGAGTTTCTTGCCCTGAACCCCAACGCCCAAGTGCCGGTGCTGATCGACGACCACGGCGTGCTGTGGGAGTCCAACACCATCTGCCGCTACCTCGTCGGCCTCTATCAACGCACTGACCTGCTGCCCCTCGAGCCCGCGCCACGGGCCCGCGTCGAACAATGGATTGACTGGCAAGCGGTCGAACTCAACCGGGCCTGGGGCGACGCGTTCACAGCGCTGGTGCGTAACAACCCCGACGGCCTGGACGCGACACAAATTGCCGCCGCCGTGCAGGTGTGGAATGACAAGATGGGCATTCTCGAACAACAGCTGGCCAGGACCGGTGCCTACGTAACGGGGGATGAATTCACCCTCGCCGATATCCTGATCGGCCTCTCGGTGCACCGCTGGCAAATAACCCCCATGGAGCGCCCGCCCTACCCTGCCATCGCAGCGTATTATCAGCGGCTCGGCCGGCATGCAGGTTTCAAGACCTTCGCACTCGACGGCCATAATTAAACAGGGGCACCCCATGAACGGACTCAACGTGCTCTTGACCGGCGCCTGCGGAAAAGTCGGCAAGACATTTTTCGAGGCATCGAAAGACCGCTATCGCTTCACCCTGACCGATCGCATCGAGCCGGATTTCGACCTGGGCGAACATCGCTTCGTGCGCGCCGACCTGAGCAACAAATCCGTCCTCGCCAGCCTGCTCGAAAACATCGAGGTGGTTGTACATCTTTCGGGTATCCCAGACCCCGATACGTCGTTCGAGGCGTTGCTCCCCAACAATATCCTCGCGACCACCTACCTGTTCGAAGCCGCCGTGGCCGCCAGCGTGCGCCGCCTGGTGTACGCCAGCAGCGCGCAAGCCGTTGAAGGTTATCCGATAGACCGTCAGATCACCCCCGATATGCAAGTGATGCCCGCCAACCTTTATGGGGTGAGCAAATGCTACGGCGAGGCGTTGTGCGGTTATTACGCAGCAAAGACGCCGTTGTCGGCCATCGCCCTGCGCATTGGCGCCTTCGAATCTCCTGACACCCAGGATTTGAACAACGCTCGCGACCTCAGCGCCTGGCTCAGCCCACGTGATGCCGTGCAATTGTTGCAACGTTCGGTAGAGGCCGAGGGTGTGAAACACTTGATCGCCCACGGCATCTCCAATAACCGTTTCAAGCGCCTGGACCTGAGCGAAACCACACGTGTGCTGGGCTATCAGCCGGTGGATGATGCGTTCCAGGTATTCGAAATCCCCATCACTTACTGAGTGCTCTCACCATGCCTGCACGCTCCGCCATCGACGGTATCGACCCGGCCCGCGCCGCCCACATCAGCGCTCGCATCGACCGCCTGCCCGCGGTAGCCAGCCTATGGCGCCTGGTTGCGTTGCTCTCCATCGGCGGTTTTTTCGAGCTGTATGATCTTTTCCAGACGGCCTACATCAGCCCAGGTCTGATCAGCGATGGGATCTTCCACACCGGCAGCGAGGGCGTGTTTGGCTTCTCTGACCAAGCCGCGTTCGCCTCGGCGACCTTCCTTGGTCTGTTCCTCGGCGCCAGCCTGCTCAGCCCCATTGCCGACCGTTTCGGGCGCCGGGCGATTTTCACCTTTGCGTTGATCTGGTACACCGTGGCCACGGTGTTGATGGGCATTCAAACTTCGGCCCTGGGCATTATCTGCATGCGCTTTCTTGTGGGGATCGGCCTGGGCATCGAGTTGGTGACCATCGACGCCTATCTGTCGGAACTGGTGCCCAAGCGCATGCGCAGCTCGGCATTTGCCTTTGCGTTTTCCATTCAGTTTCTATCGGTGCCGGCGGTGGCGCTGATGTCATGGTGGCTGGTGCCCCAGGCGCCGTTTGGCATCTCCGGTTGGCGCTGGGTGGTGCTCAGCAGTGCGGTGTTTGCGCTGTTTATCTGGCAACTGCGCAAGCGCCTGCCGGAGTCACCGCGCTGGCTGGCGCAGAAAGGTCGCTTCGAGGAAGCCGGCGCGATCCTGGACAACCTGGAAGCGCGCTGCCTGAAGGATCACGGCAAGCCTCTGGATGCACCGGAACCGGAGGCTGTCAGCGTGCAGGGCAGCGGCCGTTTCGCCGATATCTGGCAACCGCCCTACCGTCGCCGCGCCTTGATGCTGATCGTGTTTCACGTGTTCCAGGCCATCGGTTTCTTCGGCTTTGGCAACTGGCTGCCGGCATTGCTGTCGGGCCAGGGCGTCAGTGTGACCCACAGTCTGCTCTACGCCTTTATCATCACCCTCGCCTACCCGCTGGGCCCATTGCTGTTCGTGAAGGTCGCCAACCGTTTTGAAAACAAATGGCAGATTGTCGCTTCGGCCATGGGCGCGGTGATCTTCGGCAGCCTATTCGCCCTGCAAACCACGGCGGTGGGGCTGATCTTCTGTGGAGTGATGATCACCTTCTGCAATGCCTGGCTGAGCTTCAGCTATCACTCGTATCAGAGCGAATTGTTCCCCACCAATATCCGTGCGCGGGCGGTGGGGTTCTGCTACTCGTTCAGCCGCTTGTCCACGGTATTCAGCAGCCTGCTGATCGGCTTTATCCTCGAACACCTGGGCACGCCGGGCGTGCTGGCGTTTATTGCCAGCAGTATGTTGATCGTGATGATCACCATCAGTTGGTTCGGGCCGCGCACGCGCAATCTGGCGTTGGAGAATATCGCCCATTGACGGCAATGGTTGGCCGTCGACGGGACAGCCTTTGCCGCGACGGCTGCTTAACCCCCCTGAAACGCGCACGTCGGTGCCCGGCATGCTAATTGCTCCAGCTGTTGCATCGTACATTTGCACAGGTGACCGATCATGCTGGTTAACAACGACACCCAAGCCGCGTCGACCCTTCAACAGCTCAAACGCTCCGACATGGACCCAGCCAACGCCGCCGCCAGCGCGTTGTACAGCGGCGCCCTGCAAGCAGCGCAGCAAAGCGTGACAGTGCAGGCCGCGCAGAAGGCGTTGGACACGGCGAGCGACCGCATCGACGAGGCCTTCGCCAAGACCCGCGTGCAGTTGCAGGCTACAGCGCCGACCGCTGGCGCGCGGGCTGAACTCAACGATTACATGAGCAAATCCCCGGCCGAACGCATCCGCGAACAGTTGCTCAAGGAACAAGGTGTGACCGAGGAGCAAGTGCAGGCCCTGCCGCAGGAGAAACAAGACGCCATTGCCCGGCAAGTCGCTGAGCGCTTGAAAGAGCAGCAACAACAGCAGGTAGCGGCGAAGACGGCTGCCCCGCAGGCGCAGACGGTGAAAGAAACATTGGCCGCGATTTAGCGGCGCCCGCTGATCTAAAAAAAGGGCAGTGGTGGCAGCCTGCAAAAAAGTTGACGCGCGCAGACTAGGGCGCTTTGAACACAGCCTGCTGCACATCGACCTTTTTCGGGATCAGGCCATTGGCGAAAAACAGGTCGGCGGTGCGTTGCTGATTGGCGATGTCGATCGCCTGCAGCGGCCGGATCGGCTCGGGGGAACGGTGCTCAAAGTAGCTTTTGACCACGGCCGGTTGCAGGCCCAGGGTCTTGGCCATCAGCGCAATGCTGTCCTCGGGCTGATCGAGCGACAGACGCTGGGCCTTGCCAAGGGTCTGGATGATGGTGGCAATGGCCTGGGGGTTTTGCTGGGCAAACGCGCCGCTGGTCACGAAGAAGCTGCCGGCAGGATTGAGGCCTTCACCGGTGCCCAATACGCGGGCCGCACCGTCGACCACGGCGGCCGAGTAGTACGGGTCCCACACCACCCAGGCGTCCACCTTGCCTTGCTCGAACGCGGCGCGCCCGTCGGAAGGCGACAGGTACACCACGTTTACATCCTTCCACTGCAAGCCGGCGCGCAGCAGGCTCTTGAGAAACAGGTTGTGGGCACTTGAGCCCTTGAGCAGCGCCACGCGCTTGCCCTTGAGTTCGGCCACGCTACGAAGGGCGCTGGTGGTGGGCACGAGGACGGCTTCGGTCTTGCCCTCATTGGGCTCGACGGCGATGTACTGCAACTCGATACCGGCGGCCTGGGCAAAAATTGGCGGGATGTCGCCGATATTGCCGATGTCCAGGCTGCCGGCGTTCAGCGCCTCGATCAACGGCGGGCCACCGAGGAACTCGGTCCACTGCACCTGCGTGCCAGGCAGCGCGGCTTCGAAGAGCTTGTGCTCACGGGCGAGCACCATGCTCACCGAGCTTTTCTGGTAGCCAATGCGCAAGGTGGGCGGGTCGGCGGCCAGCACGTTAACGGCGACCAGCGAAAGAACAGCGGCGGCAATCATTTTCAGCATCAGAGCGCTCCATTGACCTTGGCGGCTGGCGCGGGCGTGGAGCCGCAGCGAACCGCACAGCAGGCGTTGCACGGTAGGTCGGGGGTTCAAGTGGAGCGATCCTAACAAGCCCTCTTATTCTTTAATAATATTTAAAAGTCATCTCTATATAACTTTAAATCAGGTTCGAATGGCCGTGGTTTGCAGCCTGGCGGCAACGGTTACAATGCCCGCCTCGCCCTTTCATTGGTTTGACCATGCACATCGAATTGCTGGCGGCGCCGCTATGGCCGTTGTTGAATAAGTTTTACCGCAGCCACAACTCGTCGATGAAGGCGCTCAAGGGCGGGCAGTTGTGGGTGGCAAGAGACGCGGAGATCGTCGCCGGGTTATGCCTGACACCCGTGGTCGGTGGGCAGTGGCTGACGGGCGTGTTCGTTGACCCGGCCTATCGCGGCCAGGGGCTGGCCGGGCGATTGATCCATCAGGCGGTGGCCAAGGTGGACACGGTCTGGTTGCTGTGCCATCCAGACCTTGAAACGCTGTACCAGCGCATGGGGTTTTCTCAAGACACTGTGCTGCCGCAATCGCTCAGCGAACGGCTGGTGCGCTACAAGCGCAACAAACCGATGATTGCGATGGGTTTGAATTAACCCAGAACCCATGTGGAAGCGGGCTTGCTCGCGAATGCGGTGTGCCAGTTGATACCTGTGCAAGCTGACACACTGCATTCGCGAGCAAGCCCGCTCCCACTTTTTTGATCGGCGACGGCTCAGGGGTTATTCGTCAGCCGTTGGGTCCATGTCGGGGAAGATCTCCTCGATAAACCCGAACTTGCTGAAGTCGGTAATCCGCGACGGGTACAACCGGCCGATCAGGTGATCGCACTCGTGCTGCACCACCCGTGCATGGAAGCCGTCGGCGAAGCGTACGATCGGCTCGCCCTTGGGGTCGAAACCTTCGTAGCGAATCTGCTGGTAACGGTCCACGGCGCCGCGCAGGCCGGGAACGGACAGGCAGCCTTCATAACCCTCTTCCAGCACCGGGCTGAGCGGCGTGATCAAGGGGTTGATCAGGATGGTCTGCGGTACCGGCGGCGCCTCCGGGTAGCGTTCGCTGGCCTCGAAACCAAAGATCACCAGTTGCAGGTCCACGCCGATCTGCGGCGCGGCCAGGCCGACGCCGCCCACGTGTTCCATGGTCTGGAACATGTCATCAATCAGTTGCCACAGTTCGGGGCTGTCGAACATTTCCGGCGGCACGGGCTGGGCAATGCGCAGCAGACGTTCATCGCCCATTTTCAGGATTTCACGGATCATTGATCAGGCTCAACGGTGGGAGGCTTGGAGTGGTCTCGGCCCAGGCCTGAGACATGTTGTTTTTCGCCGCCATGGCCCGGTTCGTCGATTTGCTTTTCGCCGGGGTCCTTGCCTTCGGCGGACATGTGTTCGATGACGGCGTTCATCTCCGCGCCGAGCAACAGCACGGCGGCGGAAATGTAGAAATACAGGAGCAGGACGATGATCGCACCGATACTGCCATACATGGCGTTGTAGTCGGCGAAGGTTTTAACGTAGTAGCCGAAGCCGAGGGAAGCGACGATCCACACCACCACCGCCAGTACCGAACCCGGGGTGATAAAGCGAAACTCCTGCTCCACGTCGGGCATCACGTAATACATGAGGGCCACGGCAAACATCAGCAGGATCACGATCAGCGGCCAGCGCACGATGGTCCACAGCGTGACCACGAACTCCTGCATGCCGATCTGCCCCGCCAGCCATTCCATGACTTGCGGGCCGAGTACCATCAGCGCGGCGGCGGCCAGCAGCATGCCGGCGATGCCCACGGTGTAGAAAATCGACAGCGGAAAACGCTTCCAGATCGGCCGCCCCTCCACCACGTCATACGCCGCGTTCATCGCACTCATCATCAAGCGCACGCCGGCGGAGGCAGTCCACAGAGCGATCACGATACCCACCGAAAGCAGCCCGCCCTTGGATTGCTGCAGTTGGTCGATCACCGGGTTGACCTGCTCCAGGGCCTGGGGCGGCAGTACCAGCTCCGATTGCAGGCGCAGCCAACTGAAGAAGTCCGGCAGATGCAGGAAACCAATCAAGGCAATCAGAAACAGCAGGAAGGGAAACAGCGAGAACAGCATCTGGTAGGCCAGTGCCGAGGCGTAGGTGGGCATCTCGTCGTCGACAAATTCCGTGACGGTGCGCACCAGCACCTTGTGCAACTTGAGACCGTTAAGCACCGGAAAAATCATAGCGTCTCCTTTCGCCGCAAAGAGGTAGTTCGTGGGCGACTCAGGGGCCGTTTTCTACATCAAAGTAGCCCATTTGGCGACTTTGAAACAATTTCTAAACTTTAGTTGCGCAAGCGCATACAAAAACGGCCATCCGTGGATGGCCGTCGGGCTGCCGGGGTGAGCCAGCCGAACCGTGTTACTCGGTCGCTTTTTTCACGGCGTCCTTGGTTTTGCCCACTGCCTGCTGTGCTTCACCTTTCTTTTCCTGGATGACGCCTTCAGCACGCATTTTATCGTTATCGGTAGCCTTGCCCACACCTTGCTTGACGTTACCGACGGCTTCGTTAGCCATGCCTTTTACCTTATCGGAAGTGCTGCTCATAGTATTACTCCTGATAACAATCAATGGTTTTTGGTCACTACGCTTCGGTTGACTCGAAGCCAAGCGCCAGAGTTTCAATTATTTTGCGTGAGCATTTCATCGAAAGGGGCAGGTTTGCCTTTATGTTTTACGGCCAACCCACGAGAATGCCCGGCAGATTCAGGCTCGAACGCTGAATACAGATCCCGTAGGAAGGTTATGAAACTCAATAAAGCACAGGCCATCGCCCGCAGAAACCAGGAACTGGGCGGTGCCGTACTCGGCGTCAACAACTGCCATTTCACCGATCTGGACCGCAAACGCAACATCTGGTGGTTCGACCTGCCACTGGCGCGGATTGCCGTGGGCCAGTACGAGTGGATACACCTGTTGATGCACAACGCCGAGACCGACCAGTTGTTGCACCTGAAGGTACCAACCCTGTTCCTGCGCGAAAACCTTGAAGGGTTGGTGGTGCGCAATGCCGGCAAGCGCAAGCCGGAGATCACCCTGGAACTGAGCGCCGACAAAGACTCGCTCCTTAAGGATGTGCGCCCTGCCGGTGCGGGCATCAGCTTCGCATCGTTCGCGGTATAACCGCTTGAGCGGTTATTGACGGGCCGCAGCTTGCGCGTCGTTCGCGGTATAACCGTTTGAGCGGTTATTGACGGGCCGCAGCTTGCGCATCGTTCGCGGTATAAGCGTTTGAGTGGTTATTGACGGGCCGCAGCTTGCGCGTCGTTCGCGGTATAACCGCTTGAGCGGTTATTTGACGGGCCGCAGCTTGCGCATCGTTCGCGGTATAACCGTTTGAGTGGTTATCGACGGGCCGCAGCTTGCGCGTCGTTCGCGGTATAACCGCTTGAGCGGTTATCTGACGGGCCGCAGCTTGCGCGTCGTTCGCGGTATAACCGCTTGAGCGGTTATTTGACGGGCCGCAGCTTGCGCGTCGTCTATACCGTCACACGCAGGGGTTCGATTTCTGTGCGTAGGCGGTCTGTGAAACGACGCCAGTCACACGATCTAACACCCATGTAGCACGGCAACTACCCCAGCGAATGGGGCGAACCCCGCCTTTTTTTCACACTTCGCGTTAAGTGGCAATTCTGCGATCAATGCAAAGTCCACAGGACAGCCAAAAAAAACCCGCACTTTATAAGTACGGGTTGGGTGAACAGCGACCCGATTACTTTTTCAGGCCGAGCTTCTTGAGTTCTTCATCACGCAATTCGCGCCGCAGGATCTTGCCCACGTTGGTGGTTGGCAGCGCATCGCGGAACTCGACGGCCTTGGGCACCTTGTAGCCGGTGACGTTGGCGCGCATGTGTTCCATCACCTGTTCCTTGGTGAGGGTAGCCCCAGGCTTGACCACGATGAACAGCTTGATGTGCTCGCCGGACTTTTCATCCGGTACGCCGATCGCCGCACACTGCAACACGCCCGGCAGGCCTGCCAGTACGTCTTCCAATTCATTGGGGTAGACGTTGAAACCTGAGACCAGAATCATGTCCTTCTTGCGGTCCACGATGCGCATGTAACCGTCTGGCTGGATGATCGCAATGTCACCGGTTTTCAGCCAGCCGTCACTGTCGAGCATCTCGGCGGTGGCGTCTTCGCGCTGCCAGTAGCCCTTCATCACTTGCGGGCCTTTGACGCACAATTCGCCGGTTTCGCCCAGCGCCAGTTCGGTGCCGTCATCGGCGATAACTTTACACACGGTGGATGGCACCGGAATGCCGATGGTACCGACCTGGATGTGCTGGATCGGGTTCACGGTGGCCACCGGGCTGGTTTCGGTCATGCCGTACCCTTCGCAGATGCTGCAACCGGTCACGGCCTTCCAACGCTCGGCCGCCGCCAGTTGCAGGGCCATGCCGCCTGACAGGGTGACCTTCAGCGCGGAGAAATCCAGCTTGCGGAAACTTTCGTTGTTGCACAGCGCCACGAACAGGGTGTTGAGGCCGACAAAGCCGCTGAACTTCCATTTGGAGAGTTCCTTGACCATCGCCGGCAGGTCGCGCGGGTTGCTGATCAGGATGTTGTGGTTGCCGATCAGCATCATCGCCATGCAGTGAAAGGTGAACGCGTAGATGTGGTACAGCGGCAGCGGCGTGATCAGGATTTCGCAACCTTCATTGAGGTTGGAACCCATCAGCGCCTTGCATTGCAGCATGTTGGCGACCAGGTTGCGATGGGTGAGCATCGCACCTTTGGCCACGCCGGTGGTGCCGCCGGTGTATTGCAGCACCGCAACATCGCCACAGGCCGGGTTGGCATCGCTGACCGGTTGGCCCTGCCCCTTGGCCAGCACGTCATTGAACTTGATCGCTTGCGGCAAGTGGTACGCCGGGACCATTTTTTTCACGTACTTGATTACGCTGTTGATCAACAGGCGCTTGAACGGCGACAGCAGGTCGGCCACTTCGGTAACGATCACATGTTTGACAGCGGTCTTGGGCACGACTTTTTCAGCCAGGTGCGCCATGTTGGCCAAGCAAACCAGGGCCTTGGCACCGGAGTCGTTGAATTGGTGTTCCATTTCCCGCGCGGTGTACAGCGGGTTGGTGTTGACCACGATCAGCCCGGCACGGATGGCGCCAAACACGGCGACCGGGTATTGCAGGACGTTAGGCAGCTGCACGGCGATTCGATCGCCGGGCTTCAAGTCGGTATGCTGTTGCAGGTAGGCGGCGAATGCGCCGGACAATTCGTACAGTTCACCGTAGGTGATTGTCTTGCCCAGGTTGCTGAAAGCCGGTTTGTTGGCGAAGCGCTGGCAGGACTGCTTCAGTACCGCCTGAATATTCGGATACTCGTCTGGATTGATTTGTGCAGCAATCCCGGCGGGGTACTTATCCTTCCAAAAGTCTTCATTCATGGAAGCCCACTCCTCAGCGACGCGAATTCATCATCGCATTTGATGCGATTATTATTGGTGTATGTTTTTTAAGGTGAATCTGGCGCTTTCAAGCAGGCCTAGACGTCACAAAGCGCGCCGAGAGTAGCAGCTTTGCCAAGGGCCGCCTAGAGCCAAAAAAGGGCCCTACAGTCATAAACATGACTCAAGAATATTCAGTGGTCACTTTTAGAGCAAAGATTCTATAACGCTGTTTATGGCTCTGGAATGGGCATTACAGCGCCACCCATAGCACTGTGGGAGCTGCCTTGCCTGCGAGGTAACCACTTCCGTGTAACGCATACACCGAAGTAGTGCCTTCGCAGGCAGGCCAGCTCCCACATTTTTTGAAATCAATTTCACATCAAGCGATGTCGCGCAGCTCCCTGCGCAAAATCTTGCCCACTGGCGTCATGGGCAACGATTCACGCAACACAATATGCTTGGGTATCTTGTACCCCGTGAAGTTGGCCTTGCAGTAAGCCTTCAACTCCTCAAGGCTCACCCCCTGGGCACGGGCCACCACGAACAGCTTCACCGCCTCCCCCGTACGCTCATCCGGCACGCCGATCACCGCACAGTTGGCCACGGCCGGGTGGGCCATCACCACGTCTTCGATTTCGTTGGGGTACACGTTAAAACCCGACACGATAATCAGGTCTTTCTTGCGATCCACAATGCGTATAAAGCCGTCGGCATCGATCACGGCAATATCGCCGGTCTTGAGCCAGCCTTCGGTGTCCAGAGTGTCGGCGGTGGCCTGCGGCTGCTGCCAATAGCCCTTCATCACCTGCGGGCCCTTGATGCACAGTTCGCCGCGCTCGCCCAACGGCAGCTCAGCGCCCTCGTCATCGATCACTTTCATGGCCGTGGCGGGCACCGGAATGCCGACCGTACCGAGTCGCGATTTATCGCCATAAGGGTTGGTGCTGGCCACCGGTGAGGTTTCGGTCAGGCCGTAGCCCTCGCCGATCGCACAACCGGTGATTTGCTGCCAGCGTTCGGCGGTGGCCTTGATCAACGCCGTGCCGCCGGAGTTGGTCAGCTTGAGATGGGAAAAATCCAGGTGCTTGAAGTCAGGATGGTCCATCAGTGCCACAAACAGAGTGTTCAGCCCCAGCAGCCCGGTGAAGCGCCACTTCTTCAGCTCCTTGATGAACCCGCCGATGTCCCGCGGGTTGGTGATCAGCACGTTGTGGTTGCCGGACACCATCATGCACATGCAATTCGCGGTGAACGCATAGATGTGGTACAGCGGCAGCGGCGCAATCATCACCTCCTGCCCTTCCTTGATCAGCGGGTGGCCATCGTCGCCGGTTTGCGACATGCACGCCCGCACTTGCTGCATATTCGCCACCAGGTTGCCGTGGGTGAGCATCGCGCCCTTGGCCAGGCCGGTGGTGCCACCGGTGTATTGCAGCACGGCGATATCATCCAGGCTGACCGGATGCCGCGTCACGCCCAGCCCCCCGCCCAAACGCAGTGCGCGCTTGAACGACACCGCACGCGGCAGGTGGTAGGCCGGGACCATCTTCTTCACTTTGTCGACCACGGTGTTGACCAACCAGCCCTTGGCGGCGGGCATGAAATCGCCCATTTTGGCTTCGATCAGGTAGTCGATCTCGGTGTCGGTACACACTTCCTGCACCCGCGAACCGAACAGATTGAGATAGACCAGCGCCCGCACGCCGGCGTCCTTGAACTGGTGGCGCATCTCGCGCGGGGTGTACAACGGGTTGGTATTGACCACGATCAGCCCGGCGCGCAGTGCGCCAAAAACGGCAATCGGGTAATGCAATACGTTGGGCATCTGTACCGCGATGCGCTCGCCGGGCTTGAGGTCGGTGTGCTGCTGCAGGTAACCGGCGAACGCCGCGCTCTGGCGCTCAAGCTCGGCGTAGGTCAGGGTAATGCCCATGTTGCTGAACGCCGGACGGTCGGCAAAGGCCTTGCAGGAACGCTCGAAAACTTCGATCACCGAATGGTAGGTGGTGAGGTCGATGGCATTGGGTACACCCGCTGCACGTTTGTCATTCCAAAAATCAGGTTGCATTATTCTTGTCCTCTTTACCTGAGTGTGTCCGGCCGCTGTTCGATGCAGCTATAAAAAGCGGAGCTTCGAGGACGTTAGCAGTAATGGCCAAACAGGCAAATACGCTGAGCTGTGTCATTGATTGTATGAATCTTGTTGCTGAGGCGTAGGCAGATACCCCGCCCTGCATCAGATGAGCTATACACTGCAACGACCCCGAGCAAAGGACCCGCCATGAACCACAGCACTTTCTGGCTGACCGCGAACGACCACAGCCGCCTGTACGTCAATCAGTGGATGCCCGACGATTCCCCCAAGGCCGTGGTGATGCTGTCCCATGGCATGGCCGAGCACAGCGGTCGCTATGAGCGCCTGGCGCAGGCGTTGTGCGGTGCCGGCTACGGTGTGTATGCGCTGGACCAACGAGGGCATGGGCTTACCGCAAACGAAGGCACCCTGGGGCTGTTCGCCGAAAAGGATGGCTGGAACACCGTGGTGGGCGACCTGGCCAGCCTCAACCAGCACATCGGCCAGCAGCAACCGGGGCTGCCGATCATTTTGCTGGGCCACAGCATGGGCAGCTACATCGCCCAGGCCTATCTTTTGCACCACAGCGCCAGCCTGCACGGGGTAATACTCAGCGGTTCGAATCTGCAGCCGGTGGCGTTGTATCGGGCAGCGCGGGCGATTGCACGTATCGAACGCGCGCGTCAGGGCGTGCGCGGGCGCAGTGCGTTGATTGACTTTCTGTCGTTCGGCTCATTCAACAAAGCGTTCAAACCTAATCGCACCGCCTTCGACTGGCTCAGTCGAGACCCGGTGGAAGTCGACAAGTACATTCAGGACCCCCTTTGTGGTTTCCGTTGCACCAATCAACTGTGGGTCGACCTGCTTGGCGGCTTGCAGCAAATCAGCAAAGCGTCCAATCTCGCGCAGATCGATCCGGGCCTGCCAATTCTGGTGATAGGCGGCGAATGTGATCCGGTGAGTGAAGGCAAGCGTCTCAAGCGCCTGGCCGATGCCCTGTGTGAGGCCGGCTGCCAGAACCTGCAACTGACGATCTATCCGCAGGCGCGTCATGAAATATTCAATGAAACCAACCGCGACGCTGTCACCGCGGATGTGCTGACGTGGCTTGAGCAAACGCTGGCATTGCCCAGACCCACCCGCTGTGAATGAGTTTGCGTTTAAAATCAGCCAATTAACTTACCGATTAGCCACAGGATGCACGTTTAGATGACCCAGGTTACCAACACCCCCTACGAGGCCCTCGAAGTCGGCCAGACCGCCAGCTTCAGCAAGACCGTTGAAGAGCGCGATATCCAGTTGTTCGCCGCCATGTCCGGCGATCACAACCCGGTACACCTGGATGCCGAATATGCCAAGGCGACCATGTTCAAGGAGCGTATCGCCCATGGCATGTTCAGCGGTGCGCTGATCAGTGCGGCCGTAGCCTGCGAGTTGCCTGGGCCGGGCACGATTTATATCGGCCAGCAGATGAGCTTCCAAAAGCCGGTCAAAATTGGTGACACCCTGACCGTGCGCCTGGAAATCCTGGAAAAACTGCCGAAGTTTCGTGTACGCATCGCAACCCGCGTGTTCAACCAGCGCGATGAGTTGGTGGTGGATGGCGAAGCGGAAATTCTTGCGCCACGTAAGCAGCAGGTTGTAACGCTGACTGAACTGCCACCGATCAGCATTGGCTGATACGCATAACCCAAAATGGGAGCGGGCCTGCCCGCGAATGCGGCGTGTCAATCAGCCAATACACTGACTGATACACCGCTTTCGCGAGCAAGCCCGCTCCCACATGGGTTGCTACGTGTAGCTTACGACTGAGCGCGAGCCTGGTTACGCAGGGCTTTCACTTGGTCGTGGTTACGTTGCACACCGTGATACTGGCGTTCAACCAGGTCACGAATGCCCAGCAGGTTGTGCTTGTTGATCTTTTCGATGGCTTCGCGATAAGCCTTCAGTGCGTGGTCTTCACCGCGCTCGGCTTCGTTCAGCACGGACTCTTCGTCCTTACCGGTCACCATCGACTTCACGTCAACCCAGCCGCGGTGCAGTGCACCGGCCATGCTGCCGGAATCTTCCGGATCACCACCCAAGGCACGCACGGCGGTTTTCAGCTCGGCGGCGGCGGTGGCGCAATCGGCGGAGCGCTTGGCGAACAGCGCTTTGAGTTCAGGGTGCTTGATGTCTTCAGCGCACTCTTTGAAACCTTTCTCGCCATCGATGCTGGTTTCGATCAGGTCATTCAATACAGAGATCGATTCTTTGTTGATGTCAGTCATTTTTCAATTCCTTGTGTGGATTGAGGAAGGTTGCCTTAATGATTGCAGCCCTCGTGCCAGGTTTTGAAAAATAACTTTTTTCTTTAATTTCAATAACTTACAAATAATTGAACCATCTGTATCTACGTTATTTGCATGATCTGTCATTTGGCCTTCGTGCAGAATGCCTGTATTTTTGAAGGCCTGACCTTCAATGCCAAGAACATGAACCCTGAAAAGCTCGAATTGTTGATTACCCGCGAAATGCCCTTTGGCAAATACAAGGGGCGGATCATCGCAGACCTTCCCGGCCCCTATCTGAACTGGTTCGCTCGTGAAGGATTTCCCCATGGGGAATTGGGCGGCTTGCTGGCACTGATGCAGGAAATCGATCACAACGGCCTGGCCGAATTGCTTGAGCCGCTGCGCGTGAAACACGGTAAACCCGCCCCTCGTCATTAACCAAGAGACGCGCCATGCCAAGGAATGCAAACAACGAAAGTCACTGGCAAGCCATCGCCCAGCGCTACGAGTTGGAACCGGGCCCCATCAATCTGGAGAACGGCTACTTCGGGCGCATGAGCCGCGCAGTCCAGGCGCAGTACCTGGAGCACGTTGCATTTATCAACCGCAGCAACTCGGTGTATGTGCGCCAGCGTTTCGAGCAAGGGGAAGCTATCGAGATTCGCCGCCAATTGGCCGGTTTGATCGACGCAGATCCGGATTCGGTGGCCTTCACCCGCAACGCCACCGAAGCCTTGCAGTCGCTGATCCGCAACTACAACCGCCTGGAACCGGGCGATCAGGTGCTGATCAGCGATCTGGAGTACGACACGGTCAAAGGCGCGATGCGCTGGCTGGCCGGCGTGCGAGGTGTTGAAGTGATCGAGATTTCCCACACTCACCCGGCCAACTTCGACAGCCTGGTGCAGACGTATCGCGATACCTTCAAGCAATACCCGCGCTTGAAGCTGATGGCGCTGACCCATGTCACCCACCGTACTGGCCTGGTGATGCCGGTGGCGGCGATTGCCAGGGCGGCACGTGAGCACGATGTCGATGTGATCCTCGACGGCGCGCACGCCCTCGGCCAGATCGATTTCAACCTTGCCGAACTGGGCATTCAGTTTGCAGGCTTCAACTTGCACAAATGGATCGGCGCGCCGCTGACCCTGGGCTTTCTCTACATCGCCCCTGAACGCCTGCCGGATATCGACCCGGACATGGGCGAATTCCACTACCCCGCCACGGACGTGCGGGTACGCACTTCCTACAGCACGCCGAACTTTCCCGCGCTGATGAGCCTGCCATTGGTGTTTGAGGAGCATCGGCAATTGGGTGGCGCGGCGGCCAAGGGCGCGCGACTCAATTACCTGCGAAATCTGTGGGTGAGCCCAGTGCGGATGTTGCCGGGGATTGAAGTGCTGACTTCGGATGATCCACGACTGTATTGCGGAATAACCGCGTTCAAGTTCGTCGGGCGCGATCAGCAGGTGATGGTCGATCGGTTGTTGGAAGAGCACGGCTTGTTTACGACGACGCGGACAGGAGCGGCATTTGGCACCTGCATCCGGGTAACGCCGGGGTTGGTAACCTCGGCAGCGGACATCAATGTGCTGGTCAAAGCCATTACTGCGCTGAGCACAGATTAAACTGCGGGATTTGTGATGATCCCGGTTTTCTTCAGGCAAAAAAAAGCGGTACACCGACCAAGTGCACCGCAAAAATGCCGTTAAGCAGCAACAACGATTCTATAAATCAGATCAGTCCAGCAGCGCCAGCGCCTCGGCGGTGACTTCCTGGATGCGCGCCCAGTCGCCATTCTTGACCCACTCAGGATCAAGCATCCAGCTACCGCCCACGCACATCACGTTTTTCAGTGCCATGTAGCTTTTGATATTGGCCGGGCCGACGCCGCCGGTCGGGCAGAATTTCACTTCGCCGAACGGGCCGCCCAAGGCCTTGATCGCAGCCACGCCGCCGCTGACTTCGGCCGGGAACAGCTTGAAGCGGCGATAGCCCAGGCCGTAGCCTTCCATGATGCCCGAAGCGTTGCTGATACCAGGCAGCAGCGGGATCGAGCTGTGCACGGAGGCTTCCAGCAGGTCGCGGGTAATGCCGGGGGTGACGATAAATTGCGAGCCGGCCACTTCTGCCGCTTCGAGCATATGACGGTCAAGCACAGTGCCGGCACCGGTGCACAGTTCAGGGCGCTGCTCACGCAACACTTGAATGGCCTTGAGGCCGAACTCGGAACGCAGGGTCACTTCCAATGCGGTCAAACCACCGGCTGCCAGGGCATCGGCCAGCGGCAGGATGTCCTGTTCGCGAGCGATGGTGATCACCGGCAGGATCCGCGCCTTAGCGCAGAGGCTGTCGATCAGGGCAACTTTATCCGCCATGGACACGGTCGGTTGAGGGCTTTTCATAGCGGCTGATCCTTGGCTCATGGGCACCAGTAAATCTCTAATGTAGGTTGCAAAAACGCGCGAATCGGCATGGCGGCAACATCGTCACCGGCCAGCGCGGCGCTCAAGGTGGTCAATTTCGAACTGCCGGAAATCGACAGTACGGTGTAGTGGGCCGTGGCCAACAAGGCACGACTCATGGTCAGGCGCTGGTGCGGCACGGTCGGCGCCAGCATCGGCCAGCAACGGCGGGTGCCGTCGGCCTGCAACGCTTGGGCGAGGTTCGGGCTGTCGGGAAACAGCGATGCGGTGTGACCGTCATCGCCCATGCCCAGCACGAGCACATCGATCGCCGGCAGTTCGGCCAGCAGGCGATCGGCCTGCTCGGCAGCGTCTTCAAGATTGGCTGCGGCGCTGTACAGGCTCAAAAATTTCGCGTTGGCCGCCGGGCCCTGCAACAAGTGCTGCTTCAACAAGCCGGCATTGCTGTCGGCGTGCTCCACCGGCACCCAGCGCTCGTCGGCCAGGGTGACGGTGACCTTGGACCAGTCCAGGGCCTGCTTGGCCAGGTTCTGGAAGAACGCCACGGGGCTACGGCCACCGGACACCACCAGGGTCGCCGCGCCACGGGCGCTGATGGCCGCGCGCAGTTGCTCGGCCACATCATGGGCCAGACCGTCCGCCAACAGCACAGGCGTGCGGTACTCATGGGCGGTAACGCCCTGAGGCAGTTTCAATTCAGATATCGCCATACCACGACCTCCCATCCCGCGTGATCAGTGCAATCGAGCTCATCGGCCCCCAGGAACCCGCCGCGTACGGCTTGGGCGCATCACCGGATTTTTTCCACCCGGCGATCAACTGGTCGCACCATATCCACGCCGCTTCAATTTCATCTTTGCGAACAAACAGGTTCTGGTTGCCGCGCATGACTTCCAACAGCAAACGCTCGTAGGCATCGGGGATGCGCGCGCTGCGATAAGTGTCGGAAAAATTCAGTTGCAGCGGACCGCTGCGCAGTTGCATGCCCTTGTCCAGGCCCTGCTCCTTGGTCATCACGCGCAAGGAAATACCTTCGTCCGGCTGCAGGCGGATGATCAACTTGTTGCTGATCTGCAAGCGCTGCTCGGGAGCGAAAATATAATGGGACGGTTCCTTGAAATGGATGACGATCTGCGACAGCTTTTGCGGCATGCGCTTGCCGGTACGCAGGTAGAACGGCACCCCGGCCCAACGCCAGTTACGGATATCGGCCCGCAGCGCGACGAAGGTCTCGGTGTCGCTCTGGGTGTTGGAATTCTCTTCTTCGAGGTACCCCGGCACGGCTTTACCGGCGCTGTAGCCGGCAATGTACTGGCCGCGCACCACTTGAGTGGTCAGGCCTTCCGGGCTGATCGGCGCCAGGGCCTTGAGCACCTTGACCTTCTCGTCACGGATGCTGTCTGCGGACAGATCGGCCGGCGGGTCCATGGCGATCAGGCACAGCAACTGCAGCAGGTGGTTCTGGATCATGTCGCGCAGTTGGCCAGCCTTGTCGAAGTAGCCCCAACGGCCCTCGATGCCAACCTGCTCGGCCACGGTAATTTCCACGTGGGAAATATAGTGCTGGTTCCATTGGGTTTCGAACAGGCTGTTGGCGAAACGCAAGGCGATCAGATTCTGGACGGTCTCTTTGCCCAGGTAGTGGTCGATGCGGTAGGTGCGGTTTTCCGGGAAAAACTGCGCTACGGCGTCGTTGACCTTGCGCGAGGATTCCAGGTCCGAACCAATCGGCTTTTCCAGCACGACGCGGGTGTTTTCCGCCAGGCCGACCTTGGACAGGTTTTCACAGATCGCACCGTACACGGCGGCCGGGGTGGCGAAATAGGCGATGAGGCGCTGTTCGCTACCGACCTTTTCGGCCAGGGCGACGTAGTCGTCGGCTTTCATGAAGTCGACGTGCACATAAGCCAGGCGCGCCAGGAAACGCTGGGCCACGGCTTCGTCCAGTTCCTTGCCGACGTACTTGCGCAGTTCTTTTTCGATATGAGCCAGGTGCTGCTGCTCGGAACCGGCTTCGCGGGCCAAGGCCAGGATGCGCGTGTCGTCATGCAGGAGGCCGGCGCCATCGAGTTGATAGAGAGCAGGAAATAACTTGCGCAGCGCCAGATCACCCAAAGCGCCAAACAGGGCAAAGGTGCAGGGTTCTACGGTTATCGAAGGCATGATGTTTGTTCTTTTATCAAGTTAAGCTACAAATACCTTTTTTCAAGGCATCACTCAAGGAAAAATGTAGTAATAACCACAACATTTTCCGCAAATACGCATTGCGAGTGGTGGTGTTCAGCTACCCTCAGTAGGATAGGCCACCGCGAAACGCCACTCATCGATTGGTTACCGCCTTTTTATTTGCATCGTCGCCCGAAGGAAAGACTGAATGGACCGCGTGCGAAATCTTCTGGAACAGATCCGGAAACGCCTCGAAGAATTGAACAAAGCCGAACGCAAAGTCGCCGAGGTGATCTTGCTCAACCCGCAGCAGGCCACCCGCTTCTCGATCGCGGCCCTCGCCCAAGCCGCCTCGGTCAGTGAACCGACGGTCAACCGTTTCTGCCGTTCGTTCGGCGTGAGCGGTTACCCTGAACTCAAACTGCAGTTGGCGCAAAGTCTGGCCAGTGGCGCAGCATATGTCAGCCGCGCCGTGGAAGCCGATGATAACCCTGAGGCCTACACCCAGAAGATCTTTGGCAGCGCCATTGCGTCTCTGGACAGCGCCTGCCAGGCCCTTGACCCGGCACTGATCAGCAAGGCCGTGGATTTATTGATCCAGGCGCGGCAGATCCACTTTTTCGGTCTGGGTGCATCGGCACCGGTGGCCATGGACGCGCTGCACAAGTTCTTCCGCTTCAACCTGGCGGTGACGGCCCACGCCGACGTGCTGATGCAACGCATGATCGCCTCCGTGGCGCATACCGGCGAGTTGTTCGTGATCATTTCCTACACCGGGCGTACCCGTGAGTTGGTGGAAGTGGCGCGTATTGCACGGGAAAACGGCGCGTCGGTGCTGGGCGTGACGGCCGAAAATTCGCCACTGGCCAAGGCCAGCACGGTGAGCCTGAATATTCCATTGCCGGAAGACACCGATATCTACATGCCGATGACCTCGCGGATCATTCAACTGACGGTACTGGATGTGCTGGCGACCGGAATGACGTTGCGCCGAGGAGTGGATTTCCAGCCGCACTTGCGCAAGATCAAAGAGAGCTTGAACGACAGCCGGTATCCGGTGGGGGATGAGTTCAACTGAGATGCACGCCGGCCTTTGTGCAAGGAAGTGAGCTCCCTTGCACAAAGGCCGGCATCCACTACACCGCTAGCCCCCTGCCCTGGCCTGTAAGCTCAAATGCGCCCGCTCCCCTGGCGCCAGGCTCGCCCCGGCCATCGCCGACTCCACGCACACAAACCCCGACGCCTCGTTGAAGCTCACGCCCAACAACGGCCGGCTGCCCGGATGCCACACCACCGTGTCGGCGCTGTCGCCGGTGTCGATGCACAGTTCACGCTGCCAGGCATGGTCCTTGAGGTGCAACTCACCCTCCTGCTGGAACACCCGCTGGCACCCACCATCCACTCGCAGTTCGCCTTCCTGCTGGCAAACCTGACGGTTGAGCTGGTCATAACCTTGCGCTCCGTCGAGCCCAGACAGCGCTACCTCGTCAACGTGACCAATACGCCAGTAAGCGTGCAAAGCGTGGCTCAGTTGGCAGGGCAGTTCATCCTGATGCTCGGTGCTCAGGCGCAGTTCCAGGGTTTCACCCAAATGCGCGTGCAGGTCCACCTGCCAGTCGCACAACTGCAACTGCCAATGCAGGCGCACGCCATCGTCGTCGGTGCTGCTGTCGAGCAGTTTCCAGTCGATCAAGCGTGCCCAGCCGTGGGAAGGCCAGGCATTTTCGCTGGGGTGACGGCCGTACCACGGCCAACACACCGGGACACCACCGCGAATGGCGCCGACTTGCGGCCATTTGGCCGCGCACCACAGCCAGGGTCTCTGGCCGGCGGGTTGAAAGTGCAGCAATTGCGCGCCTTGGCGACTGAAGACCGCCTGGCACAGCGGATGGTCGATCACCAACACATCGCGCATCTGAAAGCGCTCCCAGGCAAACACCGGGCGTTCGCGCAAGGATTTGAAAAAGCGTTGCAGCGGTTGCTCATGCATGTGCCACAGTCCCGAATATCACAGTGCAACCCAAAAAAAAGCGGATAGCCATGGCTACCCGCAAAATGCGCACAGAGAGAAGGAGCTTATCGCAACAGCGTTAGAACGTAGACTGAATTTTCAGGCCCGCTACCAGCGCATTGTCGACTTTGTCCACGCCACCTGGCTGGACAACGTATTGCAGGTTCGGACGCACGGTCAGCCAGTTGGTGACGTGGAAACCGTAGTTCAGTTCGACGTTGTACTCGGTCTCGCGAATCGGCGTGTACAGCGGGTTGTCGTAGTCGCTGACGCCGTTGGCGGCATTGAGCAGCTCCGAGTTCTTCTTCACGTCATCGTTGACGTGCAGGCGAGCGACGCCAATGCCGACGTCATCTTTTGGACGCGCGTCGAATGGGCCTTTGTACACCAGCATCAACGACTGATAGTTGTCGACCAGGTTGGTTTCCTTGTCGTGGAAGGTCGCGTTGGCAGCGATGTTCAGGCCACGGGTAGCGTCGCCGTTATGCGTGGTGAGTTGCTGTTGGGCAACGAACCAGTAGCCTTTTTTGCTACTGCGGGTACGGAAGTCTGCGCCGGTGAGGACTGCATCGCCGCCGTTCACGTCTTTACGCACATCCGGAGCATCGGCGGCGCTTTTGTAGTAACCCACACGGTATTCGCCCGGCAGGTTGTTGACCTTCGGCGACCAGACCAATTCCACCGGGATCACGGTGCCTTTGGTACCACTGCCGCTGAGTTTGAAGCCGTTGCCGTGCTCCAGCTGCGACGGGTTCTGGTTGTAGGCACCAATCTGCGCATACAGCTCAGGCGTGATGTTGTATTTCACGCGGATAGCGGCCTGGCTGACCGGCCAGTTGTACCAGGTGTTTACGTAGTTACCGACCTGGGAGCCACAGAACGACAGGTTCTGGAAGTCGCACGGGAAGGTGTTGAAATCTTCGCCTTCACCGAAGTAGCCGAGCTTCACGTCCAACTTGTTGTCGAACATCTGGTGCTGAACCCAGAACTGGGTCAGACGCACCATATGGCCACGGCCATACACTTCCTGAGACGAACTCAAGGTGCCGGCACGCGGGTCGCCAATACGGTCATTGGAGATGTTCTGGCCATTACGGTTGGTGAACTGGATCTTGGCCTGGGTGTTATCCCAGCCCCACAGCTTTTGCAGGTCCAGTGCCACGCCCAGACCGAACTGGTCCGAGTAGCGACCGGTCTTGTCGTCGTTGTAACCACCGTGGGCGTTGTAGCCCATTTCCCCAACGTAGTCAGCCTTGATATCGATACCTTGCTCGATCAGCTTGGTACGCTCGCCGCCCCAATCGCCGGTCATCCACTTGGAATCGGCGCTGAACGCATCGGCCGCCATCGCATTGGCGGACAATACAAGAGCTGCTGCTGCTGACAGTTGGCAGAGCAGCCGGGTGTTGTTGTGTTGCTTTTTCATCCCTACATCCTCGTCTTTATTGTTATTAAACTGTTTTTATCTAACGCGGGTTACATTTTTTAACTAAAACAACCAGTTATCGTGCTTAACGACCCTTGAATTGGGCCACGTTGTCGGCATGCCCCTGTGCCGGCAATGAAGCAACCGTGCCCAATCGCTCACCGGTCTTGGCGTCAAACAGCAACACCTTGGCGGGGTCGAATTGCAGGGTCAGGGTTTCGCCCACCTGCGGTGCCACATCCGGCGCCAAACGGCAGCAGACTTTGGTGTCATTGAGCTGCACAAAGACCAGGGTGTCCGGGCCGGTCGGCTCGGTCACATGGACTTCGGCACGAATGCTCGACGAGCCATTGCCCTCGCCCGCTGCCAGCACAATCTGCTCCGGGCGCAGGCCCAGGATCACATCGCGATCTTCCAGACCAGCGTCATTCATGCTCAGCGGCAGCTCGCAACGGGCCTGCCCGCTGTCGAGCAGCGCTACCAGTTGTCCGTCCTTGCGATTTAGGCGCATGGGAACGAAGTTCATGGGTGGTGAACCGATAAAGCTTGCCACAAATAGGTTGGCAGGGTCGTTGTAAATTTCTTTCGGCGTGCCGAATTGCTGGATGATCCCATCCTTCATCACCGCGACTTTATCGCCCAGGGTCATCGCCTCAATCTGGTCGTGGGTCACGTAGACGGTGGTGGTTTTCAGGCGCTGATGCATCAGCTTCATTTCGGTGCGCATCTCGACGCGCAGCTTGGCGTCGAGGTTCGACAGCGGTTCGTCGAACAGGTAGATCTTGGGCCGACGCGCCAATGCCCGGCCCATGGCAACACGCTGTTGCTGGCCGCCGGACAACTGGCCCGGCTTGCGGTTGAGCAGGTGTTCGATCTGCAACAGCTTGGCCACGCGCGCCACTTCGGCGTCGATGTCAGCCTGGGGCATCTTGCGAATCTTCAGGCCGAACTCGATGTTCTGGCGCACGCTCATGGTCGGGTACAGCGCGTAGGACTGAAACACCATGGCGATGTCACGGTCCTTGGGGCTCATGCCACTCACATCTTGATCACCGATCATGATCGCGCCGCCGGAGATGGTCTCAAGGCCCGCGATGCAGTTCATCAACGTGGACTTGCCGCAACCCGAAGGGCCGACCAGAATCAGGAATTCGCCTTCCTTGATCGACAGTTCGATGTTCTTCAAGGTGTCGGGCAGGCCGGCGCCATAGGTCTTGTTTACATTGCGAAGTTCAAGCGTAGCCATGATTACCCCTTGACCGCGCCGGCCGTGAGGCCGCGCACGAAATACTTGCCTGCGATCACATAGACCAGCAGGGTCGGCAGCCCGGCGATCATCGCCGCCGCCATATCCACGTTATATTCCTTAGCCCCGGTGCTGGTGTTGACCAGGTTGTTCAGCGCCACCGTGATGGGCTGGGAGTCGCCGCTGGAGAACACCACACCGAACAGGAAGTCGTTCCAGATCTGGGTGAACTGCCAGATCAGGCAGACCATGATGATCGGCGTCGACATCGGCAGAATGATCTGACGGAAGATGGTGAAGAAACCGGCACCATCCAGGCGGGCCGCCTTGATCAGCGCATCCGGAATACTCACGTAGTAGTTACGGAAGAACAGCGTGGTAAACGCCAGGCCGTAGACCACATGCACAAACACCAAACCGGCAGTGGTGTTGGCCAGGCCCATCTTGCCGAGGGTAAACGAGGCCGGCAGCAGCACCGTCTGGAACGGCAGGAAGCAGCCGAACAGCAACAGGCCGAAGAACAGCTGCGAACCGCGAAAGCGCCAGAACGACAACACATAGCCGTTCAACGCACCGATGGCCGTGGAAATCAGCACAGCGGGCACAGTGATCTTGATCGAGTTCCAGAAGTAGCCATCCACAGTCGCCCAGGCCTTGACCCAGCCGATGCCGCTGACCACGGTCGGCCAGCTCAGCAGGTTGCCGGTACTGATGTCTTCCGGCGTCTTGAAGCTGGTGAGCAGCATCACCACCAGCGGCACCAGGTACAGCAGCACCGCGAGGACCAGCACTGCGTAGATCGCGATGCGACTCAGGCTGATGGCAGGTTTAGCGGCGAGACTAGTCATTACGCTTGGTCCTCAGCTCGGAATACAGGTACGGCACGATGATCGCAAGGATCGCACCGAGCATCAGGATTGCACTGGCCGAGCCCATGCCCATCTGGCCGCGACTGAAGGTGAACGAGTACATGAACATGGCCGGCAAGTCGGACGAATAGCCCGGGCCGCCAGCGGTCATCGCCGCCACCAGGTCAAAGCTCTTGATCGCAATGTGCGCCAGGATCATCACCGCACTGAAGAACACCGGACGCAGGCTTGGCAGCACCACGCTCCAGTAGATGCGTGGCAGGCTCGCGCCGTCGATCTGCGCGGCACGGATGATCGATTGGTCAACGCCCCGCAGGCCTGCCAGGAACATCGCCATGATAAAGCCCGAGGCTTGCCACACGGCGGCAATCACCAGGCAGTAGATCACGCGGTCGGGGTCGATCAGCCAGTCGAGACGGAAGCCTTCCCAACCCCAGTCGCGCAGTAATTTGTCCAGGCCCATGCCCGGGTTGAGCAGCCATTTCCAGGCGGTACCGGTGACGATCATCGAGAGCGCCATCGGGTACAGGTAAATGGTGCGGATGAAACCTTCGCGGCGGATTTTCTGGTCGAGGAAAATCGCCAGCGTCACGCCGATCACCAACGTAATACCGATGAACATCCCGCCGAAAACCGCCAGGTTCTTGCTCGCGACCCACCAACGGTCGTTGTCGAACAAGCGCTCATACTGAGCCAGACCGGCCCACTTGTAGCTGGGCAGGAATGTGGAGGTGGTGAACGACAGCACGAACGTCCACAGGATGTAGCCGTAAAAGCCCACCAGCACGATGAACATGCTTGGCGCCAGCACCAGTTTAGGGAGCCAGCGCTGCAGTGCATCGAACGGCGAGGCCTTGCTGAAGACAGCAACAGAACTCATGGGAAAATCCAGTACAGGGGAAAAGGACTACAGCCTGCAGAAACCCGCTTTTTTGTGGCGAGGGAGCTTGCTCCCGCTCGGCTGCGAAGCAGACGCTGCCTTTGGGGGTGCTTCGCACCCCAGCGGGAGCAAGCTCCCTCGCCACAGCAAGCCGGGTTCCTACATAGGGTTACTTGGCAGACTTGATCGCAGCGCCGAGTTTCTTGGCGGTGTCGGCCGGGTCGGCTTTCGGGTCGTTGATGTAGTTGGTGACCACGTCAAAGAACGCACCTTGTACCGCCAGGGTGGTGGCCATGTTGTGCGCCATGCTTGGCTGCAGGCCGCCGGTCTTGGCGTCGGCCAGGAAGTCCTTGGCGGCGGTCTGGGCGCAAGAGTCGAAACCGTACGAATCCATCTTGGTCAGCATGTCGTTACGTACAGGGATCGAACCCTTGTTGATGCTGAAGACTTTCTGGAAGTTTTCACCCAGCACGACTTTGGCAATGTCCTGCTGACCGGCAGCGGTGCCTTTGTCTTTCTGCTTGAACACCGCCAGGGAATCGATGTTGTAGGTAAAGGCTTTGTCGGTGCCCGGGAAGGCTACGCACTCGTAATCCTTGCCGGCGACTTTCTTGGCGGCGGTCCATTCGGACTTGGCCCAGTCACCCATGATCTGCATGCCGGCCTTGCCGTTGATGACTTTACCGGCTTCAAGGTTCCAGTCCTGGCCTTTGCCGTCAACGTCCATATAGGTCGCGACTTTCTTCAGCTCAGTCAGGGCCTTGATCATTTCCGGGCCGGTCAGTGCGCCGTTATCCAGGTCGACCAGGGCTTTCTTGTAGCCATCTGCACCCATCACAGAGAGCACCACCGCTTCGAACACGGTGCTGTCCTGCCAAGGCTGACCGCCGTGAGCGAGCGGGATGAAGCCCGCCGCCTTCAGCTTGTCGGCGGCGGCATAGAATTCTTCGAGCGTGGTTGGGTTTTTGGTGATGCCGGCTTTCTTGAAGACTTCCGGGTTGATCCACAGCCAGTTCACGCGGTGGATGTTGACCGGTACGGCAACGTAGTCACCGTCGTACTTCACGGTGTCGGAGACTTTCTCGTCGAGCAGGGAGTCCCACTTTTCTTCTTTGGCGACGTCTTTGAGCACGTCGGTGTCGAGCAGGCCGGTGGACGCCCATTCCTGGATGTCGGGGCCTTTGATCTGGGCAACGCCTGGCGGGTTACCGGCGACCGCGCGGCTTTTCAGCACGGTCATGGCAGTGGCGCCACCGCCACCTGCGACGGCACCGTCTTTCCAGGTGAAGCCGTCTTTCTCAACTTGGGCCTTCAGTACATCCACAGCCGCTTTTTCACCGCCTGAGGTCCACCAATGCACGACTTCAACCGTACCTTTCGAGTCGGCGGCGAATGCAGTGAGGGGAAACAACGAGGCAATGGAAATAGCAACGGCGAGGCGATTAATCGCGTTCATCTGGGTACCTTTTCTTGTTGTTATGCATGCAAGTCTAGAGCTTGCGCTGCACGGAGTTTAAACAGGGATTTTCCAGTCGCAGGTAACAAAGGGACGTACAAATGTCACCACTTGGTGACATAGCGTGCGCTGCCCAATGCGCTGGCCAGGCTGGGTGCCAAGGGTAACGCAGGCAGCAATACGGCTTGCCAGGCGTGATACAGGTCCGGCTTGCCACCCCATATTTTGCTGCTGGGTTGATTGTGCGGGCTGAGTTCGTGGTGCCAGCTGCCATGGAGTCGGTCGATAAAGTGGGTTTCGCAAAACTCCCAGAACCGCCGATACCAGATCTCGTAATGCAACTCGCCGGTGCGCTTGAGCAGCGCCTGTGCCGCAGCGCTGGCTTCGGCATGGGTCCAGTGCAGGCGTTCGCGAACAACCGGGCGCTGGTCCCAATCCAGGGTATAGACAATGCCCGGCGCGCCATCCACGCCCCAGGCGTAATCGCAGGCACTGGCAAACAGCCCCTGGGCATCGGTCACCAGCCAGTCCGGCGTGACCAGCCCGGCTTGCAGCCGCGCGGCTTCCAGGTGCAGCACCAGCCGCGCCCATTCAAAGCCATGGCCGGGGGTGATGCCATAGGGACGGAAGCCGTCGGCGGGGTTGTCTTCGTTGTAACCGAGCAACGGTTGCCACTGGGCGTCGAAGTGTTCGATCACCATGAAGCGGTTACCGGCGGCATGGGCATGGATGACGAGCTCGACGATACGCAAAGCGCGGTCCAGCCAGCGCGTGTCACCCGTGACGTCGGCCAGGGCGAGGAACGCTTCGGTGGCGTGCATGTTGCTGTTGGCGCCGCGATAGGCCTCGACGCCGCTCCAGTTTCGGGCGAAGGATTCGAGCATCGCGCCCTCCTCTTCGCTCCAAAAGAACTGGTCGATAATGTGGATCGCATCGTTCAACAGGGTTTGCGCGCCGGGCGCACCGGCCACCACCGCGGAGCTGGCGGCCAGGGCGACGAAGGCATGCAGGTAAGCGGCCTTGCCAGTATTGCCATCAATGGCGTCGGGCGCGGCGAACCAGCCACCGTGTTCGCTATCGCGCAATGGGCCACTCAGGGCCGCAACGCCGTGCGCTACCAAGTCGGCGTAACCGGGCAAGCCCATGGCGTGCGCCATGGCGAAGCTGTGGGTCATGCGGGCGCTGTTCATGGTTTCGGCGCGGGCATCGGCCGGCAGTTGGCCTTTATCGTCGAGATTGCCGAAGCCGTGCGGCAGGCGCGAAGCCTTGGCAAATGCCAGCAAACGCTGGCCTTCGGCCGCAAGCCAGGCGTGATGGGCAGGTGCGTTCAGCCAACTGCTGGCAGGCAGTGGTTGCATGGTCATGGGTGGCCCTTGTTATTTTTTGTGGGGTGGCCGGAGTCTAAACAAGGGGATGAGCGTGGCAAGTAACGAAGGGGAAAAGAAATGTCACCAGCTGGTGACATTTAATGATCGCTCCCACGCTGAGCGCAGGAACGATCCTCCTATTATTGCCCCAGCGGCGCGGCAGCTGCCGGCGCATTCAGGCGTTGATTCAGGTTCTGCACCTGGCTCTGCAACGTAGTGATATTGCGCGTGGTCTGGATGCGGAACACGTCGAACTCTTTATTGGTGGGCGCATCCGTATTGGCGGGCTGGTTTTCCTGTGCACTCTTGAGCACCAGCAGGTCCTGCTCAAGACGGGCTATGGCTGCCGTCGGGTTGCCTTGTTTCTTCAAGGCCGCCACATCGTTAGCCAGATTTTTGATCTCACCCTGCGCCGCAGTGAGCGTGGCAACGGCCTCGGTCAGGGCCTGAACCTGGCCCTGCAACTTGGCGTTCGCACTGGTCAGCTCGGTGGTGCTGGCGCTCATCTGCGCCAGACGCTGGTCCAGCTCGGTGGCTTGGCCGGCCACGCCCACTTGCTGCCTACCCTGCTCAAGCAGTTGGGTTTCCAGCTGTTTGATCTGCAATTTGAGGGCTTCGCTGCCGTTGTTCACATTGGCTTCGCTGGCCACGACCTTGCCGGAAATATCCTGCAGGCGCCCCGCCGCTTCTTCGCTGATCCGCGCAAAGCTTTCCTGGGTGGCGACCAGTTGCTGGCCCATTAGGGAAATCTGCTGGAAGCTCCACCAGGCAAGGCCGGCAAAGGCGATCAGCAGCGCGCCGACCAAGGCCCACAACGGGCCGGTGTTGGCCCTTTTAACCTTGACCACAGGCGTCCGCGAGCGCACCGAGGTGGCGGCAGTCGGCACGAAATCATCATCGTCCCCCAGATCGGCCCGCAGGCTGGGAACGTTGTCGAAATCGTCTTTAGCATCGTTACGCATGAATCTACCCTGAATCAATGAGATGGCTAGCTGGGAAGCCGAGCGGCGGGAGTATAAACCGTGCTCCCGGCGCATGGGTCGACACACAACCCGCAATTGGGTTCCCGATGTGTCGCTGGTTGTAACCTTACGGGTGGGCCGGGGCCTGGGCCTTCCACCAGGTGCAGAATTCGTCCAGGGCGCTCCACAGGCTGACCTTGGGCTCATAGTCGAGATAATGCCGCGCCCGGCTGATGTCGAGGGTGAAATCTTTGTTCATGACCTGCATGCCCAGGCGCGTCAACGACGGCTCCGGCCGACCCGGCCACATCGCGCAAAACGCCTCGTTCAATGCTGCCACGCTGTAGGACAACCCGTAGGACCGATAGCGAGTGACCTGCGGCAGGTCCATTTGTCGCATCACGTAGTTCACCACATCCCACACCGGCACCGGCGTGCCGTTGCTGATGTTATAGGCCTTGCCCAACGCCGAACCGTGAGCAAGCAAACTGCTGAGCAGCGCCTCGTTAAGGTTGTGCACACTGGTGAAGTCGACCTTGTTAAGGCCGTCGCCGACGATGGCCAGGCGGTTCTTGCGCTGCATTTTCAACAGGCGCGGGAAGATGCTCATGTCACCGGCGCCGGTGACGAAACGCGGGCGCAGGGCCAGCACTTCGAGGCCGAACTCCTGAGCGCCGAACACCTTCTGCTCGGCCAGGTATTTGGTCGCGGCATAAGGATGTTTGAAGCGCTTGGGCACTTGTTCTTCCGTCAGCCCCAAGTGGTCGCGCCCATCGAAATAGATGGAAGGCGACGACAGATGCACCAACCGCCCGACCCGCTGCTTGAGGCACGCCTCGACGACGTTCTCGGTGACCAGCACGTTGCCCTGATGGAAATCCTGATACTTGCCCCACAGCCCGACGGCACCGGCACAATGCACCACGGCCTCGACGTCGCGGCACAGGTCGCGCACCAGATCGGCATCGCTCAGATCACCCTGGATAAACTCGGCACCGCGCCGGACCAGGTGTTCCACACCCTCGGCGCGTCGCCCGTTGACCCGCACGTCCAGGCCCTGCTCCAGGGCGAAACGCGCAAAGCGCCCGCCGATGAAGCCGCTTGCGCCGGTGACCAGAATTTTCATGCATTACCCCATGTTCTTTCGTTTTTCATCGCTTTGCCTTGACGCCCGCCATCACTCCAACGGCACCAACCATTGCCCGCAGACCTGGGCCAGATGCTCGGTCAACAGGCCCAACAGTTGCCCGCCGCTGCGCCAATGATGCCAGTACAGCGGCACATCGATGGGCTTATCTGGCAGCAATTCGACCAGCAGGCCTTTTTCGAGCTGATTGCGCACCTGCAATTCAGGCACCAGGCCCCAGCCCAGGCCGGCTTCCATCAGACGGATAAAACCTTCGGATGACGGGCATAAATGGTGCTCGAAACCACCGTTCACCCCGAGCGACGCCAAGTAACGGTGTTGCAGGAAATCATCCGGCCCGAACACCAGCGCCGGCGTACCGGCCAATTGGTCGGCCCGTATGCCGGCGGGAAAGTGCCGCGCTATAAACGCAGGGCTGGCCAATGCGCGATAACGCATGGCGCCAAGCACCAGGCTGCGGGCGCCGGAAACCGGACGCTCGCTGGCGCAGATACACGCCGCCACTTCACCGGCCCGCATGCGTTTGAGGCCCACGGTCTGGTCTTCCACCACCATGTCCAGCAGCAAGCGCTGTTCGCCGCAAAAGTCGCTGACCGCCAGCGCCCACCAGGTGGCGAGGCTGTCGGCATTCAGCGCGATGCGCAGGCGCTCGGGCATGCCCTCTTCGTCCAGCGCCGGCACTTGGCTTTGCAGATCGCGCTCCAGCAGGCGTACCTGTTGCACATGGTTGAGCAAGCGCCGACCAATGTCAGTGGGAGTCGGCGGCGTCGCCCGTACCAGTACCGGTTGGCCGACGCGCGCTTCCAGCAGTTTGATGCGCTGGGAGACGGCCGACTGCGAAAGCCCCAGCACCTGTGAACCGCGTTCGAAGCCAGCCTGTTCCACCACGGCCGCCAAAGCGGAAAGCAATTTATAGTCGAACATCAGTTTTCCTAATGAGCGATCAGCAATATTGGTTTTTCTTATACAGGCCCGACCGGCACCATAGCCAGCATCGTTTCAGCATGACTTAAGGATTTCACTATGTGGCAGAGCTATATGAACGGGTTGCTGGTGGCACTTGGGCTGATCATGGCCATCGGCACGCAGAATGCGTTCGTCCTGGCGCAAAGCCTGCGCCGCGAACATCACTTGCCGGTCGCGGCCTTGTGCGTGATCTGCGATGCGCTGCTGGTGGCGGCCGGGGTATTCGGGCTCGCCACCGTGTTGGCACAGAGCCCGATACTGCTGGCAGTGGCGCGCTGGGGCGGTGCGGCATTCCTGCTGTGGTACGGGGCGTGCGCACTGCGCCGGGCCTGTTCGAAACAAAGCCTGGACCAGGACGCCAGCCTCAAGACCCGCTCATTGCGCGCCGTCCTGTTAAGCGCGTTGGCGGTGACCCTGCTTAACCCCCACGTTTATCTGGACACCGTGCTGCTGATCGGCTCACTGGGCGCGCAACAAACGCAGCCGGGGGCCTACGTGGCCGGTGCGGCGAGCGCATCGTTCCTGTGGTTTACCACCCTGGCCCTCGGTGCGGCCTGGTTGGCGCCGTGGCTGGCGCGTCCCGCTACATGGCGCCTGCTGGATCTCTTGGTGGCCGTGATGATGTTCAGCGTGGCCTACCAATTAATCAGTGCGCCATGAACTTATTCCAAAAGGCTCTGGAACCTCTATCCCACACAGTTGTTGCGTGGTTTTGCCGCACCCCCGGTGCTATGATCCCGAACTTGCGTCGCAAAGAGTACAGACTCGTCGGCGCTTGTTTGGCCGCCCGTGATCGGCCTTGCGCTCACCGCAACTGACCTGATTAGGAGAATCATCATGGCTTTCGAATTGCCGCCGCTGCCCTACGCACACGATGCTCTGCAGCCGCACATCTCCAAGGAAACCCTGGAGTACCACCACGACAAGCACCACAACACCTATGTCGTGAACCTGAACAACTTGGTGCCAGGCACCGAGTTCGAAGGCAAGACCCTGGAAGAAATCGTCAAGTCTTCTTCGGGCGGCATCTTCAACAACGCCGCTCAGGTCTGGAACCACACTTTCTACTGGAACTGCCTGGCGCCAAACGCCGGTGGTCAACCAACCGGCGCATTGGCTGAAGCCATCAACGCTGCGTTCGGTTCGTTCGACGCGTTCAAGGAAGAGTTCAGCAAGACGTCCATCGGCACCTTCGGTTCCGGTTGGGGCTGGCTGGTGAAAAAGGCTGACGGCTCCCTGGCCCTGGCCAGCACCATCGGCGCAGGCAACCCGCTGACCAGCGGCGATACTCCACTGCTGACCTGCGACGTCTGGGAACATGCCTACTACATCGACTACCGCAACGTGCGTCCGAAGTATGTAGAAGCGTTCTGGAACCTGGTCAACTGGAAATTCGTGGCTGAGCAGTTCGAAGGCAAGGCCTTCACTGCTTAAGCAGCGTTTGCAATAGAAAGAGCCCGGCGATTGCCGGGCTTTTTTGTGGGCTCTGAATACGCCCTCCGATGATCGGAACTGGATGAAGGAATGTCGCCACACAATCAGCGTGAGGAATCCGCCTCACGTACCTGTCGGAGAAACTACAATGTCCATTGGCGCACTAGCAGCAATCCCTATGGTGGGCGAACTGGCCAAAACCGCCCTTCCGGTGGTGGGCGAACTGGCTAAAACAGCCACCGAGGCGTTCAAAGTAGCGGGTAAAGCGGTCGACTCACTTACCGCCGCGCAGCAAAACTGGGAGGGTCAGAACAAAATCGCCTGGGAAAATACCCATTATCACAACAAGCCTGTGGATTTTTCCGGCGGTAACTCGGCAAACAGTAACGTGAGCATCAAAATCTCGTAAAACACGACTGTGCCAGCTCCGAACGCACGTTGTGCGGCCAAGGCAGGCGGACTCACCTCCGCCTTCCCCCCCGCCTCCCCTCAAGTTATTCGTCAAACCCGTCGATGCCCCAATGTTCCTTTGACTGCCACCTTCAGATTGCCAATACTCATGGCATATTGAAGGCCACCCGCATGAGACAAGGAATGCCCCTTTGAAGCTGGAACTCAAAAACAGCTTGTCGGTGAAGTTGCTACGGGTTGTCTTGCTCTCGGCATTGATCGTGGGCGTGGCACTGAGTGTGGCGCAGATCGTTTTCGATGCCTACAAGACGCGCCAGGCCGTGGCCGGGGATGCCCAGCGTATCCTCGACATGTTTCGCGACCCCTCGACCCAGGCCGTCTATAGCCTGGACCGCGAAATGGGCATGCAGGTGATCGAAGGTCTGTTTCAGGATGACGCCGTGCGCGTCGCGTCCATCGGCCATCCCAACGAAACCATGCTCGCGGAAAAAAGCCGCGCCTTGCAGCAATCTCCCAGCCGCTGGTTGACCGACCTGATCCTTGGACAGGAACGCACCTTTACTACCCCGCTGGTCGGCAAGGGCCCGTACAGCGAGTATTACGGCGACCTGAGCATTACCCTCGACACCGCCACCTACGGCGAAGGTTTCCTTGTCAGCTCAGTGATCATCTTTATTTCCGGCGTGCTGCGCGCTCTGGCCATGGGCCTGGTGCTGTACCTGGTGTATCACTGGCTACTGACCAAACCGTTGTCGCGGATTATCGAGCACCTGACATCGATCAACCCGGACCGGCCCAGCGAGCACAAGATCCCGCAGCTCAAGGGTCATGAACGCAACGAGTTGGGCCTGTGGATAAACACCGCCAACCAGCTGCTCGAATCCATCCAACGCAATACCCACTTGCGCCACGAGGCTGAGTCCAGCCTGTTGCGCATGGCCCAGTACGACTTTCTTACCGGCCTGCCGAACCGCCAGAAGTTGCAGGAGCAACTGGACAGGATCCTGACCGATGCCGGCCGTCGCCAGCGCCGCGTGGCGGTATTGTGCGTGGGGCTGGATGACTTCAAGAGCGTCAACGAACAATTCACCTACCAGAACGGTGACAAACTGCTGCTGGCGCTGGCTGATCGGTTGCGCGCCCACAGCGGCCGCCTCGGCGCGCTCGCCCGCCTGGGTGGCGACCAGTTCGCCCTGGTGCAGGCCGATATCGACCAGCCCTACGAAGCCGCCGAGCTTGCGCAAAGTATCCTCGATGACCTGGAAGCGGAATTCGCCCTCGACCAGGACCAGATCCGCTTGCGCGCCACCATCGGCATCACCTTGTTCCCGGAAGACGGCGACAGCACAGAGAAGCTGCTGCAAAAAGCCGAACAGACCATGACCCTGGCCAAAAGCCGCTCGCGCAACCGCTATCAGTTCTATATCGCCAGCGTCGACAGCGAAATGCGTCGGCGCCGTGAGCTGGAGAAAGACCTGCGCGAGGCCTTGAGCCGCGACCAGTTTCACCTGGTGTACCAACCGCAGATCAGTTACCGCGACCATCGCGTGGTCGGTGTAGAGGCGTTGATTCGCTGGCAGCACCCGGAACACGGCCTGGTTCCGCCGGATCTGTTCATCCCGCTGGCGGAACAGAACGGCACCATTATCCCGATTGGCGAATGGGTGCTGGACCAAGCGTGCCGCCAACTGCGCGAATGGCATGATCTGGGCTTCACCGAGCTGCGCATGGCGGTCAACCTGTCCACCGTGCAGTTGCACCACACCGAGTTGCCGCGAGTGGTCAATAACCTGATGCAGATTTACCGCCTGCCACCCCGTAGCCTGGAGCTGGAAGTCACCGAAACGGGCCTGATGGAAGACATCAGCACCGCCGCCCAACACCTTCTGAGCCTGCGCCGTTCGGGGGCGCTGATCGCCATTGATGACTTCGGCACCGGCTACTCATCCCTCAGTTACCTGAAAAGTTTGCCGCTGGACAAGATCAAGATCGACAAGAGCTTCGTCCAGGACCTGCTCGACGACGACGACGATGCGACGATCGTGCGGGCCATCATCCAACTGGGCAAAAGCCTGGGCATGCAGGTGATTGCCGAAGGCGTGGAAACCGCCGAGCAAGAGGCCTACATCATTTCCGAGGGTTGCCATGAGGGCCAGGGCTACCACTACAGCAAACCGCTGCAGGCCAGGGAGTTGGCGGCTTTTCTGAAGCAATCGGAACGCAACAACGCGGCGATTCTCTGAGCGGGCAGGACGATACAAAATATTTCCCGCGTATAAGCCTTTACACAAAATGCAAATCTTTCGCATTATGTCGCAGTTTTTGCGCCCGCACGCGCGCCCTATCAACAACCGAAGCAGGATGTTCGCCATGATTCGTATGCCCCTGGCCACCGCCAGTCTGCTGGCCATTGCTATTTCTCTCGCCGGTTGCGGCGAAGGTAAAGACAAGGCCGCCGCGCCTCAGGCGCCTGCCGCTGCCAGCACTACCGCCCCGGCGGCTGCCACGCCTGCGGGCCAGGTCGACGAGGCTGCCGCCAAGGCTGTGGTCGCGCATTACGCAGACATGGTATTCGCGGTATACAGCGACGCCG
>NZ_JASLAW010000240.1 GCF_030147005.1 Pseudomonas sp.
AACCAACTTCGCATTGTCCAAGCTCTCGATCTGTGTGCCCAACGTGGCCGCGTAGAATGGGTAGAAGTAGACACTGAGAAGAAGTCGGGCGTTTTCAAGAACGTTCCTGCTCGCAGTGATCTGTCCGCCGACATCAACGAAAGCCTGATTGTCGAGCTCTACTCCAAGTAAGGGCTAGAAAATAGGTGCATCCATGCAGATTTCGGTAAATGAGTTCCTGACACCCCGCCACATTGATGTGCAGGTTGTCAGTCCAACCCGCGCCAAAATTACTCTCGAGCCTCTCGAGCGTGGTTTTGGCCACACCCTGGGCAACGCGCTGCGCCGCATCCTGTTGTCCTCAATGCCCGGCTGTGCAGTAGTCGAGGCCGAGATTGACGGTGTGCTCCACGAGTACAGCGCCATCGAAGGTGTACAGGAAGACGTAATTGAAATCCTGTTGAACCTTAAAGGTCTGGCTATCAAGCTGCACGGCCGTGACGAAGTTACGCTGACCTTGTCGAAGAAGGGTTCGGGGGTGGTTACCGCTGCCGATATTCAGCTGGATCATGATGTCGAGATCGTTAATCCCGATCACGTAATCGCTAACCTGGCGTCTAACGGCGCCCTGAACATGAAGCTCACTGTAGCTCGTGGTCGTGGTTATGAACCGGCCGACTCGCGTCAGAGCGATGAAGACGAAAGCCGCAGCATTGGTCGCTTGCAGCTTGACTCTTCGTTCAGCCCGGTTCGCCGCATCGCATACGTGGTGGAAAACGCCCGTGTCGAGCAGCGTACTAACCTGGACAAGCTGGTTATTGATCTGGAAACCAACGGTACCCTGGATCCTGAAGAGGCTATCCGTCGCGCTGCAACCATTCTGCAACAGCAGTTGGCTGCGTTCGTCGACCTCAAAGGTGACAGCGAACCAGTGGTAATCGAGCAGGAAGACGAGATCGATCCGATCCTGCTTCGCCCGGTTGACGATCTGGAACTGACTGTACGTTCGGCTAACTGCCTTAAGGCGGAAAACATTTACTACATCGGCGACCTGATTCAGCGTACCGAAGTAGAACTGTTGAAGACTCCGAACCTTGGCAAGAAATCCTTGACCGAAATCAAGGACGTTCTGGCCTCCCGCGGTCTGTCCCTCGGCATGCGCCTCGACAACTGGCCGCCTGCAAGTCTTAAGAAGGACGACAAGGCGACTGCCTGATCGTCGTAATCACCGAACGTGAGTTTGGTAAGGAATGAACCATGCGTCATCGTAAAAGTGGTCGTCACCTGAGCCGTACCAGCTCGCACCGCAAGGCCATGTTCCAAAACATGGCGGTGTCGCTGTTCGAGCACGAGCTGATCAAAACTACACTGCCGAAAGCTAAAGAACTGCGTCGCGTTGCTGAGCCGCTGATCACTTTGGCCAAGACAGACAGCCTGGCTAACCGCCGTCTGGCTTTCGACCGTACTCGCTCGAAAGCTATCGTTGGTAAGCTCTTCAACGACCTGGGCAAGCGTTACGCTACCCGTGAGGGTGGCTACCTGCGCATCCTCAAGTGCGGCTTCCGCACTGGCGACAACGCGCCAATGGCGTATGTCGAGTTGGTTGATCGTGCTACTGCCGGCGAAGCTGTAAGCGCCGAGTAAGACGACAGTCTGTAACGAAGAGCCGGGCCTAGTGCCCGGTTTTTTGTGCGCGTAACAAAAGCGCGGTATGTACAAGTTTTCCTGCGAAGCAGTGGGCATTATTGTCGGTGGCTTGCCTGGTAGTAATTTTCTATTGATGCCTACAATTTAATAAATTTGTACGTGTCATGCTGTTGGTCGATACTTCCTTCAAGCCGATTAGCCGGCAGTTTCAAGTCCGACCTGAGGAAGATTGCGCATGAGCCAGAATAAAATCCTTACGACCGCCAGCGGCGCTCCCGTTGCGGATAATCAGAATTCCCGTACCGCCGGCCCCCGTGGCCCTTTGTTGCTCGACGACTTCCACCTGATCGAGAAGCTCGCTCACTTCAACCGTGAAAATATCCCGGAGCGCCGTGTACACGCCAAAGGTTCGGGCGCCTACGGTACGTTCACAGTTACCCAAGACATCACTCAATACACCAGCGCCAAGCTCTTCGAATCTGTGGGTAAGCAAACGCCGACCTTCCTGCGGTTCTCCACCGTAGGTGGCGAGCGCGGTTCGGCTGACACTGAGCGTGACCCACGCGGCTTCGCCTTGAAGTTCTACACCGAGGAAGGTAACTGGGACATCGTCGGCAACAACACGCCTGTGTTCTTCATCCGCGACCCTTTGAAATTCCCAGATTTCATCCATACCCAAAAGCGCCTGCCGCAAAGCAACCTGAAAAGCGCGCAGATGATGTGGGACTTCTGGTCGCACTCTCCAGAAGCGCTGCACCAAGTCACCATCCTGTTTTCGGACCGTGGCATCCCGGATGGCTACCGTCACATGCATGGCTTCGGCAGCCACACCTACAGCCTGATTAACGCCAACGGCGAGCGTCACTGGGTGAAATGGCACTATAAGACCAAGCAAGGCATCAAAAACCTGGCACCGACTGAAGCTGCGCGCTTGGCGGGTACCGATCCAGACTATGCCCAGCGCGATCTGTTCGGCGCGATTGAACGGGGTGATTTTCCTAAATGGCGCGTCTGCATCCAGATCATGACCGAGGCACAGGCGAACGCTCACTACGAAAACCCGTTTGACGTGACAAAGACCTGGTCGCAGAAGGAGTTCCCGCTGATCGAGGTGGGTGAGCTGGAGCTCAACCGCAACCCGCAGAATTATTTCGCCGAAGTTGAGCAAGCCGCGTTCGGCCCAAGCAACATGGTTCCAGGCGTTGGCCTGTCGCCAGACCGTATGCTGCAAGGTCGCGTCTTCGCCTACGCAGATGCTCATCGCTACCGTGTCGGCACCAATCACCAGCAATTGCCGGTGAATGCCCCACGTAACCCAGTTCACAGCTACCAGCGTGACGGTTCGATGGCATTTGGCAGCAACGGTGGCGCTGCGCCAAACTATGAGCCAAACAGCTACGCCGATGCGCCAAAACAGGCGCCACACTATGCGGAACCTGCACTGGCCTTGAGCGGCGCCGCAGATCGTTACGATCATCGCGAAGATACCGATTACTACAGCCACGCCGGAGCGCTGTTCCGCTTGATGAATGACGAGCAAAAAGCACTGCTTACCAGCAACATTGCCGGCGCAATGGCCGGTGTTTCCAGCGATGTGGTTCAGCGTCAGTTGCAACATTTCCATAAGGCGGATCCCGCTTATGGAGAAGCAATCGCAAAGGCACTGGGTGTATCGCTTAACTGACTCTAAACGAGAAGCAGAACCGCCCTCATTTGGGCGGTTTTTGCGTTATTTCAGCTACTTTTCTCCGGAAATCTTCGCTTTTCTGCCGTTGATCCCGTGACCTTAGAGTCGTCATGGTTCAAACTACAGACTTTCAAGCAGGGAGATGTAGGGCGATGCAAGGTCACCCCGACGTAATCGATTACCTCAACACGTTGCTGACGGGCGAACTGGCAGCTCGTGACCAATATTTCATCCATTCGCGTATGTACGAAGACTGGGGCTTTACTGAGCTCTACGAACGTATCAATCACGAGATGGAAGAAGAGGCACAGCACGCTGACGCGCTGATGCGCCGTATCCTCATGCTCGAAGGTACGCCGCGTATGCGCCCCGACGACTTGGACGTGGGCACTACGGTGCCGGATATGCTCGCTGCAGACCTTCGCCTCGAGTACAAGGTTCGAGCCGCGCTCTGCAAGGGCATTGAGCTCTGCGAGCAGCACAACGACTATGTCACTCGTGAGATCCTGCGAGTGCAGTTGAATGACACCGAAGAAGATCATACCTACTGGCTGGAAAAGCAGTTGGGCCTGATCAAGTTGATTGGCCTGGAGAACTACCTGCAATCGCAGTTCTGATTCCCGGCTACAAAAAAGCCCCTGTCACTGCAAAGTGACAGGGGCTTTTCATTGGGCCCGGAAGAGTCAGGCCCGGTCGCGCTCCAGCAAAGGCTTCAAGTAGTAACCGGTGTGCGACTGCTGCATCTCGGCAACTTGTTCCGGTGTGCCCACGGCGATGATTTGCCCCCCCTTGGAACCGCCTTCCGGCCCCAGGTCAACCAGCCAGTCAGCGGTCTTGATTACATCAAGGTTGTGCTCGATCACCACCACGGTGTTGCCGTGGTCACGCAAGCGGTGCAGTACATCCAGCAACTGTTGGATATCCGCGAAGTGCAGACCGGTGGTTGGCTCATCGAGGATATACAAGGTCTTGCCCGTATCGCGCTTGGACAGCTCGCGCGACAGCTTAACCCGCTGCGCCTCACCACCGGACAGCGTGGTCGCCGACTGGCCCAGTTTGATATACGACAGGCCCACATCCATTAACGTCTGCAGCTTGCGCGCCAACGCTGGAACCGCGTCGAAGAACACCCGAGCTTCCTCGATGGTCATCTCCAGGGTCTCGTGGATGTTCTTGCCCTTGTACTTGATCTCCAGGGTCTCGCGGTTATAGCGCTTGCTCTTGCAAACATCGCAGGGCACGTAGATATCCGGCAGGAAGTGCATCTCCACCTTGATCAAGCCATCGCCCTGGCACGCTTCACAACGCCCGCCCTTGACGTTGAACGAGAACCGGCCTGGCCCGTAACCTCGTGAGCGGGATTCCGGAACACCCGCAAACAACTCGCGAATCGGCGTGAACAGCCCGGTATAAGTCGCTGGGTTGGAGCGCGGCGTACGGCCAATCGGGCTCTGGTCGATATCGACCACCTTGTCCAGGTGCTCCAGGCCTTTGATGCTGTCGTGGGGCGCCGCTTCAAGGGTGGTCGCGCCGTTCAAGGCGGTGGCACTCAAGGGGAACAACGTGTTGTTGATCAGCGTCGACTTGCCCGAGCCGGAAACACCGGTCACACAGGTCAGCAGGCCCAGAGGAATCTCCAAGTCAACATTGCGCAAGTTGTTGCCACGCGCGCCCTTGAGGTGCAGCGCCATTTTCTTGTTACGCGGCGTGCGCTTGGCCGGCACCGCGATTTTCACGCGGCCCGAGAGGTATTTGCCGGTCAGCGAATCTGGATGCGCCATGACTTCGGCAGGCGTGCCCTCGGCGACAATATGTCCGCCATGCACGCCCGCGCCCGGGCCAATGTCGACTACATAATCCGCCAGGCGAATCGCGTCTTCATCGTGCTCGACCACGATCACCGTGTTGCCAATATCGCGCAGGTGTTTCAACGTACCCAGCAAGCGATAATTGTCACGTTGATGCAAGCCGATCGACGGCTCATCGAGGATGTACAACACGCCCACCAGCCCGGCGCCGATCTGGCTGGCCAGTCGAATCCGCTGAGCCTCGCCGCCGGACAAGGTATCTGCACTGCGGTCAAGCGATAGATAGTCCAGGCCAACGTTGACCAGGAACTGCAGACGCTCGCGAATTTCCTTGAGGATCTTGTCGGCAATCTCCCCACGGCGGCCGGTCAGCTTGAGTACGCCGAAGTATTCACAAGCATCGCCGATCGGCAGGTTGGTCACTGCAGGCAGCGTCTTCTCGCCAACCCACACATGCCGCGCTTCACGACGCAAGCGCGTACCGCGGCAATCAGGGCACGGTTGGGTGCTGAGGAATTTCGCCAGCTCTTCGCGTACGCTCGCCGACTCGGTCTCGCGATAACGACGCTCCAGGTTCGGTACGATGCCTTCGAACGGGTGGGAGCGCTTGACGATGTCGCCGCGGTCGTTCAGGTACTTGAAGTCGACGTTCTGCGAACCGCTGCCGTGAAGAACGACCTTCTGCTGGTCCGCCGGCAGTTGGTTGAACGGTACTTCCAGGCTGAATCTATAGTGCGACGCCAGTGACCCCAGCATCTGGAAGTAGTAGACGTTGCGCCTGTCCCAGCCGCGTATCGCCCCCTCCGCCAATGTCAGGTCGCCGTTGACCAGGCGCTTGATGTCGAAGAACTGCTTAACGCCCAGGCCATCGCAGGTCGGGCAGGCGCCGGCCGGGTTGTTGAAGGAAAACAGCTTGGGTTCCAGCTCGCTGATGGCATGGCCGCAGATCGGGCAGGCAAAGCGCGCGGAGAAGATGACCTCCTCGCCGGGCTCATCGTCCATCGGCGCTACCAGGGCGATACCGTCTGCCAGCTTCAGCGCCGTCTCG
>NZ_JASLAW010000242.1 GCF_030147005.1 Pseudomonas sp.
TGCGTAGCAGTCCCATTTTTGGGGCCGCTTCGCGCCCCAACGGGAGCAAGCTCCCTCGCCACAGGTCGCAGGTTTTTCTGCTTTAGCGCTTAACTGACCGGCATTAGGGCTTGCCCGCGATGGGGCCCACAACCCCAGCGAAAACTCAGGGCTTGAGCGCCTTCTTCGGGTAGATGTCATAGCGGCTGGACTTGCCATCCAGGGCATGGCTCGGTTTGGGCCCGTCGATGCACGGTGCCTTGCGCGGGCGCTTGACCACCACGCGGTGGCTGGCCAGGGCCAGGGCAGCCGCGAGCAGGGCCGGTGCATCCGGGTCGTCGCCAACCAACGGCCGGAACAGGCGCATTTCCTTCTTCACCAGGGCGGTTTTCTCGCGATGCGGAAACATGGGGTCCAGGTAGATCACTTGGGGTGGCTCGCCCTGCCAATTGAGCATCACGTCGATGGAGTTGCCCTTGAGCAGCGTCATGCGCGCCACAATCGGCGCCACTTCAAAATCCTGCGCGGCGCGCGCCAGGCCGTCTTCGAGCAGGGCGCCGATCAACGGCTGGCGCTCGATCAGGCTCATCTCACAGCCCAGACTGGCCAGTACGAACGCATCCTTGCCCAAGCCCGCCGTGGCATCCAGCACGCGGGGACGCACGCCTTGGGCGATGCCCACGGCCTTGGCGATCATTTGCCCGCTGCCGCCGCCATATAAACGCCGGTGTGCCGCGCCGCCTTCGACAAAGTCGACCCGCACCGGCCCAGGTGCGTCGGGCCCGAGCTGTTGCAGCTGAAGGCCTTGTTCGCCGACTTGCAGGGAAAAACCCGCGTCCGCCACCGCTAGCGGCAAGCCCAGCAGCGACGCCCACTGCTCGGCGTGGGCCTGGAATCCTTCGGCCAAAGCCTCGACCCGAATGCGGCTGGCCGCTGGTTGTTCGCTCATCAATCGCTACGCTCGAAAATATTAAGGTTCGGCAAACACCGGCCGATAAAAACAACAGTCAGGTATTTTGCCAGAGCTGAGCGTCGACCGAGAAAAATGTCAGACATTCTCCCCCTAACTATCGGTGTACTGCCGACCCACAACCACTACGGCCTGCGCAATACTCAAGCGCTGGCCGGGGTGAGCCATGTGTGGCAGGACTTCTTCGCCCGCGCCCTGGCCGAGCAGCTCGGCGCTACGCCGGGCGCGCTTGCCGCCACGGCGCCTGCACCGAAAGATCCGGCGGTTGAGCCCAGCGAAGGCGCCGACCTGCTGGCGCAGATCCTCACCCAGCGTGAATGCGACGTGAAAGACACCGTGATCGCCCCGCCTGAGCCGCTGTTCCTGCCGATTGCCGAATTCGAGACCGAGTTGCTGCCACCCGCGGCGGCGCCATTCCCCGATGAAGAACTCATCGCCCAGCAACGTCAGCAGTCCTTCGAAAGCGGCTGGGTACGGCCGCTTGTCCTGAATGCGTGCCAACCCGTTGTTGAACCCGGCCCGGCGCCACAACCGCGTCCGCTGCATCTGCCGATTGCCGAGTTCGAGCTGGATTTGCTGCCGCCGGCCGCAACGCCATTCACTGAACAGGATTTGGCGGAGCAGCAGAAGGCCCTGGACTTCGACTACCACTGGGCACGCCCGCTGATCGCCAACAACCTGCGTCTGGCCGCCTGACCCTTAGCGGCACACCCACCAGCGCCCCATATCCAAATGAAAGTGGTTACGGTGCGCGGCGTTATAGTCAGGGCTCAACACCCCATTGAAAGCGTTACAGGCACCGTCACGCACCTGACGCAAAAACCGTGCATCCGCACCGTCTCCCTGCCAGCCCTTGAGCACACTGATGCTGCGCCCATCGGCCAGGCGAAACCCGGCGATATCCAAGGCATTGGCCGAGGCATGCTGGCTAAGTTGGCCTTGGGCGCGGTTGTAGATATTGCGACAAGCGAAACTGCCCAAGTGATCGACCCGCGTCACCGCTTGGCCGTATACCGCCTGAGCCGCCGGCTGCACGCTGTGGCGCTCGAACAATGCAAAGGCTACAGCCAATGGGCAACTGGCCAGAAAGCTGCTGCTTAAGCCAACCTCTGCGCCCTGTACCCGCAAGGTGTTGCGCAAGGGGCAGGCGGCGTCGGTGGATGAGTCTGCCTGACGGCTCACGCGCAACCCCGAGGTTTTCAACACCTGGTCGCACAAGCCGGGATCATCCTGCAGCCGCCCTAACTTGTAGCGAGTCAACAGGTTCGGGCTGGCGCGCACGTCCAGCGGCGCCCATGGGTTCCACTCATTCGGCAACGGCACCCAGCCCCGCCATACGCCCACGGCAACAGCGCCGCCGAGCAACAGCAACGCGCCCATCAAGGTGATCGACCGCACGGCTTAGCCCTTGAAGAATTGATTGGCTTGGTCGAACGGCATCTTGCGCTCGGTAAAGGTAAAGGTGCCCAACGCGTAAACTTCCTGCGCCGCCCGATAGAACTCACCATAGGCCGCCAGGGCCAAGGCCGAGCCCACGCTGATGCGACGCACGCCCAGTTCGTTCAACTGCGCGACGCTGAGGTTCAAGCCACCGGACATCAACACATTCGCAGGTTTGGGCGCGACGGCTTTGACGACCGCCAGCACTTCCTCGGCACTGCGCAGACCCGGCGCATACAGCACATCGGCGCCCGCCTCGGCGTAGGCTTGCAGGCGGCGGATGGTGTCGGGCAAATCCAGGCGGCCATGCAGGAGATTTTCTGCGCGAGCCGTCAGCGTGAACGCAAACCCCAGGCTGCGGGCAGCAGCAACGGCGGCCTCGACGCGCTCGACGGCGAGGTCGAAGGGGTAGATCGGATCGACCGCAACGCCCGTGGCGTCTTCAATGGAACCGCCGACGATACCGGTGGCGGCGGCGCGCAGAATGGTCTGGGCGCAACCTTCGGGGGTGTCGCTGAAGCCGTTCTCCAGGTCGGCGGCGACCGGCAGCGAAGTCGCCCGGGCGATGGTGCCGGCATTGCCCAGGGTGTCTTCCAGAGACAGCGCGCCTTCCGCATCCGGCCGCCCCAGGCTGAACGCAAAGCCCGCGCTGGTGGTGGCCAACGCTTCGAAGCCAAGGCTGGCAAGCATAATGGCCGAACCTGCATCCCACGGATTGGGCATTACAAAGGCGCGATCTCGCTGGTGCAGGGCTTTGAAGGCTTCGGCGCGAAGGGTTTGGGCATCCATGACTGACTCCTGGCGAGAAAAGGAGCCTTAGAGTAACCCCAGTTGCTGCGCCACGGGTTCTCGATGCAAGGTCGGCAACGGTGCGAGCCCTGGCAAACGCGCCATCAGCTGATCGTGAAAGCGCAGGGCCAACTGTGCGGCGAGGCGGTTATCCGAGGTGTGCAGGAACATATAGGGAGTGCGCCCCTCTTCGATCCAGCTGGCGATTTTTTCGACCCAGGGAATCAGGAACGGGTCGTTGGCTTCAAGCTCGGGATGCCCGATAAAGCGCACTTGAGGAAATTGAGTCAACGCTGCCGGCCGTGGGGGCACTTTGGGTTTTTTCGACTGGGCATGCAGCACGGCCGGCGAGGTGCAGGTGCAACTGAACAGTGCCCGCGGATCAAGGCAGATGCGTTCGACGCCACGGTCGCGCAACAGGCGGTTGAGCATGCGCTCGGCCTCGCCCTTGGCGAAGAACGCCTCGTGACGGACTTCAACAGCCAGCGGACGATCAATGCCGTCCAGGAATCCGGCCAGCTCACCGAGGCGTTGCGGTGTAAAAGCCTTTGACAGTTGCAGCCACAACGGCGAAATGCGTTCGCCCAAGGGGCTCATCAACCCGACAAAGCTTTCCGCCGCCGGCAATTGCTCGCGCAAGTCACCGCCATGGCTGATATCACCCGGGAATTTGGCGGTGAAGCGAAAGTCATCGGGCATGATTTCGGCCCAGCGCTGCACCGTGGCGGCCGAGGGGCGTGCGTAAAAGGTGGTGTTGCCTTCAACCGCGTTGAAGACCTGGGAATAGAGCCCGAGGTAATCGTTGGAGCGGGCGTCGGCCGGGTACAGGTACTCGCGCCAGGCGTTTTCACTCCAGGAGGGGCAGCCGATGTAGTAAGGCAGACGCATCAGATATGGATATCGAGACCCAGCACTTCCATATCCCATTCGACAAAGCCGGCGGTGGTCAGGTAGCTGGCCAGGGCGGTGGCAACGCTTTTGCTCATGGAACGGGGGAAGACCATGTCTTGCTGACGGGCCGGAAGACCGCTGATACGTGCTTGAGCGCCGGCCTGCGCATCGGACTGGACTTCAATGAAATCCGGCGAATCCTCGACGGACTCGTCTACCGTGACGTTGGCCTTTCGCGGCTTACGCTTGACGGGATAGGACTGTGAGGAAAATCCATCTATACGCATATATGCGAACTCGGTATCAGTGATGGCATTTTAGTGGCGACTTCCGTTGCGCGCAAATGCTCTGGTGATAACTAGAACACATATTTTGAAAAAGGTTTAAAAACCGGGGCAAATTCTGACGATTGGCGAAATTTGCCTCAAAATGCCATCATTTTTGGCGTCAAGTAATACCGCGTTCGGCCTTGGTTTGCGCGACCTTATCGCGCAAGTACACGGGCGCCGCCTGATCGGCTGGAATCGCTTCACCCCGCTCAAACGCAAACCGCGCCAAGGTCAGCAAATCCGCTGCATGAGGCAGCATCGTGGGGTCCTGGCCGGCCAGTTGGACGCCGATCCGCTCTCCATATCCCCAGCCGGTACCCGCCCCAAACCAGTCGCCGTCGGCATCTTCGGGCAATACCGATGATTCCGGTGCCTGCACGGCCTCCACGCCGATCAGGCGCATTTCACCGGCGCTCTCGCGGTAGCAGCCCCAATAGACTTCATCCATGCGCGCATCAATCGCCGCCGCCACTTGCGAGGCGCCATGCTCACGCAGCGCACGCTGAGCCAGTACGGCAAGGTTGGACACCGGCAATACCGGGCGCTCCAACGCAAATGCCAAGCCCTGCACCACGCCAATGGCAATGCGCACGCCGGTAAATGCGCCGGGGCCACGGCCAAACGCGATGGCGTCCACGGCCGCCAAGTGGGTGCCGGCGTCTTCCAGCAATTGCTTGATCATCGGCAACAGCTTTTGCGCGTGCAGGCGCGGGATCACCTCGTAGTGGCTGGTTACTTTGCCGTCGTGCAGCAAGGCAACGGAGCAAGCTTCAGTCGCGGTGTCCAGGGCCAGCAGGGTGCTCATGGGTGTGGGTGTCCAAATCGAAAAAAAGTGCGCCAGTATAAACAACAACGGCCCGCAAGCGGGCCGTTGTCAGTGCAGCCGATCAAAGCATCAGCTCAGTGCTTGCAGCACCTTGGCAGTGATTGCTTCCACGGAGCCAACGCCAGGGATATGGCTGTATTTCGGCTTGCCCTGCGCAGCGGACAGCTTCTGGTAAAAGTCCACCAGCGGCTTGGTCTGGGAATGGTAGACCGACAGGCGATGACGCACGGTTTCTTCGGTATCGTCCTTGCGCTGCACCAGGTCTTCACCGGTGACATCGTCCTTGCCAGCCACTTTGGGCGGGTTGTAGACGATGTGATACACGCGGCCAGAGCCTTCGTGCACGCGCCGACCGGCAATACGCTGGACGATCTCTTCGTCTTCAACGGCGATCTCGACCACGGCGTCCAACTCGACGCCCGCTTTCACCAGCGCTTCAGCCTGGGGAATGGTGCGCGGGAAGCCGTCGAACAGGAAACCGTTCTTGCAATCTTCCTGGCTGATGCGTTCCTTGACCAGGTTGATGATCAGGTCATCGGAGACCAGGCCGCCGCTGTCCATCACGCTCTTGGCGATCAGGCCCAGCTCGGTGCCCGCCTTGACGGCCGCGCGCAGCATGTCGCCGGTGGAGATTTGTGGAATGCCGAATTTTTCAGTGATGAACTTTGCCTGAGTACCTTTACCGGCCCCGGGAGCTCCCAGCAGAATGACGCGCATCGATGTGCTCCTCAATTTTTTATAGAGATGACGCTCGGATTCGCCGCGTGGGGCCAATCTCGTAAAAATGTGGTTCCAGGCCGATCAAACGGCCAAAGGCTGATCAAGATACACAGCGGGCCCTCACCATACAAGCCGCCCAAAGTAGGAGAAACCCGCACCAGGCAAGCGTCGGGTAAAGGGTTTGCCTGAGCGCAACCCACCCCCTCAAACAACGACCGCCCTTTTCAGGGCGGTCGTCGCGGTTCATCCGCAAGCCGTTGAGAACACGCGAAAAACCTCAGCCGGTGTTGCGCAAACCGGCGGCGATACCGGCTACGGACACCAGCAGCGCCTGTTCCAGAGGGCTGTCTTGCGCCGCTTCGCGTTGGCGAGAGCGTGCGAGCAATTCCGCCTGCAACAGATGCAAGGGGTCGAGGTAGGTGTTGCGCAGGCGGATGAACTCCAGGGTGTCCGGACTATGGGCCAACAGTTGCGACTGGCCGGTCAAGCCAAGCACCACCTTGCACGCCTGCGACAATAGGTCGCGTAAGTGCGCCCCCAATGGCAGCAGGTCGGGCTGCACCAGGCGCTCATCATATAGGCGGGCGATATCGGCATCGGCCTTGGCCAGTACCATTTCCAGCATATCGATGCGCGTGCGGAAGAACGGCCACTGCTCACGCATCTGCCCCAGCAACTCACCCTCGCCGCGCTCCAGGGCCTTGCTCAATGCCGCTTCCCAACCGAGCCAGGCGGGCAGCATCAAGCGGGTCTGGGTCCAGCCGAAGATCCAGGGAATGGCGCGCAAGCTTTCAATACCGCCGGCGCGTCGCTTGGCCGGGCGGCTGCCGAGCGGTAAACGTCCCAGCTCCTGCTCCGGTGTGGACTGGCGGAAATACTCGACGAATTGCGGATTTTCCCGCACCACCGCACGGTATGCGCTGACGCCGTCGGCCGCCAATTCGTCCATCAAATGACGCCACGCCGGCTGAGGCGGCGGCGGTGGCAACAACGTGGCTTCGAGTACTGCCGCCAGGTAGAGGTTGAGGTTCTGCTCGGCAATATCCGGCAGGCCAAACTTGAACCGGATCATCTCGCCTTGTTCGGTGGTGCGGAACCGCCCCGCCACCGAGCCCGGCGGCTGCGACAGGATCGCCGCATGCGCCGGGCCACCACCACGGCCCACGGTGCCACCACGACCGTGGAACAACAGCAATTCCACTTGCTGCTCACGGCAGATCTCCACCAGGCGTTCCTGTGCCCGGTACTGCGCCCAGGCCGCGGCGGTGGTGCCGGCATCCTTGGCCGAGTCCGAATAGCCGATCATCACTTCCTGCGGGCCTTGCAGCCGCGCGCGATAGTCCGGCAGCTGCAGCAGCCGCTCCATCACCGGCCCGGCGTTATCCAGGTCGGCGAGGGTTTCGAACAGCGGCACCACGCGCATCGGCCGCTGTACCCCCGATTCTTTGAGCAGCAGTTGCACCGCCAGCACATCCGAGGCGGCGCCGGCCATGGAGATCACATAGGAACCCAGCGACGCGGCCGGTGCGGCGGCGATTTCCCGGCAGGTGTTCAAGACTTCCGCGGTGTCCGGCGACGGCTCGAAATAACCCGGCAGCAGCGGTCGACGGTTGGTCAGCTCTGCAGTCAGGAAGCTGACGCGAGCGTCTTCGTCCCAGTCCTCATAACGCCCCAGGCCGAGGTAGTCGGTGATTTCGGTCATGGCTGACGAGTGCCGAGCGGAATCCTGGCGTACATCCAGGCGTACGAGGAACAGGCCAAACGTCACGGCGCGCCGCAGGCAGTCGAGCAACGGGCCATCGGCAATCACGCCCATGCCGCACTCATGCAGCGACTGATAGCACAGCTCCAGCGGACCGAGCAGGTCGCGATTGTCCTGCAACACCTGCGCCGGCGCCGGTGTATTGCCACTTAATGCGGCATGGGCCCACTGACGCGTGGCGCGCAGACGTTCGCGCAGTTGCTTGAGCAAGGCGCGGTAGGGTTCGACGCTCTCCCCCACCTGGGCTTGCAGCGCGGGGCTGGCCTGTTGCATGGACAGCTCGGAGGCGAGCTGGTCGATATCGCGCAAATACAAATCCGCCGCCATCCAGCGCGCCAGCAGCAGCACTTCACGGGTGACCGGCGCTGTGACATTCGGGTTGCCGTCACGGTCGCCGCCCATCCACGAAGCAAATCGAATCGGCGCGGCCGAAAGCGGCAGGCGCAAGCCGGTTGCGGCATGCAAGGCGTGGTCAGCTTTGCGCAGATAATTGGGAATAGCCTGCCACAATGAATGCTCGATGACCGCAAAGCCCCATTTGGCCTCGTCCACCGGCGTGGGCCGGATACGGCGAATTTCTTCGGTGTGCCAGGCCTCGGCGATCAGTCGCTGCAAGCGCTCACGGATCTGATCGCGCTCGGCGCCGGTGAGATCACGGTGGTCCTGCAACGCCAGTTGCGCGGCGATCGCATCGTACTTCTGGATAAGGGTACGGCGCGCGACCTCGGTGGGGTGGGCGGTGAGGACCAGCTCGATCTCCAGCTGCGCCAATTGGCGGGCCAGGGATTCATCGCTGTGGCCTTCGCTTTGCAGGCGGGCCAGCAACTGCGGCAACACGCGGGACTCGAAGGGCGCCGGCTGCGACTCATCGCGCCGGTGAATCAACTGGTACTGCTCGGCGATATTGGCCAGGTTGAGGAACTGGTTGAAGGCCCGTGCCACGGGCAGCAGTTCGTCTTCCTTGAGCTGATTCAAGCTCGTGCTGAGCTCATCGCCCGCGCCGCGCCGGTCAGCCTTGGCGCCTTTACGGATCTGCTCGATCTTGTCGAGAAAATCATCGCCGTATTGCTCTCGAATGGTGTTGCCCAACAGTTCACCCAGCAGGTGAACATCCTCACGCAAGCGTGCATCGATATCACTCATCAGCCAATCTCCAGCCAGAAATCCGGGACGCGCAGGGGGTCCAGAGTGCCGTCGGCGCCGGTTTCTGACAAGACACTTTAAACCTTGTCGCCTCCAGCTAGTCTCAACCTTGAGTCGCCGCGTTACGCACACCGGTGGCTGGTCACTCATTATTGAGGTTGCCATGAAAATTCGAGATCTGCCCCAGCACTGGGAAGAAACCGCCAAGGGTCGACTGACCGAAACTCACTATGCGATTCATCTGGATGTAGAAGCCGCCGCCAGGCTCGCCGCGCTTGCCGAGATGTACCCCAAGCGCCACACCGAAGAATTGCTCGGCGAACTGATCGGCGCCGCCCTTGAAGAGCTGGAAGCCAGCTTTCCCTACGTCAAGGGCCAACAAGTGATTGCCACCGACGAGGAAGGCGATCCGTTGTATGAAGACGTCGGGCCTACACCGCGTTTTCTGACGTTGTCGCGCCGCTATCTGCACGATTTATCAGCGAGCGCAGACGAGCAGAAACACTGATCCCCTCTGCAACGACGTTAATTTAACCCTTGTATTTCGGGCCTCTGGGTGGCTCGGAATACCGTTGCGCATGGCAAAAGTTCCAATTTTCCAATGCTGACCGTTTAGTCAGATATTTTTTTAGGCAAATCGCCAGCTACGCTGAACTTTTGAAAAAAGCCTCCGGTCACAGCCAGTAAGCCATCACTTGGAACGCTCGTTTGAACTGGCGTCATGAGCTTTATCGCCGGGCCCGCAAACGAACACCAAGATGGATTTTGATGTTTTTCAGGAGTTATCCAATGGAGTTGAAGACGATGAAGACCAGCACTGCCAAATCCTCGTTTAACCACCTGCGCGGGCTTAAATTGGCCGCGCTGGCAATCGGCACCAGCTTCGTTCTGGCTGGTTGCGCCGGTAACCCGCCGACCGAGCAGTACGCAGTGACCCAGTCTGCGGTCAACAGCGCGGTCAGCGCCGGCGGTACCGAGTTCGCAGCCGTTGAAATGAAGTCGGCCCAGGACAAGCTCAAAGAAGCCGAAATCGCGATGCACGACAAGAACTACGAAAAAGCTCGTCAGTTGGCTGAACAAGCCGAGTGGGACGCTCGTGTTGCTGAGCGTAAAGCCCAGGCTGCCAAGGCCGAGCAAGCGGTCAAGGATTCCCAGAAAGCAGTTGACGAGTTGCGTAAGGAAGGCATGCGCCCGGCTGCTATCCAGCAGAAGTAAGCCGCTGCCCCTTGAATGCATCGCACCTGATATCGAATTGAAAGGACGACACGACTATGCGTAAACAATTGATGATCCCTGCCCTGTTGGCGATGAGCGTTGCCCTGGCAGCCTGCTCCACCCCGCCTAACGCGAATCTGGAAAACGCACGGACCAACTTCACGGCCCTGCAAACCAACCCGCAAGCCACCAAGCTCGCGGCGCTGGAAACCAAAGACGCCAGCGAGTGGCTGGACAAGGCCGACAAGGCCTACCGCGACAAGGAAGACGAGAAGAAGGTCGACCAACTGGCCTACCTGACCAACCAGCGCGTGGAAGTGGCGAAAGACACCATTTCCTTGCGTGAGTCGGAAGCCAAGCTGAAAAACGCCGGCGACGAACGTGCCCGCGCCCTGCTGGACGCCCGTGACGCGCAGATCAAGCAACTGCAAAACAGCTTGAACGCCAAGCAAACCGAGCGCGGCACCCTGGTGACCTTCGGTGACGTGTTGTTCGCGACTAACAAGTCCGACCTGAAGTCCAGCGGCCTGGTGAATATCACCAAGCTGGCTCAGTTCCTGCGCGACAACCCGGACCGTAAAGTGATCGTCGAAGGCTACACCGACAGCACCGGTTCCGACTCGTACAACCAGAGCCTGTCGGAGCGCCGTGCGGCTTCCGTACAGCGTGCACTGGCACAGCAAGGCGTGGATATTTCGCGCATCGTGACCCAGGGCTACGGCAAGGAATACCCGGTTGCCGATAACGGCAGCGTATCGGGCCGTGCGATGAACCGCCGCGTTGAAGTCACCATCTCCAACGACAACCAGCCGGTCAAGCCACGTTCTTCCGTGGCTAACTGATTGATTGAAGCGGCATAAAAAAACCCACCTCACGGTGGGTTTTTTTTGGGTTCGTCAAACTGGATGGTGCGGTGAGTATCGTCGGCAGGCATTTCGATTTTGGAGCTATAAGCATTCTGTGACAGCTTATCCATCAATTGCTTGAGTTCATCTTCCTCGGCGTCTCGCCGCTCCAGCGCTTCATGTCCCCTGGCCATGTCCAACATGTTGCGTATTGCAGCAATAGTTATCGCCACAGTCTTGGCCCCGCTTTGTGTAAATTACATCGCTGTCTGTGGCATCTGGCGCGATACGGTTCCAGACATTCGCGTCAAGAGCGATGGCAGGTCGCTTGATGCACCCTGAAAAACCGCCAATGAAGGCGGTTTATCTGAATGCACCCATCAGAAGCCGACGGGGCCCGTACCTTGCGATTGCGGAGGCTGGATTTGGCGCTGGCCCTGATTCTGACCGCCGCTTTGGCCATCCTGTGCGCCCTGACCGCCCTGCGCACCGCCAGCCTTCTGTGCGAGCAGCCTCTTCAGCAGTTCTTCCAATGCCTTGAGGGGATCTTCCCCACCAGCACCACTGTTCCCCTGGTTTTCCTGAAGGCCTTTTGATTGAAGTTCCTGAATCTTGTTTTTCAGCTCTTGAATCTGCTGGTCCAGGCCTTTCTGAGAGCTCCCCTGGCTATTGCCGGCGTTTCCCACACCGCCCATGCCGCCGCCAATGCCACCGATGTGCGCGCCACCCGATATTGCGTTGATTCCTGCCATGAACGCTAACTCCAACCGTCAATAAATGGACTGAGCAGCCTTGCCGATCAGTCCATGATCTGTGGTGGGTGAGTCAGGATGGTTCCGCTCAGTCGAGCGGCTGAAGGGGGGTCAAATCAATAATCTGCACGGATACCGGCACTTTTCCACGGCGCGGAAGCTATCGCTCACTGCTGCAATTGCGGGGTTTCTTGCCCCATGCAACGCACTGCCTGCTTCTTGCTGTTTACCAGTACGCCGCTCAGGCCTTTCTGGTCGGTATCGAACATCACCAGTACGCCATCCACGCACTGCGCCACTTGAGAGGCCGGGGTCAGTGAGACTTTGTAGTCCTCGCCGGGCACGGTCTTGAGCATTGTGAACTCGCTGAGCAACAACGCGTCTTCCGGCTTGGCGAAGTGCAGGTAGCCGTAGTACCACAGGCAACCGACAGTACCGATGATGGTGCCGATGCCGGTGAGAATCAGCGGGATCATGTTGCGCTCTTCACTCATTACGGGCTCTCTGATGGGTCAGCTTGTTGAATGGGATAATTCGGAATCTCGCCGAGACGACGCAGGCCGTTGAAATGCAGCGGGTCGTCCAGGTAACGCAGCATCACGGTTTGCCAGGTCTTGTCGGCAAACGTCTGCACATGGCCACCTCGTGTCAATTGCAGCACCCTGGGCGGTGGCGCCGCTTGGTACAGGCGGATACCGTTGGACACGGGTACGATCGGATCATCCAGGCTGTGAAACAGCAACTTGGGCACGCCAGTCAGTCGGGGCATGGCGTTGATCGCGCTGTCGCCATCGGGCACCAGCCATGACAGAGGTACCTGCAACGGCCAGGTTAACCAGGATGTGCTCAGGGCGAATTGTCCTACGTCACGATAACTGGCCGGCACCCCATCCAACACCAACGCCTTGAGCTGGGACTGACGCTCGGGGTGAGCCGCCAGATAATGCACCGCCAGCGCGCCGCCCAGGCTCTGGCCAAGGACGATCAGTGGCTGGCCACGGGCTTCGGGCGCGTTATCCAGCCAGCTGAAAGCGGCGTCCACGTCCTGATAGATTGCCGGCAATGACGGCTTGCCTTCGGAGAGCCCATAGCCCCGATAGTCCAGTAACAGTACTTGGTAGCCCTGCTCCGGCAACCACCAACTACCGCCCAGATGCCAGGCCAGGTTGCCGCCGTTGCCGTGCAGGTGCAGCACGGTGCCTTTGAGCGGCACGCCAGGCTTGGCCGGCAGCCACCAGGCGTGCAGCTTCACGCCGTCGGCGGTGGTGAGGGTGACGTCGCGATACGCCAGGTGGGCTTTTTCCGGCGTGAACGGCAGGCCGGGCTCCGGGTAGAACAGCAGGGAACTGCAGCCGTTCAATGTGAGTAGCAGGCAAAGAATGCCGAGGATTCTCATCCGTTGAAGCCTCGTGGGTGAGTTGAATAGATGAAGATTGAAGTCGGAAGCTGGGAGCTGGAAGCTGGCCTGCCTGCTCCCCACAGGTTGATCGGTTTCGTCGCGTCCTTACAGGATATTGGAGTAGTCCGCCTCGATCCGGTCCAGGCTCAAATGGTTGAGGAAGTTGGAAAAGCACATCCACGCCGCCAGTGCGTTCATGTCGCGGAACTGTTCGGGCAGGTATTTGGGCGGCACCACCAAGCCTTCATCGACCAGTTGACGCAAGGTGCGCATGTCTTCGAGCGTGGTCTTGCCGCAGAACAATAACGGCACTTGTTCCAGCTTGCCCTTGCGCACAGCTAACTGGATGTAGTTGTAGACCATGATAAAGCCCTTGAGGTAGGACAGATCCTTGGTAAACGGCAAGCCCGTGGGCACCGAGCCACGGAACACCCGACTGGCATTGCCGTAGCTTTCCGCCATCTCAAAGCCTTGCTCGCGGAAGAACTCGAACACCTGCAGGAAATCAGCGCCCTCCTCCACCATATGAATGGCGCGGGTGCGGTTGGTCAGTTTGCGCAGCCGGCTGGGGTAGGAGGCGAAGGTGATGATCTCCATCAGGATCGCCAGGCCTTCCTGGGTCACGGTGGACGACGGCGGCCCCTTGGACAGGAACGTGCAGATCGGCTGGTTCTGGCCATTGAGGGTGGTGCCCACATGCACCAGGCCTTCATGCACTTCCAGAGCGCGCACGTCACGGTCGTTGAACATCGCATCGGCGCGGATCTTGATGTAGTCGGCGCCCGCCGCCGCGTCGGCGACGATGCCATCGGATTCGAACACACGAATCGTTTCTTCAGCCTCGCCGAACACCTTGTTCAAGCGCGTCTGCAGCAAGGCGACGGCGTCCTTGGCGGTCAAGGTCTTGGCTTCGTCCTTGAGGTCGCCACGGCCGTCGATATTGTTCAGGTAGTCCGAGAGCATCAGGCCCAGGTCTGCCAGGGTCGGGTCGCCGGCGTGGAAGGCGTCTGAAGCGGCGCCGTAGAGTTCCTGGGAGATCAGGCCGAAATCCTCGGTGCCACGGGCTTCAAGCATACGCACCACCATGCGGTACTCGCGGCACATACGGCGCATGATCTGCCCCACCGGGCTGAACTGGCCGAGGCGGCGGGTGATATCGCGCTCGATGTTCTGGAATTCCAGCTTGACCGCGCTGGAGTCGAACGACAACGGTCGGTTCAGGTAGTAATCGCGATCCACGGCGGGCATGGCCTTGCCCTTGGCCTTGAGAAAGCCCTGGCGAATATTCTCGTCCCACTTCACGGCGTCGAGGACGCGGATCGGCGTTTGCGCCAGCACAATGCGATCGGACAAGGTGCGTATCGTCTGCTGGTAATCGTCCACCGGTGCTTCCTCTTTAAACGTGGCCTTTATCGAACATCCCTGGTTATCAAACCGAGGCTAACACCAGGTGCATGTAACGCTTGAGTATCTCCAGCATCTCATCACCGGTCAGAGGCTCTGCGCTGCCCAACAAGCCCTGATATTCCATCCGACTGATAATCGCCGTCAACACCTTGGCATCCTGTTGCGGCTCGCGCGAGCCCAACACCTGGAAAAACTGCCCGGTGCCTTGCAGCAGGATCTGTTGGTGGGAGCGTACCAGTTCGGCAAGACGCGGGTTCAACAACGCTTCCTGGCGGAAGGCCTGCTCGGCCATCAGGTATTCGCGGCGGTTGGCCAGTTGGCGCTGCACATAGTCGGCGGTCAGCCGGGCAATGTCATCAGCCAGTTGCGAGCGCGACGCCGGGCTGCCATCGCCGTAGGCGACCATTTCGCGCAGCAGGCCTTCGTTGCGCACCCACAGCTTGCCCATGAAGGCAGCGCTGCGTTCCACGTATTGGGCGAAGGTGTCGGTGAGCAGGTCATCGATGTCTTTGAAGTAGTAGGTGGTCGCCGACAACGGCACCCCGGCCTCCGTCGCCACGGCCCGGTGGCGCACGGCACGTACCCCGTCGCGCACCACGATGCGCATGGCCGCATCGAGAATGTCCTGCCGGCGTTGCTCACTGCCACGGCGGCTGGCCTTGCGGCCTTGGTACTGGACGCTTTCAGCCACGGCAGCGGCAATGCCGGCGGCGCCTTCTTGAGCCATTACGCGGTTCACCACACACATCCTTGAATAGAACAAAACCTGGCGTCGTTTGCTTGACGCTGGCACACGCCACATAAAAAAGCCGCCTTATAAAAGGCGGCTTCGGATTTCGCTACGGTTACGCTTCTGGCCGCATGTGCGGGAACAAGATCACATCGCGGATCGACGGCGAGTTGGTCAACAGCATCACCAGGCGGTCGATGCCGATACCTTCACCGGCGGTTGGCGGCATGCCGTACTCCAGGGCACGCACGAAGTCGGCGTCGTAGTGCATGGCCTCGTCATCACCGGCGTCCTTGTCGGCCACCTGGGCCATGAAACGTTCGGCCTGGTCTTCCGCGTCGTTGAGCTCGGAGTAAGCGTTGGCGAGTTCGCGGCCACCGATGAACAGTTCGAAACGGTCGGTAACGTTCGGGTTGTCATCGTTGCGACGGGCCAGCGGCGACACTTCGAACGGGTACTGGGTAATGAAGTGCGGCTGTTCCAGCTTGTGCTCCACCAGTTCTTCGAAAATCATCACCTGCAGTTTGCCCACGCCTTCGAAGCCCAGCACCTTGGCGCCGGCTTTCTTGGCGATGGCACGGGCCTTGTCGATGTCGTTGAGATCATCGGCGGTCAGCTCAGGGTTGTACTTTAGGATCGAGTCGAACACGGACAGGCGCACGAACGGCTCGCCGAAGTGGAAGACCTTGTCGCCGTATGGCACGTCGGTGCTGCCCAGCACGAGCTGCGCCAGCTCGCGGAACAGTTCTTCGGTGAGGTCCATGTTGTCTTCGTAGTCGGCGTAGGCCTGGTAGAACTCCAACATGGTGAATTCAGGGTTGTGCCGGGTCGAGACGCCTTCGTTACGGAAGTTGCGGTTGATCTCGAACACCTTCTCGAACCCACCGACCACCAGGCGCTTGAGGTACAGCTCCGGCGCGATGCGCAGGAACATGGGCAGGTCCAGCGCGTTGTGGTGGGTTTCGAACGGCTTGGCGGCGGCACCACCGGGGATGGTTTGCAGCATCGGCGTTTCGACTTCCAGGAAGTCGCGTGCCGCCAGGAAGCTGCGGATGTGGGCGATGACCTGCGAACGCACGCGGAAGGTCTGGCGCACGTCTTCGTTGACGATCAGGTCAACGTAGCGCTGGCGGTAGCGCTGCTCGGTGTCGGTCAGGCCGTGGTGCTTGTCCGGCAGCGGGCGCAGCGACTTGGTCAGCAGGCGTACGTTGGTCATTTCGACGTACAGGTCGCCTTTGCCGGAACGGGCCAGGGTGCCTTCGGCTGCAATGATGTCGCCCATGTCCCAGGTTTTCACCGAGGCCAGGGTTTCTTCGGAAAGGGTTTTGCGGTTGACGTAGACCTGGATACGCCCGGTCATGTCCTGGATCACCATGAACGAGCCACGGTTGAGCATGATACGACCCGCCACTTTGACCGGGATCGCCGCTTCTGCCAGCTCTTCCTTGGTCTTGTCCGCGTACTGTTTCTGCAGGGCATCGCAGTAGTTGTCGCGGCGGAAGTCGTTGGGGAAGGCGTTACCCTTGGCGCGCTCGGCAGCAAGCTTTTCCTTGCGCAGGGCGATCAGGGAGTTTTCTTCCTGTTGCAGGGCTTGCGGGTCGAGTTGTTGGTCGCTCATGTCTTTAAATTTTCCATCAGGTTCGTTGCCCCCAGCCTTCGGCTGAGGATCGCGGGCAAGCCCGCTCCCACAGAGGGTGTTACAGGCCGGATTTCAGGCTGGCTTCCAGGTATTCGTCGATATCACCGTCGAGCACCTTGTCGCAGTCGCTGCGTTCGATGTTAGTGCGCAAATCCTTGATTCGCGACGCATCGAGCACATAAGAACGGATCTGGTGCCCCCAGCCGATATCCGACTTGGTGTCTTCCAGCGCCTGGGAAGCGGCGTTGCGCTTCTGCATTTCCTGCTCGTACAACTTGGCCCGCAGCATTTTCATGGCGGTGTCCTTGTTCGCGTGCTGGGAACGCTCGTTCTGGCAGCTGACCACGGTGTTGGTCGGTACGTGAGTGATACGCACGGCCGAGTCGGTGGTGTTTACGTGCTGACCACCGGCGCCGGAGGAGCGGTAGGTGTCGATGCGCAGGTCGGCCGGGTTGATCTCGATTTCCACCTTGTCGTCGATCTCTGGCGAGACGAAAACAGCGGAGAACGAAGTATGGCGACGGTTACCGGAGTCGAACGGGCTCTTGCGCACCAGGCGGTGTACGCCGATCTCGGTACGCAACCAGCCAAAGGCGTATTCCCCTTTGATGTGCACGGTCGCGCCCTTGATACCGGCGACTTCACCGGCGGACAGCTCCATGATGGTCGCCTCGAAACCGCGTTTGTCCGCCCAGCGCAGGTACATGCGCAGCAGGATGTTGGCCCAGTCCTGGGCTTCGGTGCCGCCGGAACCGGCCTGGATGTCCAGGTAGGCGTTGTTCGGGTCCATTTCATGGCTGAACATACGGCGAAATTCAAGCTTGGCGAGGTTTTCCTCGAGACGGGCCAGCTCGGCGACGATATCGCCCACTGCGCCTTCGTCGTCTTCTTCGACGGCCATGTCCAGCAGGTCGCGGCAATCGGCCAGGCCGGTGTTCAGTTCGTCGAGCGTCTCGACGATCTGCGCCAGCGCAGCGCGCTCGCGGCCCAGTTCCTGGGCGTACTCAGGTTTGTTCCAGACACTCGGATCTTCAAGCTCGCGATTGACTTCGGTCAGACGCTCATGCTTTTGATCGTAGTCAAAGATACCCCCGAATAGTTTCGGAGCGCTCGGACAGGTCCTTGATGGTGTTAAGGATCGGGTTGATTTCCATGGCGGGCAGCACTCGTTGGCGAACTTTTGAAAGCCGGCGAGTATAACGGCAAACGGCTGGAAACGGCAGTCCACTTGGCCGAAAAGGCCAGCGTTGTACACAATCTCCCAGTCAATATGGGGGCTGGCTTTCCGGCGATAGCGGTCCGTTGGTACTGTAAAAGCGCAACCCATAGCGGCCGTTACCTAAGCAACGGACATGCACTCAGGCCGCCTTCGCAGGCAAGCCTGCTGCCACAGTGGATTGCGGGGCGCCAGGCAGACAGCGACGGGCTGCCGGGCCGCCACGGGAGCAAGTTCCCTCGCCACAGGTTAAGCGCCGCATCCAACGTTGTGCGGATACCTATGGCTATCGCAGGCAAGCCAGCCCCACAGAGGCTCGGGATTGCTTGCGATTATTCGATACCGACCTGATTACGCCCATTGTGCTTGGCGGTGTACAGGCCTTTGTCCGCCGCCATGATCAACTGGCGGCAATCGGTCCCCTGCACCGGCGTCAAGGTCGACAAGCCAATGCTGATGGTCAGGCTCGAACCTTCAGACGGCGCGATATGCGGGATTTTCAGGGCGGCCACCGCCATGCGCAGTTTTTCCGCGACCAGCCGTGCACCGCCCGGCGAGGTATTGGGCAGCACCAACGCAAACTCCTCACCGCCGTAACGCGCCGGCAGGTCCGAAGGGCGACTGCTGGCTTGGCGGATGGTCTCGGCGACTTTGCGCAGGGCCTCGTCACCTTCGACGTGACCGAAGCTGTCGTTGAATGTCTTGAAGAAATCCACGTCGATCATCAGCAAGGAGAGCTGGGTCTGGTCGCGCATGGCACGGCGCCATTCCAGTTCCAGGTATTCGTCGAAGTGACGGCGATTGGACAGCCCGGTCAGGCCATCGGAGTTCATCAACCTTTGCAGCACCAGGTTGGTGTCCAGCAACTGTTGCTGGCTGACCCGCAGCGCGCGGTAGGCGGCGTCGCGCTGCAACAGCGTCATGTAGGAACGCGAGTGATAGCGAATGCGCGCCGCCAGTTCGATGTTGTCCGGCAGCTTGACCAGGTAATCGTTGGCCCCGGCGGCAAAGGCTGCGCTCTTGATCAGCGGGTCTTCCTTGGTGGAAAGCACGATGATCGGGATATTCGCCGTGGCCGGGTGGTTGCGGTATTCGCGTACCAGGGTCAGGCCGTCAAGGCCGGGCATCACCAGGTCTTGCAGGATCACCGTCGGCTTGATGCGAATCGCCTGGGCAATCGCCTGGTGCGGGTCGGCGCAAAAGTGGAAGTCGATGTTTTCTTCATGGGCCAGGCCGCGCCGCACGGCTTCGCCGATCATGGCCTGGTCGTCGACCAGCAGCACCATGGCGGCGAAGCCGTGCGGCGCGGCCTGGCCCATGAAGAAAACATCGACTTCCACTTTTGCGCCGACCCGCACCAGGCGATTGCCCAGGCGATTCGCATCAAGCCGACGGTGATCC
>NZ_JASLAW010000186.1 GCF_030147005.1 Pseudomonas sp.
AGCATTGTGGGATTGATGCACCGAGCGAAAAAAGTGCGCCCTGGGACGCTGATGCCGATCAGTTAAAAGCTGGCGCGAACAGTGAGTAACCCGTGGCGAGGGAGCTTGCTCCCGCTGGACTGCGCAGCCCTCGATCAGGCTCACCGATAGCCGCGAACGCTATCATCTGCCTCGCTATCACGCCCACCACGCGCTCACGGATGCGCTGGCTGCGGCGGAATTGTTTCAGGCGCAGATCGCCCATCACTACGTGCCGGGCACGCCGATTCAAGCATTGTGGGATTGATGCACCGAGCGAAAAAAGTGCGCCCTGGGACGCTGATGCCGATCAGTTAAAAGCTGGCGCGAACAGTGAGTAACCCGTGGCGAGGGAGCTTGCTCCCGCTGGACTGCGCAGCAGTCCCATTTTCCAGGGCCGCTTCGCGACCCAGCGGGAGCAAGCTCCCTCGCCACGGTGGAGCGCGTGTTATTGACTGAAGGGCATTGGCGCCCTGGGGCGCGCCTTTTTTACGTTCAGGATCGCGGCTCCGACATCAGCCCCTTGACCAGGGAAATGCACCCCAGCATCAGCACGATGGCGAACGGCAAGCCGGTGGAAACCGCCATGGCCTGCAGCGCGACCAGCCCGCCGCCAAGCAACAGGGCAATGGCAATCACGCCTTCGATGACCGCCCAGAACACTCGCTGCGGTACCGGCGCGTCGACCTTGCCGCCGGCCGTGATGGTGTCAATCACCAACGAACCGGAATCCGAAGAGGTAATGAAGAACACGATGACCAGGATAATCCCCAGGAACGAGGTGATTTCCTTGAGCGGCAAATGCCCCAGCATGGCGAACAACTTGAGCTCCAGCACGGCATCCTTGACCCCCATGAACCCTTGCAGCGTGGTCTGGTCGATGGCGGTGCCGCCGAAGGTGGTCATCCACAACACCGAAACCAGCGACGGCACCAGCAGCACCGAGATCAGGAATTCGCGTACGGTGCGGCCACGGCTCACGCGGGCGATGAACATGCCGACAAACGGCGACCAACTGATCCACCAGGCCCAGTAGAACGCAGTCCAGCCTTGGGTGAACTGCGCGTCGGTGCGGCCGAAGGGGTTGGACAGCGCGGGCAAGTACTCGACGTAGGTCACCAGGTTCTTGAAGAACCCGGTGAAGATAGCCAGGGTGGGGCCCACGACGATGATAAACAGCAACAGCAGCAAGGCCAGCCCCATGTTGATCTGGGACAGCATCTTGACGCCCTTGTCGAGGCCGGACAGCACCGACCACAGGGCGATCAGCGTGATGACGACAATCAGCACCACCTTGCTCAGGTTCGTCGACTGAATGCCAAACAGGTATTCGATACCCGCAGCCGCCTGTTCCGCGCCGATCCCCAAGGAGGTCGCAAGGCCGAACAAGGTGGCGAACACCGCCAGGATATCGATGATATGCCCCGGCCAGCCCCACACACGTTCACCCAGCAACGGGTAGAAAATCGAGCGTATCGACAGCGGCAGACCTTTGTTATACGAAAACAGCGCCAGGGACAGCGCGACGATCGCATAGATCGCCCAAGGGTGCAGGCCCCAGTGGAATATGGTCGCGGCCATCGCCAGGTCGGCGGAGGTTTTCATATCCCCGGCGGCACCGCCCAGCGGCGCCCAATCGGTGCGCACGCCATTGGGGTCAAGGGTCACACCGCCCATGGAAGCGGCATAGTGCGACATGGGTTCAGCGACCCCGTAGAACATCAGGCCAATGCCCATGCCGGCGGCAAACAGCATTGAAAACCAGCCCATATACGAATGGTCCGGTTTGGCATCACGGCCGCCGAGGCGAACCTTGCCCAACGGTGAAACGATCAGCACAAGGCACAGCACCACGAAAACGTTGGCCACACTCATGAAGAACCAGGCCAGGTGGCCGGTCAGCCAATTGCGTATCGCGCTGAACAGGGGCTCGACTTCGTTCTGCAAGGCCAGCGTCAGAATGACGAACAGCACGATCGTCGCCGCCGAAATAATGAAGACCTTACCGTGGATATCCAGCGAAAAAGAAAACTCGCCTTTGATGTTGTCTTGTCCGATTACATAATCGGTATCAATCAGGTTGGCGGCCCCGCTTGGAGCAGGAATGCCTTCCTCGCTCGAGGGTTGAGGGTTGGCTGGTAAATCAGCCATAGGTTTTTCAGCCATACAGGCCTCCTTGGAAGTGACGTGCGTTCGCGCGCACTGTTATCTGCTCCGCTGTTCCTATGGTTAACGAGAGACGTTAGGCGCACATCCTACAAGTTTGATGGCATGTATGTGCGAAAACACTGCCCCGCGCACAGTTCAAGCCAGGCCGGACTCGACCAGCAGCGCTTCGAGCCCCATCAAATCCGGCACCTTCGCCACCTGTTCCCCCACCTGCACCGCCGCCAGTTCCAGCGGGCACAGCGGCACATCCACGTAGCTCAACTCGCTGTCGAGTTTGTACGAGCGGGGAATGCCCTGGATCACCAGCGCAATAAACTTCAAGGTCGGCCGCCCGCCCAGTGCGTTCAAGACCACGATCCGCGAACGTTCGCCGGTCACGCCGGCTTCGCCGCACACGGCTTCGAAACTGATCAAGGGGATTTGCCGATCGCGCCAGGTCACTTGGCGCAGGTACCAGGGCGGTGCATCGCTGGCCGGCTCGCCGCGCTGGAAGTCGATCAGCTCGGCGACGGCGACGTTGGGCAGTATCAGGTGCCGATCGGCCAATGGCAGCAGCAGGCCGGTGAGTTGGCTGGCGCGGTGGTCAAGCATGGGGTTTGCTCCAGTACGCGATGCTTTCCAGCAGCACCGACTCTTGGTACGGCTTGCCAAGGTAGTCGTTGACGCCGATGGCCATGGCGCGGTCGCGGTGTTTCTGGCCGGTGCGCGAGGTGATCATGATGATCGGCAGGCGCATCAGGCGCGGGTCGTTACGCACCTGGATCGCCACTTCAAAGCCGTCCATGCGCGGCATTTCAATGTCCAGCAGCATCAGGTCCGGGGTGTGTTCTTCAAGTACGGCCAGGGCGTCGATGCCGTCCTTGGCGGTCAGCACGTTCATGCCGTTGCGCTCCAGCAGGCGGCTGGTGACTTTGCGCACGGTGACCGAATCGTCCACCACCAGCACCAGCAGCGGGCGCTTTTTCAGCGGGCCGTTGAAGCTCGTTGGCGCATCCACCGCCTGCGCCGGTAACGCCGCTGGCCGCGCGCGGATATGCGCCAGCAGGTCGATGATCAGCACCACGCGGCCATCGCCCAGAATCGTCGCGCCGGACACGCCCTGCACTGCCGAAAATTGCGGCCCCAGGCCCTTGACCACGATTTCGCGGGTTCCGGCCATGGCATCCACATGCACCGCCACATGCCGCTCATTGCACTGCACCAGCAACACCGGCACCGGCTGGTACTGGCCGAGCAGTTTGGGGCGGCTGACGGTGTGCAACAGGTCGCCGAGGTAAAACAGTTCGTAGCGTTGGCCGGCATATTCATAGCAGGGCGGATCTTGCTGGTAGTGCCCCGCCAATTCATGGGGCAGCACTCGCACCAGGCCGTCGATGGAATTGAGCGGAATCGCATACTGCTCATCCGCGCATTGCACCATCAGCGCGCGATTGACCGACACGGTAAACGGCAGGCGAATCCTGAAATGCACACCCACGCCCGGGATCGAGTCGATCACCATCGAGCCACCGAGCTGGCGCACTTCCTCGTGCACCACGTCCATGCCCACACCGCGTCCGGAAATCTGGGTGATCTTTTCGGCGGTGGAAAACCCCGGTTGCAGGATGAACTGCAGCACGTCGCGGTCGCTGATCTCCTGATTGGGCGCGAGCAGGCCGCGTTTGATCGCCTTGCGGCGTACGGCTTCGAGGGGCACCCCGGCGCCGTCGTCGCGCATGTCGAAGACGATGTCGCCGCCTTCGTGGGTGAGGTCCAGGGTGATGCGACCTTTCTGCGGTTTACCCGCCCGCAGGCGCACCTCGCGGGACTCAAGGCCATGGTCGACGGCGTTGCGCAGCATGTGTTCCAACGGCGCCGCCATGCGTTCCAGCACGTTGCGGTCCATCTCGCCCTCGGCATTGCCGACCACGAATTCCACGTCCTTGCCCAGCTCGCCGGCCACCTGGCGCACGATGCGCTTGAGGCGCGGCAGCATGCGTTCGAACGGCACCATGCGCGTACGCATCAGGCCTTCTTGCAATTGGGTGTTGATGCGCGCCTGTTGTTGCAGCAGGTCGTGGGCGTCCTGGTTGCGACGCTCAAGGGTTTCCTTGAGGTCGAGCAAATCGGAGGCGGACTCGGACAGCGCGCGGGACAATTGCTGCAAGTGCGAATGGCGGTCCATTTCCAGCGGGTCGAACTCTTCGTAGCCCAAGCGCTCGGCCTCGGCCTGCTGGCGGCTGAAAAGACGGCTCTGGGTTTCGGTGTCGAGGCGGCGCAGTTGGTCGCGCATGCGCTCGATGGTGGTTTCCACTTCCGTGAGCGCAATGCGTGCATCGTTGACCTGCTGCTCGATACGGCCACGGAAGATCGAGGTTTCGCCGGCCAGGTTGACCAGGTCGTCGAGCAGTTCGGCGGATATCTTCACCATGTCGGCGGCCGGCTCGACCACCGCTTCGGCCTTACCCGCCGGCAACACCACCGGCACCACCGGCTCATCGCTTGGGTGCACCAGGCTTTTGATGCGTTCGATCAGCTTGTCCACCGAGCCCACCGGCAAGCCGTCCGCCACCGCGTCGATCATCTGCGCCAGTCGGTCGTGGCAACCTTGCAACAGCGCGAACAGTTCGGGCGACGGCGCGAGCAGCCCCGCGGACAGCCCCTCGTAAAGAAACTCCAGCTCGTGGGCCAAGTCGCCAATCGGGCCGATCTCGACCATGCGTGCGCCACCCTTGAGGGTGTGCAGGTCACGCAGCAAGGTTTCCACTTCCTGGCGGTTGCCGGGCTCGGCCTGCCAGCGCAGTAACGCGCTGCCCGAGCTGTCGAGAATATCGGCGGCTTCCTCGAGGAAAATATCCAACAATTCGGGGTCGGCGCCCGAGGCGTGCGGCGATGCAACCGGCGCCGCCGCAAGGCTGCTCTGGCGCAGTTCGCGCAACCTGGCGACCAGTTCGACACTGCCGCTCAAGGGCTGGTGCTGGTGCAGTTCTTCCAATTGCAAGGCCAAGCGCTCATGGCTGGCCATCAGCACCTGGGACAACTCGGCGGAATAGCTGTAGCGACGGTCTACCAAGCCCTCATAGACGCATTCCAACTCCTGGGCCAAATCACCCACCGCGTCGACTTCGGCCATGCGCGCGCCGCCCTTGAGGGTGTGCAAGTCCCGTTGCAACGAGGACAAGGGCGCCATGCCATCGGGCTCCAGCAACCAGCGCTTGAGAGACTGCCCGGCGCTGTCGAGGATATCCACCGCTTCTTCAAGGAAGACGTCGACGATCTCATCGTCCATCGCCGTGTGCCGGCTCAGTTGCTCGGTCGCAGCGCCCAGCTCGGCGATACGCGGGGCGCGGTCGCCGTCACTTTTGATCAGGCCGGTGGCGGACGGATCAAGGGCGTCATCGAGCAACTCGCGCAGGGCGTGAACCCGTGCCGACGCCGGGCTGATTTCCTGCCCGGCCGCCAGTTGGTCGAGCATGCTGATCAGCGCTTCATGGGCCTGCTCGGCCTCATGGAAAAACCGCTCGCTGACCGCCAGGCTGCTTTCTTCCACCGCGCCATACAGGTCGAGCAAGGCTTCGCACAATTGATCGATAGGGTGCAGGTCGGCAAGGTGCGCGCCCTCTCCCAGTGTGGTCAGTTCGTTCAGCAGCGCGGTCAGTTCCTGGCGCTCGCCGGGGTGTTGCTGCCAGCGGCGCAGCAGGCTTTCGGCGTCGAGCAGGATGTCCATGCCCTGGGCCAGGAAGTTGGTGATCAGGTGCGGATCGCGCTTGATGCGCAGGCCGGTGCCGGGGGCGTTGAGCAGTGCTTCAAGCTGTTGGTCCAACCGGCTTTGGGTGCGCGCGATCAAGTCCGCCGCGCCCTTGATCGGCGCCAGGGGGTCGCTGCCCAGGTCACGCAGCCCGCGCTGGAACACGCCTTCGGCTTCGAGCAACAAGTCGACTTCATCCAAGTCCAGCGGCAGCCGGTGAGCCTTGTATTCGCGGGTGAGGTGGTCGAGCGGGCGGGCCAGTTCGGCGATCGGCAATACGCCGGCCATGTAGGCGCTGCCCTTGAGCGTGTGCAGGGCGCGTTGCAGTTCATCGCTGACCTGCAACGGCACGTGCTCGGCCGCCTGCTGTAGAAAATGGTTCAAGCTGTCCAGATGGCTCTGGGCTTCGTTGCGAAAGATCTCCAGCAGCATCGGGTCGTGAGGTTCGGCAACCGTTGCCGGGGCCCCGCTGGCCAACCCATGGGCGCGGGCAGCGAGGGCGTCGACCTCATCGCGCTGGCGCTGGTCGCCGGTGGCAAAGTCGGCGACCAATTCCGGCAGCAGCGCCACCGCTTCATCCAGCACCTGCTGCACCTCGGGGCCCATGGCAACGCTGCGCTCCAGCACGCGGTTGAGCAGGTTTTCCACGGCCCAGGCCAGCTCGGCCACTACCAGGGCGCGAACCATGCGGCCGCTGCCTTTCAAGGTGTGAAAGGCCCGGCGCATTTCGCTCTGGGCGGTTTTTTCGGTGCTGGCGGGCAGGTAGCGGTGCAGCACTTCGAGGACTTCGTCGGTTTCCTCGAGGAAGACTTCGCGCAACTCGTCGTCAATCGGTTCTTCGTCGTGAGGGGGCGGCAGCAGGCTACCCGGACGCTGCAGGGCCGGAGGGTTGAGGCGCGAGGTGGGATTGGCCAGCGCATCGAATTGAGATTGGCTGGGCGCGGTGTCGCCGGACAAGGCGCCGTCGGGTGCGGCCAATGCCTGGCGCCAGGGTTTTTCAACTGGCAGGTAGCCCAGCGCGCTCAGGGCCTGAGTGGCCAGTTCCAGCACTTTTTCCCCGGCGGCTTCGGGGTCCTGGAGCATGCGCTCCAGGTAGTATTCCAGGCTGCTGATCACGTCGGCGAAATGCGCCAACTGCGCTTCGTCGGGCGCGGTATCGCTGACCATCAACTGTTCATCGACGTAATCGGTGCAACCGCGCATCAGGCTCGCCGCGCGCGGCAGTGGGATCATCGCCAGGGCGCCGCGCACCTGGCTTAACAGCTCCGGCAGGGATTCCAGGCGTTGGCGGTCCCAATCGGCCTCGATGCAGTCGATCACCAATTCCTTGGCCTGGCGCAGGCATTGGCAGGATTCACGGATCACCAATTGGTGGATCTGGGTCAGGTCGGTGGTTGGCAGGCGGGTCTCTTCGCGGCTCTGCGGCTCGACCGTGCCGACCATGCCGGCCAACGTGGCTTCGACGTAAAGCAATGCCCCGGCGACGTCCATCAATACGGCGTCACTGGGCTCGCGCTGGCCCTGCACCAGGCTCAATACTACGGCGAGCTGGTCGATGATGACTTTGCGCGGCTGGCCGAAACCGAGCACCGCCAGGGTGTCGGCGATCTGGCGCAGCGGCGCCAGCAGCGGGTCAAGGTCCTGGGTGTGCTGGCGGTCGCTGCGCACGAACAGATCGAGGCGCTCCTTGACCCGTACCAACTCTTCGCACAATGCGCCGAGCACCGAGCCCATGGCGTTGCGGTCTGCGCCGGCCAGGCGCGCACGCTCGGCATCGACCACGGCGCTGTCGGGCAGGGCTTCATCCAGGCCGTAGCGTTCCTTCAGGCTTTGCATGCGCGGCGTCGGCCGGGTGACTTTGGCGACGTAGAACAGCAGGCTCTTGAGCAACTCATCCGGCGCAGGCTGGTTGACCCCGCCAATGCCCTGGGCCAACAGGCGCTTGAGTTGCTTGCCGCTGGCCTTGAGCAGGCTGCGCAGCGCCGGGCTGTTGGCGATCACCCCAGTGAGCATGCCCTCGACCAGCGCCGAGGCGACCTGCCACAACGGCAACAGCGGCGCGCCCTGGCACAGCGCTTCCAGGCGCGCGAAGACCCGCGCCATGTCTTCAAGGTTACTGGGGCCGTGGTCCTCGCGCAGCAACCCGGCCAGGGCCTGTTGCAGCAGAGCGTGCCATTGACGCAGTTGTTCGTGCATGTCCGGCGGTGTGCGTTGAGCCAACGCCTCATCGGGCAGCGGCGCGATCGTCAACAGCTGCGGGCTGAACAGGCTGGTTTCCGACAGCAGGCTTTCACCCCGGGCGCTGCGCAGGTCGTTGAGCAACGGCAACACCACCAGCGGCAGATCGCGACGGGCGCTGTGCACGCGGTCCAGATACAGCGGCAACTGGCCGAGGGCCTGTTGCAGCAGGCGGATGCTTTCGTCGCGCCGGCCCACTTGCCCGGCCTGCAGTGCCAGGGCCAGGGCTTCGATCTCTTCAGCCAGCAGGGCCGCGCCGTAGAACTCGACCATTTGCAGCGCGCCGTGGACCTGGTGGATACCGGCCAGGCACTCGTCAATGGCGTCGCCGGTTTCAATGTAAGCGTCCAGCGCCGAACGGGCCTGTTTCAGGGTTTCGGCAATGTCGCCCTTGACCCATTCGAGGGCCACGTAGTCGTGCCGATCAACCATAACTGCTCCGCTTTGAATTCATGGGTTGCGTGTCTTGCCGTTCTTTCAAAACCATTGCAGATCGCGGTTCAATCATCGGTCTGCTTAGCTGCCGGCAAGGTGAACCCCGACACCGACCGACGTAACTGACTGGCCATTTTCGCCAGGTTACCGATGCTCTCGGCGGTCGCCGTGGAGCCGGACGACGTCTGCGTTGTGATCTGCTGAATCACATTCATCGTCAGCGAAATCTGCCCGGCTGAAGACGTCTGCTGCTGTGCCGCATTGGAAATGCTCTGGATCAGCGCCGCCAGGGTTTTCGACACCCCTTCGATCTCTTCCAGCGCCACGCCGGCGTCCTGGGCCAGCCGCGCGCCGCGCACCACTTCGATGGTGGTCTGTTCCATGGAAATGACGGCTTCGTTGGTGTCGGCCTGGATCGCCCGCACCAGGGTTTCGATCTGCCGGGTCGCCGCCGACGAACGCTCGGCCAGCCGCTGCACCTCATCGGCCACCACGGCAAAACCGCGCCCGGCATCCCCGGCCATGCTCGCCTGGATGGCCGCGTTGAGGGCGAGGATGTTGGTCTGGTCGGCGATGTCGTCGATCAGGCTGACGATGTCGCCAATTTCCTGGGACGACTCACCCAGGCGCTTGATGCGCTTGGCGGTGTCCTGGATCTGTTCGCGAATGTTGTCCATGCCGTGGATGGTGTTGTGCACCACCTCGTTGCCTTTGTTGGCAATCTCTACCGAACGCTCCGCCACCGCCGAGGACTCGGCGGCGTTGGCCGACACTTGGTCGATGGACTGGGCCATCTGGTTGATCGCAGTGGAGGCCTCGGCGATCTGCTGGGCCTGATGCTCCGAGGCCTGGGCCAGGTGCATGGCGGTGGCCTGGGTATCCTGCACCGCGCCGGCGACTTGCCCGGCGGTGAGGTTGATGGTCGCCACCAGGTCGCGCAGTTGATCCACCGAATAGTTGATCGAGTCGGCAATGGTGCCGGTGAAGTCCTCGGTGACCGAGGCCGTGACGGTAAGGTCGCCGTCGGCCAGGTCTTCGATCTCGTCCAGCAGACGCATGATCGCGTTCTGATTGCGCTCGTTCTTCTCGGCGGTTTCGCGCAGTTGGCGGTTGGTCTCGCGCACCATCACCAGGCCGATCAGGATGATCGAGGCCAGCGCCAGCAGCCCCAGCACATAGCCGCCGAGGGTATCCACATTGCGCCCGCCGGCCAGGTTCTCAAACCCGGTGGCCAGGTGCGAAGCTTCGTCGAGCAGGGTTTGCGACAGGTTGAAAATATTGCTCGCCGAGGCGCGCACCTGGAACAGCTGCGGCGAGGTTTCGAGGATCTCATCCACGGAACCCGAAACGAATTCGAACAGTTCGGCGATCTCCGCTAACCGCGCACGGGCGTCAGGGTCTTCGACCTGGGTGATGCGCAGGCCGGGGTTGCCGTTGAGCATGCCATTGAGCACCACGCCAAAACGATTGGCGTCGCGACCAAAGGCATCGGCGGCCTGCGCGGCGGTTTCGTCGCCGGCGAGCACGGTGTTGACCGCGCCCAGGATGCGCTCCGCCAGCAGCGACTGGCGCTGGGCCAACGCCACCTGGCTGGCGGGGGCGCCGCGCTGGAGCAGGATGTCGACGACTTTTTCCGACTCTATCTGCAACTGCGGCACGGTTTCGGCGAGGGTGGCCGCCACTTGGTGCAACGACAGGACGGTCTGTTCGCTGGCAAGAATGGCGTCGGTGTTTTTCAGCAGGGCTTCCCAGTCGGTCTGCACCGCGCGCATTTCAGCGCGCACGGCACTGGGTGCGGCAGGCAGGCCGGTTTGCGGGTCGCCTTTTTTCAGGTAGCCCCAGCGCTGGGCAAAGTCGTTACGTGCCTCGCCCAGCAATTTGAACGCGGCGGCCTTGCCGGCGGCGGCTTCGGTGGCGTTCTTGGCGATGCGCTGGGACAGCACCCGCAGCTCACCCGCATGGCCGATGTACTGTTTGTCGTAGGTGGACTGGGTGTTGAGGTACGCGAAGTTGGCGAACAGCAGCATGATGAACACGATCAGCGCAATAAACAGCACGATGATCTGCGAGCGGCTGCGCGATGCGGCCTGGGGTTTGGGCGTGGTGACGGTGGTCATGCGGCAACGTCCATGAACCCTGGAGCCTGGGCCAGGGCGAAGGGGCTGAAGACCTGCCACTGCGGGTCGCCCGCGAACTGGCCCTGGATAAACGGCGCGCCGGAGGCGGTACTGGCCATCCACGCGTCGAGTGCGAAATGCTGCATGCCCACCACCTCGTCCACCAGCAACCCGACAAACAGGTCATTGAATTCCACCACCAGCACCCGCCGCTGCTTGCGCGCCTTGGACAGCTCCTGGCCGAGAAACCCGCCCAGGTCCATCACCGGCAACAAGCGCCCGCGCAGGTTGGCCACGCCTTTGACCCAGGGTTTTACCCCGGGTATCAGGGTGCAGCGCGGCTCGTGCAACACCTCGGCGACTTCGCCCATGGGCGCTACATACCAATGCTGCCCCAGGCGAAAACCAATTCCGCTCCAGCGTTGCAGGCGGGTTTCCTGGGACGGCAGGTCGGCGGCCAGCAGGCGGCAGCGGCGGTCGATGTCCAGCAGCAACTCAAAGGCGGTTTGCGACTCGGTCATGATGGCGTGCCGTCAGCCGGCCAGCACCTTGTTCAGCGTGGCGATCAGGGTGTCTTCATCGACCGGCTTGGTCAGGTAGTCCTTGGCACCCTGGCGTTCGCCCCAGATCTTGTCGGTTTCCTGGTCCTTGGTGGTGATGATGATGATCGGGATACCGTTGGTTTCCGGCTCCTTGGACAATTGGCGCGTGGCCTGGAAGCCGTTGAGGCCCGGCATCACGATGTCCATCAGCACCGCGTCGGGTTTTTCCTGGCGGGCCAGGGCCACGCCGTCCGCGCCATTTTCGGCTTTCAACACCTGGTGACCATGCTTTTCCAGCATGCTGGTCAGTTTGTACATTTCGGTCGGCGAATCGTCGACGATCAGAACACGTGCCATGGTTTTCCCCACTACATTGGTCGGCGACGGCCCTTGTGGGGCGGCGTCAGTGTGCTTGTTCTACTGCGGCGAAGGCTGGCACATAGGCCTTGATCGCACCCAGCAGTTCTTCCTTGCTGAAAGGCTTGGTCAAAAACTGATCGACACCCACGGTCCGCCCCTTGGCCTTGTCGAACAGACCGTCCTTGGAGGACAGCATGATCACCGGGATCGACTTGAACGCCGGGTTGTTCTTCACCAGGGCACAGGTCTGGTAGCCATCCAGGCGCGGCATCATGATGTCGACAAAGATAATGTGCGGGTGATGATCCACGATTCGCGCCAGGGCATCGAAACCGTCGATGGCCGTGATGACCTCGCACCCCATGTTCTTCAACAGCGTCTCGGCGGTGCGGCGGATCGTTTTCGAGTCGTCGATCACCATCACTCTCAAGGCGTTGGAATGCTGTTCCATAGTTGCTCTACCATCGCCACAGCGAATCGGTTTTCGGTGTGTACTGCCTGATGTCTCACAGGATGAGCCCCGCAAGCCTTGGAATTCAAGGGCTGCTGCGCCGTGGCAGTCTTTTTAGCACAGTCTCCGGGCGCAATCTATCGAGGCGCCCGCCTGGTGGTTTTTCCTTGACCCACAACAGCCGCAGCGCCACTCTGACGCCACTTTTATGCGCCCTAATTTGCTAGAGGAAATCCCCCATGAGCGTTCGCGTCGGCATTGTCATGGACCCTATCGCCAGCATTTCCTATAAAAAGGACAGCTCGCTGGCCATGCTCCTGGCCGCTCAGGCCCGCGGCTGGACCCTGTTCTATATGGAACAGCGCGACCTTTACCAGGGCGACGGCGAAGCCCGCGCGCGGATGCGCCCGTTGCAGGTATTCGCCAACCCCGAGAAGTGGTTCGAACTGCAGGATGAAATCGACAGCCCCTTGAGCGATCTGGACGTGATCCTGATGCGCAAGGACCCGCCGTTCGACATGGAATTCGTCTACTCCACCTACCTGCTCGAGCAGGCCGAACGCGCCGGCGTGTTGATCGTCAACAAGCCGCAAAGCCTGCGCGACTGCAATGAAAAACTGTTCGCCACGCTGTTCCCGCAGTGCACGCCGCCTACCGTGGTCAGCCGCCGCGCCGACGTGCTGCGCGAGTTCGCCGCCAAGCACGGTGATGTGATCCTCAAGCCGCTGGACGGCATGGGCGGCACCTCGATCTTCCGTCACCGTGCGGGCGATCCCAACCTGTCGGTGATCCTGGAAACCCTGACCGCGCTGGGCACCCAGCAGATCATGGGCCAGGCCTACCTGCCTGCGATCAAGGACGGCGACAAACGCATCCTGATGATCGACGGCGAGCCGGTGGATTATTGCCTGGCGCGCATCCCGGCGGCCGGCGAGACCCGTGGCAACCTGGCGGCCGGTGGTCGTGGTGAGGCGCGGCCGCTGTCGGACAAGGATCGCTGGATCGCCGCTCAAGTCGGCCCGACCCTTCGCGAAAAAGGCCTGCTGTTTGTAGGACTTGACGTAATTGGTGAGCACCTCACCGAAATCAACGTCACCAGCCCGACCTGTATTCGCGAGATTGATAACGCATTTGGCACGAACATCGGCGAAATGCTGATGGCGGCCATTGAGCGA
>NZ_JASLAW010000229.1 GCF_030147005.1 Pseudomonas sp.
CGGCGGTGTTGCTCAGCTGAACTTGCCGGTGATGTAGTCTTCGGTCATCTGTTCGCGTGGTTTGCTGAAGATCTGCGTGGTCGGGCCCATTTCGACCAGATACCCGGTGCGCGTGCCCTGGGAAATATCCACCGAGAAAAACGCCGTGGTATCGGCCACACGGATCGCCTGCTGCATGTTGTGCGTCACCAGCGCGATGGTGTAATCCTTCTTCAACTCGACCATCAGTTCCTCGACGCGGCGGGTGGCAATCGGGTCGAGCGCCGAACACGGTTCATCCAGCAGCAACACTTCCGGCTCGGTGGCGATCGCGCGAGCGATACACAACCGTTGCTGCTGGCCGCCGGAGAGCGACAAACCGCTGACCTTCAGCTTGTCCTTGACCTCGTCCCACAGGGCGGCGCCTTGCAGCGCGTGTTTCACACGGTCACCCAGGTCGCCCTTGTAGCGATTGAGGCGCAGGCCAAAGGCGACGTTGTCGAAGATGCTCATTGAGAACGGGTTCGGCTGTTGGAACACCATGCCGATGTAACGACGTACGACCACGGGGTCGACACCCTTGCCGTACACATCCTGTCCGAGAAAATGCACATGCCCTTCGAAACGAAAGCCTTTGACCAAGTCGTTCATGCGGTTGAGGCTGCGCAGCACGGTGCTTTTGCCGCAGCCGGAAGGCCCGATGAAACCGGTGATCTTGTTTTTTTCGATCGGCACGTGGCTGTCACGCACGGCCATGAAGTTGCCGTAGAAAATCTTGTCCAGCTTGCAGTCCATGACCACAGGCGACTCGGCAACAAACGGAGCGGCTATTTGCGCAGTTGATACGTTCAAAATTCAGGTGCTCCCGCTCTTAGTACTTGGGTTTGCCGAAAATACGGCTCACGACATTCACAACCAGCACAATCATCACCAGCACCAGCGAGGCCGCCCACGCGAGTTCAAGCTGATTGTCGAAGGGCATGCCGGAGAAGTTGTAGATCAGCACGGCCAACGAGGCTGTCGGGTTCATGACCGCCAGGTTGCCGTCGTGGTAGATCCAGTAGTTGCTGAACAGCGCGGTGAACAGCAAGGGCGCGGTTTCGCCCGCCGCACGTGCCACGGCCAACATGACGCCGGTCAGGATCGCCGGCATGCCGGTGGGCAAGATGATTTTCCAGATCACCTGCGAACGGGTGCAGCCCATGCCGTACGCGGCGTCCTTCATGATCTTGGGCACCATGCGCATCGACTCTTCGGCCGTCAGCACCACGATCGGCAGCATCAGCACGGCCAGCGCCACGCCACCTGCCGGTGCCGAGTATGTTCCGGTGGTCATCACCACCAGGGCGTAAGCGAACACGCCGGCCAGAATGGACGGCAAGCCGGTGAGCATTTTGGCGGCAAAGCGCGCAGCGTTCGCCAGCTTGCTGTCTGGCCCCAGTTCCGCCAGGAACACCGCAGCCAGAATGCCGACCGGCACGGCGATGGCCGCCGCGATACCGACCATGACAAAGGTGCCTGCCATGGCGTTGCCGAAGCCGCCGCCGGTCTCGAAACCGGCAGGCGGCAGCTCGGTGAACAGCTCCAGGCTGAGGCGGGCACCGCCTCGGGTAATCAGCATATAGAGCACGGAGATCAGCGGTACGCTGGCCAGCAGCGCCCCGAACCAGACCAGCGTGGTCAATATCAGGCTGCGCAGGGCGCGGCCTTCGAAGCGGCGCTGCAGGCTGGGCAGCGCGGCGGAAGGGAGGGTGAGGTTGGTCATTGTTTGGTCCCCCGCTGGGCGTAGAGCATGATCATCGAACCCGCGACGTTGACCAGCAGCGTGATGAACATCAGCACCAGCGCCGCGTACATCAGCACCTCGATCTCGTTTGGCCCGGCTTCCGGAAAGTTCAGCGCCAGCAAGGCCGCCAGGGTATTGGCCGGTGCAAACAGGGAAAGGGAGATGTTGTTGGCGTTACCCACCAGCATTGCCAGGGCCATGGTTTCACCCAGGGCGCGGCCGAGGCCCAGCACCAGGGAGCCGAAGATACCGGTGGCGGCCGAAGGCACCATTACCTTGAGAATCGCTTCCCAGTGCGTCGTGCCCATGCCGTAGGCGGCCTGCTTGGTTTTCATCGGCACCGCGGTGAGCGCGTCCTGGGACACCGCCGCAATGGTCGGCAGGATCATGATGGCCAATACCAGCGCGGCCGGCAGCAGGCCCGGCCCGCTCAGGGAAGTGCCAAAAAAGGGGACCCAGCCGAGTTCGGTGTTCAGCCACTCCGCAAGCGGCCGGATGGCGGGGATGACCACGTAGATCCCCCACAGGCCATACACCACGCTGGGGATCGCCGCGAGCAATTCGACAATGGTGCGAAACACCGCAGCCAGCTTGGCGGGAAGGAAATCCTGGGTGAGGAAAATCGCCATGCTGACGCCAAAAAAGCCGGCGATCAGCAACGCGATAAAGGCACTGTACAGCGTGCCCCAAATCGCCGGCAAAATGCCGTACTTGCCTTGGTTGACATCCCAGACGCTGCCCAACAGCACATCAAAACCGTGTTTTTCCATGCCTGGGAGCGCTTTGCGCCCTACTTCGAACACCAGCGCGAAAACCAGCGCCAGCACCAGCACCACGCCGATGCGTGCAAGCGCACGGAAGGTGCGATCAACCATGAAGTCCTTGGTGGACGGTGGCTGGCACGCAGAGTCCGGGTTACCCGGTACGACAAAAGGTGTGTTCATGGGTTAATTCCGAAACAGGGAGGAAGCGCTCCCGGCGTGGCTGACCGCCCACGCCGGAAGCGACCTGGCAAGCCTTACTGAATGTTGGCGGAAGCTTTGCGAACCTGCTCGACTACCGATGGCGGCAGCGGGATGTAGCCCATCGAGTCAGCGATTTTCTGACCTTCGGTCAGGCTGTACTCGACCATTTCACGCATGGCCTTGGCCTTGGCCGGGTTGCCGTTGTCCTTGCGGAAAATCATCCAGGTGTAGGACGTGATCGGGTAAGACTTGGCGCCATCCGGGTCCGGCAGCCAAGCCACCAGGCTTTCCGGCATTTTCACCGCGGCCAGTGCTTCTGCACCGCTTTCGGCATTGGGCACCACGTACTGGCCGGCCTTGTTCTGCAGCTGGGCGAAGTCAACCTTGGCCAGTTTGGCGAAACCGTACTCGATGTAGCCAATCGCGCCTGGGGTCTGGCGTACGGTGGCGGTCACACCATCGTTTTTGGGCGATTTGATGAACTTGTCGGTGGCTGGCCAGTTGACGGTGTTGCCTTCACCCAACGCCTCTTTGAAGCCAGGGTTGATTGTCGCCAAGTGCTTGGTGAATACCGCGGTGGTGCCGCTGGAGTCCGCACGAACCACGACGGTAATAGGCGTAGCCGGCAGCTTCAGGTCCGGGTTGGCTGCAACGATCTTAGGATCGTTCCACTGAGTGATCTTGCCCAGGAAGATGTCGGAGTACACGTCGCGTGGCAGCTTCAGGCCCTTCGGGTTGCCCGGCAGGTTATAGGCCAACACGATTTCGCCGGCGGTCATCGGCAGCAGTTGCACACCCTCGGCAACCTTGGCGATGTCTTCGTCTTTCATTGCGGAGTCACTGGCGGCAAAGTCGACGGTTTTGTTCAGGAAGTCCTGCACACCCGCCCCGCTCCCCTTGGACTGGTAGTCAACCGTGACGCCCTCGCTTTTCTTGCTGAAATCCTTGAACCAAGTGAGGTAGATCGGGGCCGGGAAACTGGCACCCGAACCGGTCAGGCGGATGCTCTCGGCGGCAAACACCGAAGTGGCGCTCAGAGAAACCGCGACGGCGAGTGCGGCAGACTTCATCAAGCTTTTCATTCAGGGAACTCCGTGTTGTATTTTCGGGCTCCCGGGACTGTGCAGCAGCTTTGTTACGTTTTTATGAAAAATGAATGGCAGGCGTGTTTTTGTCCGGTTTTGCCGCCTCAAACCGGGTTTTTGACACGATTGCTTCGTAACAAATTGCAACCAATACGCTTGCATTTCCCAAACGTGAGTTATTCAACGACCTGGCGTGCCGTTCAATACGCTCAAAAAGCGCCCTTACATTGGCGCTGTAACTAGCGAATCACGTCAAGACAGCCTGGAACTCACGTTCACTTATGCAAAATCGCCCGATGAATATCCCCCAGCGCCATGATGCGCTGGGCGGCGTTGAGCTTGATCGCTTCCTTGGGCATGCCGAACACCACGCAACTGGCCTCGTCCTGGGCCACCGTGGCGGCGCCGGCGTCAAGCATCTCCTTGAGCCCGCGCGCGCCGTCGTCGCCCATGCCGGTCATGATGATGCCCGTGGCGTTCTTGCCGGCGAACTTGGCCACCGAACGAAACAGCACATCCACTGAAGGCCGGTGCCGGTTGACCAGCGGCCCATCGATGACCTGAGCGTGGTAATAGGCGCCGCTGCGGGTGACCATCAGGTGCTTGCCGCCAGGGGCGATCAGGGCCAGGCCGGGCAGGATGCGGTCATTGTTGCGCGCTTCGCGCACCTCGATCTCGCAGACGCTGTTGAGACGCTCGGCAAACGAGGCGGTGAATTTTTCCGGCATGTGCTGCACGATCACCATGCCCGGGCACACCCGCGGCAGTGCCGTCAGCACAGCCTCCAGCGCTTGGGTGCCGCCGGTGGAGGTGCCGATGGCGACGATACGCTCGGTGGTTTGCGCCATGGCATGACCAGTGGCGGCGGGCAAAATCGCATCCGCACTGAGCTTGCCGGCCGGGGGCGGGGCCGGGCTCACGCTGCGCTTTCCCAGGTTCCTGACGTTGGAGTTCGCCGCGGCACGGATCGCCGCCACCAACTCGGCGGCCGATTCGATCAGGAAATTCTTCAGGCCGGTCGTGGGCTTGGTAATGATTTCCACCGCCCCCGCTGCCAGCGCCTGCAGGGAGGTTTCCGCGCCTTTTTGGGTCAGCGACGAGCAGATCACCACCGGCGTCGGCCGCTCGCTCATGATTTTCTTGAGAAAGGTGATGCCGTCCATGCGCGGCATTTCTACGTCCAGCACGATCACGTCCGGCCATTCCCGGGCGAGTTTGTCCATGGCGAAAATCGGGTCGGAGGCGGCGCCCATAACGTGGATATCCGGCGTGTCCGCGAGAATCGCCAGCAGTACCTGGCGCACTACGGCCGAATCATCGACCAGCAGCACACTGATTTTTTTGGTAGGCATCTTGTTGAAGTGTTCCCATTGGTTGGTGCCGGACCCAGACGTTGCCGTTCCACAGGTCGAACATGATCGTACGGTAACCGGTACTGCCCATGTCCTGGGCTGTCAGGTGCAGGTGATAGCGCTCGGCGAGGGCCAGCGCTGCGCGAATATTCAGGCTGGCCACGTCGTGGGTCGGCAAGCGGCGCTGATGATCGGGAAACATCTCGCCGCCGCCGAACAACTTGACCTGGTAATCCTGAGCTCGCGTGCCATTGGCCTGGGCGTGGCGCAGCAGCAGTTCCATGGCTTCGTCGCCATATCGGCCGTCCAGCGGTTGATGATTGCGCAGGCGCCCCGGCAGCATGAAATGACACATGCCGCCGATCCGCCGTTGCGGGTGCCAAAAGGTGATTGCCACGCAGGAACCCAGCAAGGTGCGCAGGCGCGTCGGGCGCGTCGCAAAGCTGACCTGGCCAGGCGCCAACACCACTTCGCTCGCATCGACAGGTTTTTTCATGGCTTGCGGTAAATCGACGGCGCCACCAGCTTCAAGGTGTCGTTTACACCGTTGAGGCTTTCCGAGTGGCTGATGATGAAATGGCCGCCGGGTTTAAGCAGCGGCAACAAACGCGCGACCACCTGGCTTTTGGTCGCCTGGTCGAAATAGATCATCACGTTGCGCAGGAAGATCACCTCGAATTCGCCCAGGGCGGGCAGCGCTTCGTTAAGGTTGACCTGCACAAAATTGACGCGGTTGCGCAACGCCTTGTCGATCAGGAAAGTACCCTCCTGGCGGCCAATGCCCTTGAGGCAGTACTTGGCCAGCAGCGGCTGGGGCAATGTCCCGGCGCGCTCCATGGCGTAGTGGCCGATGCGCGCCTTGGCCAGCACTTGGGTGCTGATGTCCGAGCCGATCACTTCCCAGGGCGTGGTGCCCAGGCTCTCGGCCAGAGTCATCGCCAGGCTGTAGGGTTCTTCGCCCGAGGAACTGGCCGCGCTCCACACCCGAAATACCTTGCCCGGCGTGGCCTGGGGCAGCACCTGCTGGCGCAGGAAGTCGAAGTGCTTGGGCTCGCGGAAAAAATAGGTTTCGTTGGTGGTCAGCAAATCCAGAGCAACCTGCAGTTCGCCCTTGCGCTGGTCACTCATGATGAGTTTGAAGTACTCGCCATAGCTCTGCAGCTCGTAGTGCTTGAGGCGCTTGAACAGGCGCCCGGCCACCAGGGCTTTCTTGGCCGGCGACAGGTTGATGCCGGCGGCGCGGTACAGCCAGCTCTGGAACTGGCCGAATTCACGATCATCGATGGACGCGGTATCTGGCATGGTCGGGACTCAACGCGGATCGAGGTCGAGGGCCGGCGCTTGGCCACCCTCGGCGAGGCTGGACATCTCATCGATGGACAGCACCTTGTCCACTTCCAGCACGATCACGAACTTGCCGTCGACCTTGGCCATGCCGCCGATGAAATCGGCGCGAATCCGCGCGCCGAAGCTGGGCGGTGGTTCGATCTGCGCAGCCGGGATCTCCTGCACGGCAGAAACCGTATCGACCAGCAACCCGATATCCTGGGGACGGCCATCATCGGTACTCGCCTCGATGATGATCACGCAGGAGCGCCGGGTGATCGCCGAGTTGGCCCGCCCGAAGCGCGCCGACAAGTCCACCACCGGCACCACCGCGCCGCGCAGGTTGATCACCCCGCGTACGAAAGCCGGCATCATCGGCACCACGGTGAGGCTGCCGTATTCGATAATTTCCTTGATGCCCAGAATGCCGATGGCGAACATTTCGCCGCCGAGCATGAAGGTCAGGTATTGCGCATCCTCATCCACCGCAACCGCGGTATGCCGAGTCGTCATCACTGCGCCCATGTCACTCTCCTTGTAGGCCCGTATTGATCGTGGGATCAGAAGCGGGTGAAGTCCGATTCGTCAGGTGCGCTGGCCATGTTGTAGGCGAAAGCCTTGCGCGGTGCCTGTGGTTTCGGGCGTGGTGGCTGACGGTTGGGCTTGCTGCCGGAGTTGTCCACGCTGCTGCTTTGAACCGCGGCCCTGGGCGTTGAGTCCAGCACAAAGAAGCTCATGGCTTGCTGCAATTGCTCGGCCTGGCTGCTCATTTCTTCGGCCGTGGCCGCCAGTTCCTCGCTGCTCGAGGCATTTTGCTGGGTCACCTGGTTGAGCTGGGTCATGGCCGTGTTGATCTGCCCGACACCTGCGGCCTGCTCTTCGGAGGCGGCGCTGATTTCCTGCACAAGGTCGGACGTTTTGTTGATGGAGGGCACCATTTCGTCAAGCAGCTTGCCGGCCTTCTCGGCCATGTCCACGCTGCTGGACGATAGCTCGCCGATTTCCTGGGCCGCGACCTGGCTGCGCTCGGCCAGCTTGCGCACTTCGGCGGCCACCACGGCGAAGCCCTTGCCGTGCTCGCCGGCCCGTGCGGCCTCGATGGCGGCATTGAGGGCGAGCAGATTGGTCTGGTAGGCGATGTCATCGATGATGCTGATGCGCTGGGCGATTTTCTTCATCGCCACCACGGTCTGCTGTACCGATTCGCCGCCTTCGGTGGCTTCCTTGGCGGCCTTGCTGGCCATGCCATCGGTGACTTTGGCGTTTTCGGTGTTCTGGTTGATGCTGGCGCTCATCTGCTCTATCGAAGCGCTGGTTTCTTCGACGCTGGCGGCCTGTTCACTGGTGGCCTGGCTCATCGATTGCGCGGTGGCACTGACCTGTTCGGAGGCGCTGGCGAGGTTATCGGCAGCGTTACGCACTTCGCCGATGATATGCGCCAGCTTGCCGACCATGTTGCGCATGGCGTTGAGCACCATGCCGGTTTCGTCTTTGGCGCCCGGCTCAATGTGGGCGTTGAGGTTGCCTTCGGCCAATTGTTCGGCGGCGGTTGCGGCTTGCCTCAAGGGGCGGGAAATAATACGGGCAACAAATACCGCCAGGCCCAGGCCGATCAACAGGGCTGCGACCAGTACCGCGATAATCGACAGGCGTGCGTTTTCGTACAGCGCCGCGCCCTTGTCACCCGCCACCGTCGCGCCAGCATCATTGAGCTCGACCATTTTTTGCAGGCGGCTGGTCACTTCATCGAAATGCGCCTTGGACTCGCCCCTGAGCAAACCGCGCGCCTGGACTTCCTGGTTCTGCCGGGAAAACTCGAGTACTTGCTTGCTGCTCGTCAGGTAGGCGTCCCACGCGCTCTTCACGCTGGCCAGCAGTTGACGATCCTCATCGGTCGACAGCAATTGCTCGTAGGTGCCCATGCGGATTTCAAACTGTTGGCGGGCGTCGGCGGCTTCACGTTCGGCCTGGGCCTTTTCCTCGGCGATTTCGGTGCCGAGGTGGCGGTTTTCCTTCAAGCGATAGTTGGCGGCAAAAAACCGCATGCCTGCCGCTGCGCGCATGGAAGGCATCCAGTTGCCCTTGATGTCCTGGGCCGCCTGGTTGACCGCACCGAGCTGGAGAATGGCGAAGCCGCCCATGGCCGCAGTGAGCGCCAGTACCACCAGAAAAGAGCTGATCAGCTTGGTGGAAATTTTAAGATCGTAGAACCATTTCATTGCGAAACCTCCATGGAATTGCTTAAGCGTCAGCGAGCGACGACCGGCGGCGATTGAGGCGCCTGGGGCGTGCGGGCTTCCAGTTGTACGAGTTGGTTGAGCAGTGCCGGTACATCCAGAATCAGGGCCACCGCGCCGCTGCCCAATATGGTCGAGCCGCTGATGCCGCGCAGTGCGCCGAACAGCTTGCCCAGCGGTTTAATCACGGTCTGGAACTCACCGAGCAGGTCATCCACCACCAGCCCGGCCTTGTGTTCGGCGTAGCGCACCACCACCACGTTCTGGCGCCGTGCAGCCGGCCCTTCGTGGCTGAAGTGTTCGCGCAGGTCCACCAGCGGCAAGACCTCGCCGCGCAGGTCCAGATAGCCGTTGTCGCGGCTGGACTGGCGCCGGGTTTCGTCCAGTTCGATACATTCCTGGACCATGTCCAGGGGAATCACGTAGGTGGACTGGTCGATGCCGACCAGAAACCCATTGATGATCGCCAGGGTCAGCGGCAGGCGAATGCGCACCACCGTGCCCTCGCCGGGGCGGCTGTCCAGGTCGACCGTGCCGCGCAACAAGGTGATGTTGCGCTTGACCACGTCCATGCCGACGCCGCGCCCCGACAGGTTGGTCACCGCTTCGGCGGTCGAGAAACCCGCTTCGAAGATCAGGTTGTAGATCTCTTGGTCGGTGAGCACCGCGCCGCTGGCCACCAGCCCGCGTTCCTGGGCCTTTTGCAGGATGCGGTCGCGGTTGAGCCCGGCGCCGTCGTCGGCGATTTCAATGACGATGCTCCCCGAGTCATGGTAGGCATTGAGGCTCAGGTGGCCTTTGGTCGGCTTGCCGGCCGCACGCCGCGCTTCGGCGCTTTCGATACCGTGGTCCATGGCGTTGCGCAGCAGGTGCATCAGCGGGTCGCCGATTTTCTCGACGACGGTTTTGTCCAGTTCGGTTTCCGCGCCGCTGATGATCAGCTCGATGTCCTTGCCCAGTTCCTGGCTGATATCACGCACCACACGGCGAAAACGGTTGAACGTGTCACCGATGGGGATCATGCGCAGGTGCAGAGCGCCATCGAGGATCTCTTCCACCAGCCCCGATACCGTCGACGTCGCCTCCTGCAAGGGGTCGTTGTTACAGGAGCGGGCCAGCAGGGTTGAGCCGGCACTGGCGATCACCAGTTCGCCGACCAGATTGATCAGCTCGTCGAGCTTGTCGGCGTTGACCCGCACGTAATTGCCGTCGCGGGGTTTCGCTTCGCCGGCGGCCGCAGAACGCTGCGGTGCGGCCGTCACAAGGCTTTGCTCTGCCTGGGTGGCCCGGTCGCCGGCAACGACCGCCGTGCTGGCGGGCGCTTCGTCGACGACGCTGATGTGCACCTCACAGTCGTCACGCACGAAGTCGAACACTTCGTTGAGGGTGGCGTGGCCGGCCGTCGAGCGCAGGTCGATCTCGAACCCCAGGTAGCAGCTTTCCGGGTCCCAGCTGTCCATTGGCGGGATGCTGTCGGTCAGGGTGGTGACCTGCATCAGTTGCCCCAAGGTCTCGAGGTAACGCAAAAATGACAGTGGGTCCATGCCATTACGGAACACGTCCACGCCGAAGCGCAGGGAGATGTGCCAGAGCGCTTCGACCGCCGCGTCGTTGGCCACCTCAGCGGTGTCGACGCTGGCAGCGACGGTTCGCATCGGCTGATAGGCGCTCAGCGCCTCGCGCAATGCCTCACCGCGCTCCAGCGCGGCAGGCGTCGGCGCCTCACCGCGGTTGGCGACCACTTCGACCAGTTCGAGCATGTGGTCGCCGCACTTGAGCAACAGCGCGATCAATGCCGCGTCCACCGCCACTTCGCCGTCGCGCAGGCGGTCAAGCACGTCTTCGACGATATGCGTGAACCCCACGATCGACGCCAGCCCGAAAAGGCCCGCCGAACCCTTGATGGTGTGTGCGGCGCGGAAAATCGCGCCGATGGCATCCTGGTCGCCGGGCTCGCTTTCCAATTGCAGCAGGGATTGCTCCATGGCCTGCAACAGCTCGCGCGCCTCAACGATGAATGTCTGCTGTGCCTGATCGAGATTGATGCTCACCTGGACTGTCCTTGTCGATCAAAAAACATGGGAAGTACTGACTACAAGGCCGCGCTGCGGCACAGTTGCAATGCGTGCATGACCGCCTGGCTTTGGCCCGTCACGCTCAACGCAGTACCGGCGGCGCCCGCCTCGCGCTGGACAACCGCGAGCAACTGCAAACCGGCGCCGTCCATCTCCGTGACCTGTGACAGATCCAGCTCCAGGCGGGGCGTGGCGCCCATCTGCGGCAACAGCGCAGCCGCCAGCTCGGCGACGGTGTAAATCGTCAACTCGCCGTCGATGCGCACGCAGGCGGTGCCGTCGAGTGTTTCAGTGCTGATGGGCATGGCAGCCTCCCTGGTGCCGGAGGGTCAAGGCAGGATCAGCTTGGATACGGCGGCCAGCATTTGCGCCGGCTGGAACGGCTTGACCACCCACGCCTTGGCGCCGGCGGCCTGGCCCTCGGCCTTCTTCGATTCCTGGGACTCGGTGGTCAGCATGATGATCGGGGTGAACTTGTAATTGGCCAGCTTCTTGACCTCCTTGACGAAGGTGATGCCGTCCATGTTGGGCATGTTCACGTCGCTGATGATCAAGTGCACTTTCTGCCCGGTCAGCTTGTTCAGCGCATCCTTGCCGTCGCTGGCCTCGATAACGTCGTAGCCGGCGCTTTTCAAAGCAATGCCGACCACTTGCCGCACGCTGCTCGAGTCGTCGACCACTAATACATTCTTCGCCATGATGTGCTCCTAAAAGAAGGTGATGTCTTGAGAATTCTGCTGCGCGGCCGCCGCTCCGTGATGGAGGCGCCGTTGCTCGTCGGTGGCATAGGTGGCTTCCATGCGCGCGAGCCACTGCCGGGCGTCGACGCCCACCGCCTGGTCCGGCGCCTGGCTGGCTTGCAGGAGGTGGTCATGCAAGGCCTGCATGTTGTCTCGCACGTGACAGAGGATCTGGCTGACCCGATCCTGGAATTGCAGACTGACCAGCACTTCGGTCATCTCATCACGGATGCCGTAGCTTTCCTGCTTGAGCAGGTCGGCAGAGTCGGCCAGGCGCCCGGTGATGTTCTGGAAACGCTCGAGCACCCGTTGAATACTGTTTTCGGACTCGGCCACCGAGTGGCTGTCCTGGTCGGCACTGCTGGACGCGGCCTGCACCAATTGCGTGATGGCGTTATTGATGATGTCGACCTTGGCCGACATCTGCTGGCCGGTTTCACTGGATTTGTTCGACAGGCTGCGCACCGCATCGGCCACCACCGCGAAGCCACGACCGGCCTCGCCGGCACGCGCCGCTTCAATGGCTGCGTTGAGGGCCAGCAGGTTGGTCTGCGCGGCAATCGCCGCCACATCGGCGGCCATGGCGCGCAGTTCCTTGGTATAGGCGGTGAGGCTGCGGACCTGGACCAGGGTCTGGTCACGGCTGCTTTGAGTGGCCTTGAGCGAATTGATCACCTGGCTCAGCTCACTGTCGCTGCGCGCCAGCACCTCGAGCGCCCCGTCGGCGCCCCCGCCATCCAGTTCACCGGCAGCGTGCTGCGAGGCTTGTACCGTTTCCTGCAACCGCCCAGCGATGCCGGTAAAACGGTTGGCCAGGCTCACAATGGCCTCTTCGGTTTGATGGCGCGAGCTTTCCACCTGCTTGGCCCAGATCGGCATGGCGCCCAGTAACACCTCATCGAGCTGCGCCCGTGAGGCCAAACCGTTGCGCGCCGCGTCCGTGTCGGCCTGATCCGCCTGCGCCCGCGCGATTGCTCGTAGCGTGGCGTTGCGCTGCGCGCCGGCGCTCCAGGCGCAGGCGCCGAGGCCGATCAGCACCAGCACCGCGCAGGCCGCCAGGTTGGCCGCAGAGGTTGATTGCACGAGTATCCACACAACGGCGGGCACAACCGGGATCAGGGCGAACCAGCGAAAACGCGGATGGGCGGGAGGGGAAATGTGGCCGGATTGACGCTGGGTCATGAGTTCGATCCTTGAACATTGTTGCGGATATAAACGACATAGGGGTTATCTGCCCAGTGCCTCGCAACTTTAGAATCCTTATGTGCCTTCCGTCCGGTTTATGACCATTGGATGACCGGCCAGCGTGTCCCAGCGCCTGGGCGTGCCGACCCGGGGAACGACCCGCCGTGCCCGCAAGTCTACCGTTACCTGATTATTGGTGAGGTACAGCGCAATGGATAAGACAATCACCGTGGACCAACTGGCTACCACTGACCTTAGATCAATCAACGAGATCTGGCTCGGCGAGACTCATACCCAGCGATGCCTGTGGCGTGGCGAACAAGTCTTTACCCACGAAATGCTCAGCGAGGGCACCCATGACCAAAATGTGCGACGGCTGTGCCTGCAGTTGGTCGACCCTGACGATCAGGCCGCAGTCGCTCGCGTTGAATTGATCGCGCGCGAACGACTGGAAAAGATGGGTAAGAAGGGCGAGTTTTATCCGGCTGAGGACCTGGATACTTATCAATAGTCGTTTTATAGCGCTGCGTACGGGGCCGAGGCGGCCTGGTGAGCCGGATCAGAGGTGCAGCGCCGGCCTCGTCTGGGCACTGTCACGGGCAGAAGGGACCCGGACACGCCACGCAATCAGCAACGCGGCCAGCAGCATCAGCATGCCCGCCGCCACGAATACGCCTGCGCTGCCGCCGAGGCTGAACATCGCCCCTCCAGCGGCTGCGCCTGTTGCGATGGCCGACTGCACCGAAGCCACCACCATGCCGCCGGCGCTTTCCGCCTGATCCGGTATGGCGCTGGCAACCCAGTTCGACCACGCCACCGGCACGCCACCAAAGGCCAGCCCCCAGATCGCCATCAGCACCGCCTGCCCCGGCACCGAGGCCGGCAACAACACCAACGCCAGCGCTGCAACACCCACCAGCGCGGGCATCAACACCAGGGTGGCCAGCGGGTGACGCACAAGCAGCCACCCGGCCAACAGCGTGCCGCCGAAGTTCGCCACACCGAAGCCCAGCAGCATCAGCGACAGGCCTTGCGGGCCGATGCCGGTAGTACCCTCGAGGAATGGCCGAACATAGGTAAACATCGCAAAGTGGCCGCTGTGTACCAGCACACACCCGAACATCCCCATGGCGATACCCGGGCGCTGCAATACCTCGAGTACGGTACGCAGGCGTGCCGGCCTGCGCGGCGTAAGGCGCGGCAGTGTGAAGGACTGGAAAGCCAGGGTCACCGCACCTACCGCCGCCGCCGCAAAGAACGCGCTGCGCCAGCCATAGAGCCCGCCCAGGTAGCTGCCCAGCGGGACCGCAACCACCGTTCCGACGGCAATGCCGCTGAAAATGATCGACAGCGCTCGGGGCAACAAAGCCCCCGGTACCAGGCGCATCGCCACTGCTGCCGCCATGCTCCAGAAACCACCGAGGGCGATACCCAGCAAGATACGCATCACCAACAGCACCGCGAAGCTGGAGGAAACGGCGACCAACAGATTGGAGGCGATCATTAACGTCGAAAAACCCAGCAGCACCCAACGGCGATCGATGCTGCGGGTCAGCCCTGGCACCAACAGGCCAGCGAACAGTGCCACCACTGCTGTTACCGTTACCGCCTGGCCGGCCAGCGCTTCGGACACTCCCAGGTCCGTTGCCATCGGCGTCAACAGGCTGGCCGGAAGGTACTCGGCGGTGAGCAACCCGAATACGCCCATTGCCAACGAGAAGACTGCCATCCATGCGGGGGTTGCAGGTTCTACATCCATCCCGGCGCCGGGGCGGCTGTCGGATACGGCATTACACACATAATCAGTCATTACACGGATCTCCCGATCTTCATTGCGACCCGCAGTCTAGGCGCGGCGTTCTGGATGATCTATGATCGAAAACCTCTATTTTTTGACCAAAACACCTGAACAATGCCTACCGACCCGTTTGCCCTCTCCTCGGATCTCATCAACGAGCTATTGCGCGGCATGCGCCTGCGTGGCGTGGAGTACCGGCGCGTCCAAGCCGGTCCAGTCTTCGGCCTGGGCTTCGCTGACAAGCCTGGGCATGCCTGGTTTCACTTCCTGGCGGTCGGCAATGCGGTGGTGCGGATGGAGGACGGGACGACGTATGCCCTGTCTGCCGGCAACGCCGTCTTCATTTCCCACGGCGCCGCCCATCAATTGCTGTCCGATACGGACGTACCGGTTCAGGACATCGACCGTCTGGACGGCGCGCCTCTGGGTGATACCGTCAGCGCGGTGGCTACCGGAACCGATGCCGGCCCGACGCCGACCACCCTTCTGTTCAGTGGCTGCATGGAGTTTGAACTGGGCAGTATCCATGGCCTGGGCAGACTGATGCCGGGCCTGATGCTGGTCGATGCCGGTGGCCAGCGTTACCCCGGACTGGTACCTATCCTGACCGCAATGGAACGCGAGGTCAGCGCCGCGCGTGTCGGCTTCGCCGGCATCCTCGCGCGGTTGGCCGACGTGGTGGCTGCGATGGTCGTTCGCGGATGGGTGGAGTGCGCTTGCGGTAATGCCTCTGGCCTGGTCGCCGCATTGCGCGATCCACGCCTGGCCAACGCGCTGCTCGCGCTGCATCAACAACCGGGACGCGACTGGACCGTTGCGCAGCTCGCGGAGCAATGCAATACCTCGCGCTCGGTCTTCGCCGACCGTTTCCAGATGATTATCGGCATGGCCCCGCTGCGCTACGTCACCGAATTGCGCATGCGGCTCGCGAGCCAGTGGCTGACGCTCGAGAGGCTGCCAATTGAAGAGGTGGCACAGCGCTTGGGCTATACCTCCCAGGCCGCTTTCAGTCGCGCATTCAAGCGCGTCACGGGCAAGACGCCTGGGTTGAGTCGTCAGTCGAGGCAGCCCGCTGTTCCCTGAAGCCGAGCGAGGCTTGTAGAAAACCATGGAGCGCGGGTGGCGGCTGCTTTCAACCGGGCCCCGCATCCCGCTGCTGGTAGTTAGAACGTTCACCGCCTCGGCGCAGTCCGATGCTGTGTCTTTGCTCGGATGACCCGCCTCATGTCAAACGCACTGGTATTTTTCGCGACCCTTATCGGTATGGAAGGCTTTGCATTTCTTGCCCACAAATATGTGATGCACGGCTGGGGCTGGGGATGGCACCGCTCCCATCATGAACCCCGCACCGGCTGGTTCGAGAAAAACGACCTGTACGCGCTCACGTTTGCGCTGCTCGCCATCGTGCTGATCGCGCTTGGCACACAGGGCATGCACCCGCTGGAATGGATCGGGGCCGGGATGACGGCCTACGGCTTTTTGTACTTTCTGGCCCATGACGGGCTGGTCCACAAACGCTGGCCGTTGAAATACGTGCCCCGCACCGGCTATCTCAAGCGTCTGTATCAGGCGCACCTGATGCACCATGCGGTGTCGGGCAAGGACCGTTGTGTCTCATTCGGCTTTCTCTACGCCCCGACTACCGCGACGCTTCGGGCTCAACTGCGCGAACTGCATGGCGGGCCTCTTCACAAGCATGATGCGGACGTTGCCACAGGCTCGGCAAACGCGCGGGCCACTGACGCCCGCGAGCAGTAACGGCGCGACACAGGCCGCTGAGCACCAGGCGCAACTTGTCGAGCTTTGAGGTCGATACCCGCGTGTCCCAGGCATGCTCGCCCCGCCTTGAGACTTTGATGCCGATCTGCCGATAGACACCCGACGCAGTCGCCACCGCCCACGCGGAACGCCACGGCAGTGCGCTTAATCCCGCCTCGGCACTGGCGTAAAAAGGCTCGGCCATCTGCACCAGCCGTTGCGCGAGAATGGCCAGACCGGGCCGATGCCGAACGTCGGCGAGTGACGCTTCGGGAATCGAAAGCTCATCCAGCCAGTCCCGTGGCAGATAGCACCGGCCAACGGCAGCGTCTTCGACGATATCGCGGGCGATGTTGGTCAATTGAAACGCCATGCCCAGGTCGCAGGCCCGGTCCAATGTCTTATGGTCGCTGACGCCCATGACCTGAGCCATCATCAGCCCGACGACCCCGGCCACGTGATAGCAGTACTCCAACGTGTCGTTTACGCTCTGATAACGACGCTGGTGCACATCCATCGCAAAGCCCGTCAGATGCTCCAGGGCATAGCGTTCCTGAATACGATGTTTGACCACCACCTCTCTGAACGCTGCGAAGGCTTCGTGCTGCACAGGCAACCCGGCATACACCGCCCGAGTCTGAGCGGTAAGCTCGGCAAGGCGCCGCTCAACGTCAGACTGGCTCAGCACAGTCGCGGCATGCCCCGCCTCCTGGCCGTCTATCACATCATCGCAATGCCGACACCACGCGTAGAGCATCACGGCGCTGGCCCGCGTCGAAGGGTCGAACAAACGCGAGGCCGCGGCAAAGCTCTTCGAGCCCACGGCAATGCTATGTTCGGCGTGCTCCAACAGCGCCTGATCCCGACCTGCATCGCGATTCATGAGTGCAGATCCTCCAGCATCACAGCTGCCGTGGCCTTTGCCGAGCCGATGACACCGGGCACGCCCGCACCGGGGTGAGTGCCCGCGCCCACCAGGTACATGTTGCCAAGGCTCGCGTCTCGGTTATGGGGCCGGAACCAGGCGCTCTGCCAGAGCACAGGTTCAAGGGAAAACGCCGAGCCCAAGTGCGCGTTCAACTCACTGCGAAAATCATTCGGGCTGAAAATCCGGCTGGTCACCAGATCTTCCCGCAGGCCGGGCATGTAGTGTTTTTCCAGATACGCGAAAATTCGATCCCGGTAGCGTGGGCCTTCCACCTCCCAGTCGATGGGCGCGTTACCCAGATGCGGAACCGGCGAGAGTACGTAGTGGCTGGAGCAACCCGGCGGGGCCAGACTCGGATCGGTGATGCAGGGTGCGTGCAGGTAGAGCGAAAAATCCTCGGCCAGCTCGGCGCCCTTGAATATCTCTTGAATCAACGCCCGATAGCGCGGCCCGAAGCAGACCGTGTGATGCTGAAGCTGAGGTTGCGGCCGCTTGAGGCCGAAATGGATGACGAACAGGGAGTTGCTGAAACGCTTGTTTTTGAGGCGCGCGCTTTCCTTGATGCCGCGGGCATGGCCGCCCAGCAACTGTTCATAGGTATGCACCACATCAGCATTGGACGCGACGCAGTCCGCGTTCAGCAGGCGACCATTTTTCAAGCGCACGCCGCTGGCTTTTCCCGCTTGCACCTCGATGCTGGCGACATCGGCATTGAGTTCGACACGCCCGCCGATGTCTTCGAAAAGCTTGACCAGCCCCTGCACTAACGCGCCCGTGCCGCCCTTGGGAAACCACACGCCCCACTCGCGTTCCAGCGCATGGATCAAGGTGTAGATCGATGAGGTAGCAAACGGATTGCCGCCCACCAGCAGGGAGTGGAACGAAAACGCCTGGCGCAGCTTTTCGTCTTCGATAAACCCGGAAACCATCGAGTAGACACTGCGCCACGCCTGCAGCCGAGCCAGTTGCGGCCCGGCCTTGATCATGTCGCGAAACGACAGGAACGGCACGGCGCCCAACTTGAGATACCCCTCGCGAAAAACCGCCTTGGAGTACGCCAGAAACCGCTGATAACCCTCGACATCCCTGGGGTTGAGTTTGGCGATCTGGCGGTCCAGCTCGGCCTGGTCGTTGGCATAGTCAAACTGCGTACCGTCCTCCCAGCACAAGCGATAGAACGGCGACACCGGCAGCATCTCGACGTAGTCAGCCATGGATTTGCCAGCCGCTGCGAACAACTCTTCGATGGCCGTGGGATCGGTGATGACTGTCGGCCCGGCATCAAAAGTGAATCCTTCGTCGTGATACACATAGGCGCGGCCGCCAGGCTTGTCGCGTTTTTCCAGCAAGGTGGTTTGCACCCCCGCCGCCTGCAACCGGATCGCCAGCGCCAGGCCACCAAAGCCTGCGCCGATCACAATCGCGCTTTTCCCCTGGGTCATGCTTGATCCTTGTAATGCCTGGGCAAGCAGCGAAGTGCCGCGTGCATAGCCTCATTGATGGGAACGGGCGGCTTGCCGATCAGCACCCGAAGCTTGTCTTGCAGCGTGCTGTCGCCCGAATAGAAACGCCTGATCAACCCCTCGGGCAGTCCATAAAACCGCTGCATTACCCGCCAGCGGTCCTGGGGTTTGCCCGCCAGGAACAGCATGCGATTAAGCAAACGATAAAACCCCTGGCGCCGCCATGCCTGCTCGGCGAACGCGCGAATGCCAAGGTATAAGGCGTCCGCTTGCAGGCTCTGCTGGCGTGCGATCCAGTCCGCCAATTGCACGGCCTGGGGCAACGAATACCCAGTCGTGCAATGGCACAACCCGGCGCGCAAACCGGAACGCGGTTGGCCGGGCGCGTCACGCCAGAAGCTGGAAAAATCGCCTGCCAGGGTGATCGGCAACACGCCCTGCTCTTCGCGCAGGCAGCGGGCAATGGTCCATCCGCGACCTTGCACATAATCACGAATATGCTCGCGCAACTGTTCTGAAGAAAAGCTCTGGCGGTCAACGTAGTGGGTGTCTTCCACCAGCACCGTGTCGGCTGAAAACGGCAGGACGTAAACGAAACGATAGCCCTGCCCTTGAGCCGGCCGGGCGTCCATGATGATCGGCGCGTCCAGCCCGTGAGGAGCCTGTAGCTGCAGCAACTGGCCGAGAAACGCCTGTTGGCCCAGCACCAGATGTTCGCTGTGCTGAACGCCACGCCCGTCGATCACCGCCCTGGCCTGCAGCTGCTCGCCGCCCTCCAGCACCAGGGTCGTCGGGGTGACCTGCTCGATCCGCTGCGCCACACGCAACCCTACCCGACCGCCGTCACTGAGCGCGGGTTCGATCACTTGGGCAAAGCGTTCGGAGGTGATGCTGGCGTAGCCGCTGTTCAGCCGACGCGAAAGCCCTGGGAAATGCACATCGTAGGCAGGCCAGGTTTTCACCACCAGGGGCCTGATCCACTGATGCTGCTCGGCCGTCAAATCCGAGTCGTGGAAGGACCAGGTATGGTTACCACCGATCCCGGTTTGCTCTTCAACGCAAAGCACCTGTAGCTCGGGGCGCAGCTGCTTGAGGCGCCAGGCGATCAACCCATTGGCCAGCCCGCCACCGGCGAGGATCAGGTCATAGATCATGCCACCGCCTGCGTCGGCACGGGCTCACCACTGCGCACCGCCGCCTCAACGATGTCCGCCGCTTTGCCGGTACCACCGGCGTGCTGCAACTCAGCGGCCATCCGTTGCAAGGGCTCCCGTGGAAGAACAAGCAGGCGGGCCAGCCCATCAGCAAGGGTGGCGGCACTCGCCCTGCGGTTCAGCTGCAGGCCCAGGCCTCGGTAGCTGACACGTGCCGCCACCCCCGGCTGGTCAAAACCGATGGGCATGACGAGCATCGGCGTCGTGGTGGCAATGGCATCCATCACGGTATTGAGACCTCCATGGGTGACAACGACGTCGGCGTGTTCAAGCACCGATTGCTGGGGGGCAAATGCAGTGACCCAGGTCGCGCCACTTCCGAGGAGCATGCGTTCCTGGGTCGAATCAAGCCCGCCGCAGTGGGCGACCAACAGCTGCGCGTCCAGGCGGCGGCAGGCCTTTGCAATCTGCCGGAACATTCCCACGCGCCCGCCCTGCAAGGTGCCCAGGCTGGCGAAGACAAAGGGGCGATTTTTATCAATCTGCCACTCGAGGGCTTCGCCGGCTGACGATGGCTGCACGCTATTCGAAAAAGGCAGGCGCAACGGGCCGACTGCATGGAAATGCGCGGGCTGCTGCGTACGGGGAAAATCAAATCCGGCAAGGGTCTGACTGATCTGGGCAAGCGGTGAAAGGCATTCATGCAGCGCGTCGCGAGGCTCGATGGCAAGCCGTCGACATGCGCCTCGCAGCACGGCTCTCAGGGGCCGCATCAGCCAATCGTAAACCTGCCGGCTACCGGCGTACATGCGTAGGCTACGTTCGTCACTGCCGTAGGCAAAAGGCATCACCGGCAGCGGCAAGCCGGGCTCGCGGTTGACCGGCAACGCGCAAGCCACCGACACATAAGGCAGGTCCAAGGCCTCGGCAACCAGCCCACCGGCAGCTTCCATCTGATCGCAAAGCAGCGCATCGACCTGTCTGTCAGCCAGGGCCGCGGATAATTCATTACAAAGCATGTCGGTAGTAGCGCACATATCGGCAATGACCCGCCGCAACGTCAGCGGGTTATTCGAGCTGGCCGCGCGCTGCAACGAAGCGTCCAGGCTGCCCGGCGGATGGCTGCCGGCACCCATTGCATGAAAACCGATACGCGGATCACCCAGCCAACGGCGCGCGTCGGCCTGCTGGAAGAACGTGACCTGATGCCCACGATTCAACAGCTCCACCGCCAGTGCCTGCAAGGCCTGAGAGTGGCTATAGAACGCCGGGGCAACCACGCCGAAATGAGTCATGAGCGCTGCACCGCCGGTAGCAATCTGGCGTGACGCAATGCCGCCAGATCTGCGGAGCCCGTGCAGAAACAGGCAATGCGCAGCTGTTTTATAACGATCTCGAAATGCTCGATGACCGACGCCGTCGACACCGTCGCACTGCGCAGCACACCGGCCGCCTGCCCCACCACGTCAGCCCCCAGACACAGCGCCTTGGCCACATCCACCCCATTACGAATACCGCCGGATGCGATCAGTGTCATGTCGGGCAATGCTTCCCGCACGCTGACCAGGCTGGTGGACGTCGCTATGCCCCAATCGGCAAATGCCATCGCCACCTCGCGATCGGCCGGGCTGCCGGCGCGTTCAGCTTCCACCGCAGCCCAGCTGGTGCCGCCGGTACCTGCCACATCGAGCACGCTGACCCCGACGTCCGCCAGGGCCAGCGCCACCGACGCCGAGATACCCGCCCCGACTTCTTTGACGATCACCGGCACCCCGACACTTTGGACGGTCAGCCCGATGGCATCCAGCACGCCGCGCCAATCCCGATCACCTTCGGCCTGAACGGCTTCCTGTAACGGGTTCAGATGGATGATCAAAGCGTTCGCCTGCAAGGTCTCCACAGCGCGACGCGCCAGCTCCTGGCCATCTGTTTCCAATAGCTGCGCCGCGCCAATGTTGCTCAGCAACGGGATGTCGGGCGCCAGCCGCCGCAACTCATGGGTCAAGCCCTGATCATTGCCGCTGCGCAGCCCGACGCGCTGCGAACCTACACCCATGGCGATGCCAAGTTCTTGGGCGGCCTCAGCCAGATGATGATTAATCGCTGCAGAACGCTGCGCCCCACCGGTCATTGAGCTGATCAGCAAGGGCGCTCTGAGTGGAACTCCAACCAGCGCGCTGGCGAGATCAATGCCGCTCAGGTTCAGCTCCGGCAACGCACAATGCTCGAACTGAAAGGCATCCAGCCCACTGCCACCACCCTGTGCCGGGTTATGGCGCAGGCCGCGGCCGTCCAGCACGATATTGAGATGGTCATCCTTTCTCCGGCTTAAAGGGTGCTCGCTCATGGAAGCTCCAATTCGGTTGAATCATTTAGCGGCGCGCGTGGTCATTTTGTTGAGTCTTGTTGTACAAGCTTAGGCTGTTGGTACACCTTTTGTACGGCACCGACTGATAACTGAGGCATTGGTTATTCAAAGTGGTTCAGAGTTTGAGACGCATCATGTGAACAGCCAGCAGGCCGGTCACCCTTCACTGATCACCCTTAAAGCAAAGGTCAAGACCGATGACAATCGAGCCTGACGCAACCGTCGAATATGGCTTTACCGAACGTTTGGAAGATGTGCGGGCGGCTATTGAAAAGCGTCTGGACCAACTGCTGCCCAACAGCAGCGACGAGCGGGATCTGGTCGCGCTGGCCATGCGTGACTCCACGCTGGCTCCCGGAAAGCGCATGCGGCCAATTCTGTTGATACTCGCTGCGCAAGGCTTGGGACACGGTGGCGATCAGGCACTGGACCTGGGCTGCGCCGTGGAACTGATCCACGCAGCGTCACTGGTGCTGGACGACATGCCGTGCATGGACAACGCGCAATTGCGCCGTGGGCGGCCGACCGTGCATTTAAAGTTTGGCGAAGACGTGGCGATCCTTGCCGCCGTTGCGCTGCTCAGCCGCGCATTCGGGGTTGTCGCCGGGATCAGCGATCTGGCACCGGCCATCCGCATGCAACTGGTGGAGGTCATGGCCAATACCGTAGGCATGCAGGGGCTGGTCAAGGGCCAGTTTAAGGATTTACGTGAAGGCCAGAAAAACCGCGCTCCCGAGGAAATTGCGCTGACCAACAACCTGAAGACGGGGGTACTGTTTGGCGCGATCATGGACATGGCCTGGCTGATCAGCGACGCGCAAGCCAGCACACGCCCGATCCTGCAGAACTTCGCCGTGGAGCTGGGCCAGGCGTTCCAGATGTATGACGATCTCAGGGATCAATGCCCGGACAGCGACAAGGACCAGGGCAAGGACGCGGGCAAGTCGACGTTCGTTGCGCTTTACGGCGAGCGAAGAGTCCGCGAACAGCTTGAGGCTCATCTCATGAACGCCGAAAGCCATTTGCGCGAAGTCTACGGCCCTTCTCGAATGATCACCGGGTATATGCGGATGATCTTCGAGAAAGCAGTGCGCCAACGTGGCGCAAGGCTGTAGGGTCTACCTGGCGCGCTCGGCAATCGCTTGTTTCAATTTATCGGCGTCAGCAAAACGCTGCTCACTGACGACCGCCCCATTGTTCAAGGCAAGCCACTGAACGGTGTCCCGGTCGCCGCCATAACTGGGGGCAACCCTGCCCTCCCGGTCGAGCATGATTCTGTATTTGGCCGAACGCATGGCCGGTACGGCCACCATCTTGATCAGCGAAGGCATCCTCTCGATATCCGCCAGGTATACGATGTGGCGCGCTTCCAGATACCCCTCGGGTTGACCTTCCATCGCCGCATCCACCAACTTGGCGGCCGACATACTGCGCGCTATCAACAGCACTTGAGCGCTGTCGTTCAAGGTATACGCCTTATCGTTCTGATCCAGGAGAGTCCACTTCACTGCGAGTTGGTTTGGATCTTTGGGTCGATTCAGATCTTTTGATTGGGCTGGGTCCTGCGCCAACACGTTAAAGCTCAGTAGTACACCGATCAACAAGATCATACGCCGCATGGTTTCGAACCTTATTCAGGGAAGCGGGAAGTGAAATGCAGAGGCCATCCTACGCCAGCCCGGTTGTTACGCTCCACCGCCTTAACGCTTTTCTTGCCTGAGCTTAGTGATGCCGGGGGTATGCCTTATGTTATTTATTCAAGTTTGGCTCACAGTCGCCAGAACCGGGGTTGTCACGTGCAGGCATAGTTCACAGAAAAATCAACGATCACCGGCCAACGCCTACCATTGGGTATGGGTAGAAAACAGCCTGTCTACAGGCAAGGAAGACTTCCTGGGCGGTGCTGAACTGACATTTAAAGCCGTGACAGCAAAGGGGCGCGTATTCACCTGCTCGACATTCATGGCCCCGCCGAGCCCCCGACGTACTGGCGGCTGACCTGCACGAAGTACGCCTGACATCCGGTGCGGGCATCGCACGCGACACCGCGGCCTCGTCGGAGAAAGTGGCGTCCATGCTCGGTACGTGCTGGACGAAGTTGAACTTTGAGGTGCTGGCGGTGAGGTTATTGAACACCGCCATCGCGTCGAAGGCCGCTAACAGTAAGATATTCATCACAGCCGGAACGAGGCGTTCTGCTCCAACAACAAAAAAGACGCCAAAGCGTCTATTCTACAAATCGCAGGCACAAAAAAAGCCACTCGTTAGAGTGGCTTTTTCATTAATGCTTGGAGCGGGAAACGAGTTTCTTACTAAACGCCTATCCCTTTGAAAACATTGAAGTTTTATTGACTTCGTCGCTTTCGATGGACAAAATTATGGACTACTTCTTTGGGCATAGCAAGCCTTTGATGAGAACATTGTTCCACTCGTGGCTTCAGAGCGCCAACAAGGCATCAGCATGCAAGGCTACTCACGTGCCCCCTACCTGATGCATGAGATGGTCATCAACACACAGGTGTGCACGAATCCCAAGTAGCGGTAGGCGCGCTTCAGTCCCTACGTTACCGCCGCCACCTTCTTCTCACCCGCATGCAGCGCCAGAACGTTCTGCACAAAGCGGATGCCCGTTGTCCTCGCTGCCAGCGCAGCCACTGTGTACTGCCCCAAGAACCATGCACCGCAAGCCAAGGATCGAGCGGTATCGACACCGCTGAAATGCATGACTACCGGCACCAGCAGCGTCAACAGCAATGACAATGCCGCGATATCCCGGAAGAGCAAATAGTTCTTGTGACTATCCACCACCGAGGGGGCCGAGTCGACCTTCTTGTAGAGTCCATACCACTTTGCATTCTGATCGCGCTCGCTCACCGGAAAGACACCGACATTCTTCTTCAATCTAGCAAGATCGATACGATGATCCGCCAGCGCATGCACGGTGAACGCACGCGAACCCGGCAAAGGGTATGTGATACGCCAGAACACGAGTATCGCCTTGATATCTGCCGATATAAGGGACGACAACAGCAACACGGGGATGGGCAACAACGCAGTCAAGCTGGCACGGATAAACACCAGCTTGCTCGGCGTCAGTTCTTCGATTGACGTGTGGAAGGTCATTACCAACAACACCAGGAAGTCCAAGATTAGCGTTGCCACCAGCCAGGCCATATTGCGACCCTTTAGGGATTTACTGCTGTAATCCACCCCGTCCTTCATAGTCCATGCCTTATAGTCAGGAGCAATATTTCACACCGATGCGAACACCATAGACTGGGGCACGCTACTTCACTTCAGCTTGCAGAATCCGCATATCCCGCTCGCCCACGATGAGCTGAACTGCCGGGAGGCCATCATCGGCCATACCCAACGCCAAATGAGCAAGCTGGATCAGATCGTCTTGGCTGGGGGCAGCTGAATGCCCAGGCGGATGGCTATGCCAATCGCCGATGTAACTCACCATCTTCCCTGTTCGTTTCGCCGCATCCTCAAGCGCCGCCACCTGTCCGACCACACCTCGCTTGAACGAGTGCGCAGTTCCTTGACTGTCGGGAGCCGCAGGCAAGCCCGCAACTACGATCACCGCATCTATGTTGAAATCGTAATAGCCCAGCAAGATACCCCCGGTTTCATTGGGAAATCCTTGGGTACGCAATGCTCTGAGTTGATGCTCGACGCCGTGATCAATGAAGACCCTGAAGTCTCCCAACCACATACATTGCTCTGTAAAAACGGGAACATCGTGAACCGCCACACCACCAAGAACTGGATCACGCTGCCATACTCGAATCAGTGCCTTGTCACCTTCAGCCGCCGCCTGAATCTGCTCGGCCAAGGTACTTGCATGCGCGAGAATTCTGGAATACGGCATCACCACTGAAATGTCACGGCAACCGGCCCCACTCCAAAACGTGCTGCCTTCACCGCTCAGGTGAACCGCTCCCCAAGCCTCTTGAATCAAAGCGCGATAATACTGTGCCTCCAATGTGCGTAAACGACACGTTCGCTCACGGTCCTCCACCAGTAGCACTGCCGCCTCACCATTTGGCGTAACAAAAGCGGACATATGGCGCGCGAAATCATCTCGATCACTGGTAGAGCGAGGATATTCAAGGGTTGTTGATACATCGATCACCAGCTCGGCGGTCGAAAGCGCCTGTGAGGTGGCTTCTTGAGTGAAATCACTCGCGTCAGCATCAATAGCAGTAATCGACGTTGCCCCAGCCACTGCCAGGTCATACAAATTGGCGACAACCTTGGCCTTGGGCTCACCGATTTGCTGCGGGAAGGCCACATGCCGAGACAAGTTGTGCGGCCTGATATGATCCTTGTCGATCACCGTCCAACGCCCCCAGCCGCTGCGCCCCCACAGATTGAGCATCGCACTGCCAAGTGACCCGGCGCCCACCAAAACAGCAACCGGCCCCTGCGCCACTATGCCGGACTGCATTCTGGCGGCTACGCTGCTGTTGCGATACAGCACCTCCATGGGAAGCACTATCTGCTCCTGCCAAGTGTCGCTAGGTTGTGTGTTCATCAAATCCCTGAAGTAGCGGCCCTCATGCATGAACAACGCGCCCGCGGCAACACCCAGCGTCAGCACACCCGCCGGCACCAACAAGGCCCGGCGAGCGATTGACTCTGGCTCTGCTCCCGCAGTTCTGCATACCGGGATGTGCAACAGAATAATGGTCCACTTGTTCTCGGATGAAACAGGTAGCCCCAACTCACCCACCTGCCCTTGCAGCTCAGCCTTCAGCGCAGACAGCAGGTCGGCGTTTCGACGCGATAGCATCTCGGCCAACTGTCCCAATGTGGTGGGTTCACGCTCTACAAACCCATGGACAACCGGTGGCAGTGTTAGCTCGATATGGGCAACAGTGCCACTGCCTTGATGCCCCTCAGGAAGGACATCCAATGAGCACGTGAACCCTTGATCACGACGATCCTGCCCACGAGCGATAGCGAAGCGGTTTTTGGGATCTTGCTGAAGCGCCTGCATATTCCAAGGCAACACCAGCTCGTACTTGGACGCAAAAAACAGTTGTTCTATCGGTTGATCGGCGGCGTGCAACTCGCCTGCCGAGCTTTTCTCAAGCCACCACTGCACACGTCGCAGGAATCCCTGAGGCGTCCACGTTCGGGCGACAGATACAGCTGACTCAAAGTACAAACACAAACTAGCAGGAGCGCCGGGCGGGCCTTGATTCTGATGCATCAGGATCGGAAAGTCTTTGCGCAGCGCCAACACCTCGACCAATCTCTTGGGATCTGCAGGTACACACAATGCGAGACGCTCCCTGTAACGGATACCCACAGTGTTCTTCGGCGCGATACCGTCACATTCGACGTCGACCACAATGCATTCCTCGGCCGTCACGTCATCCACGACGCACTGCAGCAGACGAACTGGCGCGTAGTCCCGATGACGTTTGACAGCATCCAGCAATCGCACCGCACGCGGCAGTTGCAAGGCAGAAGCATCTACTTCTGCGCCGCCACGCAGCTCAAAGTACTCGTCCATTGTTAGCCCGCCCGTGGTGGCGAGGAGGAAGCCACGGCCGTTGCCCCAACGGATGTCGAACGCTTCCAGGTAACGCCCGCGAACGTCACCTCAAAGGTGATCGGCTCAGGCTTGTTGGCATTCGGTTCTTCCATGGTGACCAGAAACTTGCGCCCACGCACTTCTTTCAGGTATCGCTCATACGTATTGCGCGCCTGGATATGAGGGGGTTGGATCTGCTCATACGACTCCTTCATATCTGTCACAGGCTTGCTGCAACTGACGATGTAAGCATCCGGCTTGCCTTGCAGCAGCAAATGCTTCACCAGGGGTTTTGGCTCAGTCTCCCGCTCCCCTTTTTGACCGTCCTCGTTCAAGGCGCGATAACTGCAATGGTGAGGAATATTGAACAAGTTCCAAGCAAGACGATCATCGTTCTTGTGGAAGCGCGTGGTACTGACGACGTCCTCAATCTCTTCCCAGGTCGCATCACCCACTTCTAAATAGTCATAGTGCATGCCGTCTGCTCGAAAACGCACATTGAAGATGAGCGATGCTTGATTGCGGATGATATCGCCGTTTTCACAATGCTTGATAAAGGGCGAATGACAGAAAAATTCAACACCGTCCTCTGCCAACGTGAAACCCGGAACGAGCGTTCCCGCATCTATGAACAAATGATCACGAGCGGTGGCAGCCTCCCCGCGTGCCTTAAGTAGCGGCTCCAGCCAATCAGCCACACCCTGAGGCTTTGAGAAAACCAAGATATCTTTACCTTCCAGTAACCTATGCCGCGCCTCTTGCCGGAGAAGGACGTACTCCTCGCCTTGGTGATCCTTATCAGCCTCCTCAAGCAGCATGGCTGCTGGAACCCACAGCTCGCGAATCTTGATACGCCCCTCACCGTGGTACCTCTTTGCGTGCTGAAGCTCGAAAAAATCAGTGCTACCTTGGATATGGTCCAGGTCAGCATGAGTGAACGCAACGACATCGAAGTAGTCGCGATCAATCTTTTGCAGGTCTTCCTTCAATCGCGCCTTCAAGTCGATCTCGGGTGTATCGGTATCTTCAGCCTTCCCAGTATGGCGAAAGTCAAACAGAACCCTGCGTCCTGCTGAGAGAATAATCTGCGTCGTGTCACCGTTCCCTACTGGGTAAAAGATGACTTGATGTTTATCCGCCATAAAACCTCCGTCATTTGGAAATACGCGCCAAAGGATTTGATCCTAGGCGGAGTGCCACCACTATATGTAGACACCAACACAAACTCAAGACACAACATGTGCCATTTAAATCTTTTTTTAATCGAAACCACCGCCTCCTACGTCCCCCCTAGCCAGCGGAAACCGCGGGCGTGATGGAGTACTCCTTCTTCACCTGCCCAACCGCCGCAGCGGCCCCAGAATTAACCATCGCCGGCCGTACCCACACCGTCCGCTCCTCCAACCGCCGAACATGCCCACGCCGCAGATGCGCGCGCGGCGAAGCATGCTGCCCATCGCCGCTCGAAACACCGGCTGCACGTGGGGCACTGATCTGGAGCACGCGGTAGCTGAAGAGCGGTGGCTTTCCTTTTCCCTTGCGCTTGCGATTGATCAACTTCGGTGCGGCGATCTCTGCCGTGGTGACATTGGCGCAGTTGAGCACCACGCAGGTCTGCAGCAGCATTGACACCTCATCACGCGCATCGGACAGGATTCTGGCGGCCAATTCGTTTGCCGTAGAGTGTTCCAGTACTTCAGCGCAAATCTCCGGCAGCAGCAGGAAGGGTGATACGCGAAACTGGCGCAGTTTGCTGAGTGGCACACCTGCGGCGATGTAGGGTTCGGTCAGTAGCTGATTGGTCAGGCAGGCCTCACCAGGCACGTAGTCACAGACTTCGTTGTCATGGGGCACGAAGGCACCGCCCATTGGCAGATTCCATAACCCGGTAAAATCGTCCCAGTACAGCGGAATGACGATCACCCCGCCGTGCTCTTCCTGTAGGAAGCGCCGGGTATCCGGCAGCCAATTGGCCACTTCCAGGGACATGGTCAAGCACAGAGCGATGCGTTTGGATGAGCGGATGCCACCTTGTCTGTCACCACCTGCTCCGTCCGGCCAGACCCAGGGGGCTTCAAGGGCTACCACTGGATACGGCAGGCGAGCCATGTCGACATGCGCCTGGCGCAGCTCGCTCATGTCAACTAACTCGGCACAGTTGGGCAGCAGGAACTTCACGCTGTCGCGCAGCTGCTTCACTACAAACGTATGGGCGACACGAGTGCAGGGGAGACTCTCGCTCAACAAGGGCAGGCAAACCTCCAGTTGCTCCAGGGCTTGAGTCGAATAGTTCAAGCTGCGGACGTGATCGGTCTTATCCATCATGCGGAACTCCTCAGCGTTGCGTGACGCTGTCAGTAGCTTTTTTCCTGCCGCGCTCTTCCAACAGCGTTCTCGGCAGCACAAACCCCTCAAAGCTGCGCTGGGTGATCGGGTTGTTGGCCTTCTCCGCGCCGATTCGATAACGCATCAACCCATCGGCGACAGAAAAAGTCAGGTCCACACTGGTGTCGGTGCGGCCGTTGAGGTGCCCGCGACTAAGCAGGCGGAACAACGACCACGGCCCGCGATAGCTCAGGCTGGCGGTGTTGCCAGTGCTGTGCACCAAGGTCAGTTGGCTGCCATTGGTGTTGCCCAGACTGTTAGGCCACACCAGCCCCGTGCGTTGCGGCGCGCCGTGCTGGTAGGGGATCAGTTGGCCGTCGACGCTGAGCATGCTGCTCAGGCGGGTGGCGCTCAGGGCCAGGGGTTCGATGGTGAGTTGCACGGCCAGGTGGCCGCGATGGTTGAAGAAGGTGTCGCGGATGCGCTCGACCTTTTTCAGTTGTTCCAGCACGTCGCTGCGCACCAGGTAGCCGCCGAGGCTGTCGGAGTACAGGGCGTCGAGGTTGTCCTTGAGGAATACGTTCAGGTACTGATCGTGGAACTGCTGCAGGCGCCCTTGTGGGCCGAAGAAGGCTTCGAAGTCTTCCAGCGAAGCGTCCTCGCCGCTGGCCTTGAACGGGTAGCGGCCTGCCAGGCGGTCACGGTAGAAGCTGTAGATTTCGCTGTCCCAGCGTTTTTCCAGTTCGCGCAGGGCGGCGATTACCAGAACCTGTGAGGTCTGGTCGGCGAGTTTTTTGACGTGCTGGTTCAGCGGTTCGGGCAGGCCCACGGCGACGCGTTGCAGGTTGGCAATCGGGTCAGCGCCGTCCAGAGAGAAGCGGTTGAGTACGGTTTTCAGCGCCGCCTTGCCGGGGTCGGGGTTGTCGTGCACGGTTTTGGCGTAGTCGTAGACGGCACTGACCGAGCGCAGGGTTTCTTCGTAGTAAGACGGCTGCTCGCCTCGTGCGGTGATCAGCTCTGAAAGACTGGAGAATGCACGCCGAATCCCTGCTGCTTGTTGTTGCCCTTCTGGCACCTTGTCCAGCTTGAGCGGCGCTTGCCCTTCAGCCAAGGGCACGGTCGGGTAGATCACGCTGTTGTCGCGCAGGGTTTCCAGCAACCGTCGTAGCGGTGCGGCCGGGCCAGTGACTTGCTCCAGCACGGCCACGCCGTGACTGAGGTCGTCGAAGTCGGTGACCGCGAACTGATTCAGCGCCCGCCGCCAGCTGTCCACGTAGTCGGCGCTGTACAGGGCGCGAATGCGTTGGGTCAGCACTTTGCGGTCTTCGTCGGAGTAGTCCAGGCGTTGGCGTTCGCCGAGCACCCACTGGTCGATCATCGCCAGTTCGATGATGCCCTCGGTGCCGGGCTCGAAGTAGTCCTTGAAGCCCTTGGCGGTGAGCAGCGGCGGTAACTGCAGGCCGCTGCCCTCTTGATCAGTGTTGAGCGGGCGGTAGACGATATCAAACGCCGGGCCGACCTCATTGCGCAGGTCCAGGGGGCGATGTAAACGCTCCAGGGCGTCCTGTTTCAGGCTCATGTAGACCCGTTCGGCCATGGGCAACTGGCGCAATTGCTGTTGCACCTGGGCGATGCGTTCGCGGTAGTGCGGCAGATCGGCGTCGGCGTATTTCAATGCGTAGCCCAGGTGCCCCATCAGATCGGCCTGCAACTGGCCCTGGCCTGGATAGGCGCGCTGCCATTGCTTGGCGACCCATTCTTCGACGATAGCTGGGCGGCGATTTTGTCGCTCTTCGAGCATGCGGTAGACGCGCAGGGCCGCCAGTTGCTGATTGCTGCCGGCGGGCGCGGTGTTGATGGCATCCAACACTCCGCTGGCAATCGCCGGGAGGAAGCGTTTGGACAGCAGATTCAGGTATGCCTCATCCACGGTGGGGCCAATTGCCCTCCCCTGGTACAACCCCATATCCGACAGCAACGGCCAGGCTTGGCGATAGTCGCCATACACCAGCACCGCATCACGGATCTGGTCCAGGGGCAACAACAGGTTGCGCCCGGTGGGGTCGACCTTGGCGTCGATGTCCCGCTCGCTGAACTCCTGACTCTTGGCCAAGACGTTGGCCGCCTTGTCGCGGTTGATATTGAAGTAAAACTGCCAGGTGCCGATGACGACCAAACAGCCCAAGGAGGCGACGCTGAACCCGGCGATCAGCAACCGCCGCTTGCTGCGGGCCACCTTGATGTTGTCGCCCGCCAAGCCTGCTTCGGGGTAGATCACGCGCTGGAACAGTTGCTGGGCAAAGTAGATCGCCGTGCCGCCAGCGGGTTTGACTTCGGGTGGCGGTGGCGGCAGTTGATAGGCTTGGCCTGCCTCTTTGACGAAGGCGTTGCTCAGGGTGCCCTGCTGCAACACCGAAGAGAAATACAGCCCGCGCACTAACGCCGGGGTGGTGAAACGGTCGCTACCGAGCATTTCGCCGAGGAAGCCGAACAGGGCCGGGCGCAAGCCCGCCATCTGATGCATCAGCGCCTGCAAGCGATCACACTCATCCAATGTGCGCGACTCCCTGGCGCTATTGAAAACCTGCTCGGTCAGGCAGTCGACAAAGGTTTGGTATTGGCGCGTCAGTTCCGCCAGCCAGGCATCGAAATCATCCACCGCATCCAGGCTGAAAGTGAAGCCCAGCAGGTCTTCGCGCCCGCTGCGCGACAGCCGTGCGAAGAATTCTTCGAAGCCTTCCAGCAGGTCGAACTTGCTCAGCGTGATGTACACCGGTAAGCGCGTGCCCAACTGTCGTGTCAGCTCAAACAACCGGGTGCGCAGCAGGTTGGCGTGGGCCTTGCGTTGTTCGGGACGTTGCGCCAGCAAGGCCTGTACATCGATCACCAGCACCACGCCGTTCAATGCTCGACGGCTGCGGTTGCGCGTTAGCCAGTCAAGCAGATGCGACCAAAGGCGCGCGTGGGTGCCCGTGGGCAGCACCGGTTTGATCTTGCCCTGCTGCTCGACGTTTTCAGCGGGTGAATCCGGGTGGCTGAGGAACTCACCTGGTGGATCAATCAACACCGCCTCATCACCGATCCACCAGTCCACCGGATAGGCCAGTTGCTCTTCCTGATGGGCCCTGACCCCAGCCTTGGTCACATGGGACAAGGCGAAGCTCTGGTTGGAACGCGTGATCAGGCTGGTCTTGCCGGCATTTTCCTCACCCAGCACTAGGTACCAAGGCAACTGATAGAGCGAGCGGCGGCGCTCCATGTTGTTCAGCAGGTTGCCCAGGCTCCGATCCAGCGCCCGCTCCTGCGCCTCGATATAAGGCAGGCAAGGATCGGCCTGCACCGCCGCCTCATGCTGGCGTTCAACCTGCAAACGCTGATAACGATTACGCACCCGCCACGCCCAGATCAGCAGCGGCACCACCAGCACCACGACACTGGCCGACACGCGCATCGCCAATTCACCCAGCGGCTGACGCTCGCGCCAGGTCCACTGCGGCCCAAGCCACCAGATGGCGATCAACAAAAACACCACGCCCAACAGCACCAGTACGGGCACTGCCTGATTGAACTGACGCAGCACCGGCAGGCCCCAGCGTTTGAGGTAACCCCAGACCATCCCCATAAATCGCTCCTACTCCTTAACCGCTTTGATCAAATGACTGTCGTCGATGGGTTGCGCCACTTTCCGGTACAGCTCCGGTTCCCACCCCTGCGCCGTGGTCTCGCGCATCAGCCGTGCAACGCTGGCGTACAGGTCGTCCGCCAGCCACGACAGTCCACGCGAGGCCAACAGGTCGGCGGCAATCACCGTGGCGTAGCTGCGCTGGCGCGGAGCATCTTGGGTGGCGTGCAGTTCCTGCAGGCGCAGCAGCACCACTTCCACGCCTTCGCTATTGAGCTGGCTGGCCAGTTCGTCGCGCAGGCCGGCGTATTCCTGCACCGGGCTGCCGGTGGCGTGCGCCTGATCGGCGCCGGTGATCCAGGCCTGGGTTTGCGCATCCACGAACGGCGTACCGTCGCTGAAGCACAACTCCAGCAAGGCCGGCAAACGGCAGACAAACCGCTCGCAGGTCTGGCGAACGGCGGCCGCCACTTCTTCCATCGCCAGCCGCGAGGCGACCTCGGCGGCCAAGTAGCTGCCACGCAGCCAGTACGGCGAGGCGCAGACGCTTTTTTCGATGCGCAGCAGCAGGTTCGGCTCGATGGCGTTGTGGTTCAGCGCGTCCTGATAGCCGTCGACGATATCCTTGGGCACGGCGGTCAATTCGGTGCGACGGTCGCGGGTGATGAGCGGCGCAGTACGCAAATGCGACCACAGGCCGAAGCGTCGTAGTTGGTAGCCGGTGGGGTCATAGGGATCTTGTTGGTTGATCTGCTCGGCCATGTTCAACACGGCGCGGCGTTGTTCACGTTCGTTACTTGGCGCTTGCGGTTTAGGCGGGCTGAAAAAGGCAGCGTCCAGAGCGCCGCTGACAGTAGGCGTACGGGCAGGCGCGTTCACCACGGCCGGCTCGCTGTATTTGTCCAACTGCCGTTTCAACGTGTCCAGCGCTGCGGCGTCGAGCTTGGCGCTGTCGACGCACTGTTGCAGGTTAACCAGCGCCCGTCGCGCCGCTGCTTGGTAAGCCGGTTCAAAACTGCTGCGCTCCAGGGCCGGCAGCACCTGACCCAGATCCTCCAGCAAGCGTTGAACCTGCTTGCGCTTATTCAGGTAACCGGTGGGGCCGGGTTTGGGGTAGGCGTTGTCCCAATACTGTTCGACCATACCCGCAATCAGCCCGAGAGCATCGGCCCAGCGTACCCACTGGCGGGTACGCAACCAGACCACTTGCAAATGGCCGACGATGCGCCAGTGCTTGCACTGGGTCGCCAGGTAATCGCGAGAGGCTTCGTCGATGTAGGGCCAGTCGATATTGCTTTCGCGCAAGCCGCCCAGCTTGACCATCTCCTGGTCGATGGCTTGGTAAGTCTCGTCCTCCACATCGAAATGCCCGGCAGGCTGCTCGGCGTCGATGGGGGTCAACAGCCGCTCGACGATATCGACCGGAACATCAATTACCAGCGACATGCCTGACGCTCCTGTTCGATCAGTTCGCCCAGCCCCTCGGCATCGAATACCAGGCCGTGCAGCCGCGGATAGTCGCTCTCCAGCCGCAGGCGCTGGCCACCGCCCATATTGCGCAACAGGGAAATCGCCTGCAGCCCGCGCCCGGCATCGACCACTAGGCCGGCGTCGTCCAGCACCTGCCATTGATAGGCCGCGGAGACCGGGCGCTCATCCTTGAATAGCTGAATACGAATTTTGTTGGGCTTGGCCGGTTCATCCAGCACCAATTGCAGCCGCGAAATTTTCGACTCGCAGCTGATGGCCAAATGAGGACGGGGCGGTAATGCGCCCAAGGCGGGCGCCGAGATGACCAGCCGGGGTGGCTGAGCGTTGTCCGACGCTGGGAAAGACGATAACAAAAAGCGCTGGTCCTCGGGCGCACGCTTGGCCTCATTGCGATTCACCAGATCGACAATCGGCAGCACCCGACTCAGGGCGCGCGGCGGTGCAGGCGGATGATGGATGGGAGTGCCGGCAGCCAGGTCAAAGAATACCAGGAGTTTGAGTGGGGACACGATCGCCGGGCAATCTTGTGCCATCGGCAGTGCATGTATGTGCGGGGTAACGAGCATCGCACATAAGCCCCCTACCCAACGCCAACGTTGCCATCCTTTGCGCATCAACGCCTCCCCAACATTAATAAATTCAACTTTTACTGTTGAACCAAGGTGAGCGCTCGCCTTCGAACACAGCAACTTGGTATGAACTTATATAAATAACCAACAGGTAAGTTGCAGGCATCAATTTTCTGCAAAAAACTTAAATACCAGACGCACCTCTCAGATAATTAAACCCAATGGCGTATGAATTTTCCTCGCAATAAATAAACATTAAGCATGGATTTTTCTTACATCCTGATACCACAAGACGAATCGGCTTCGTCCGACATGACTTTTTACGAAACATGGGCTTTTAATAGCACCACCTTCAAAAAAGGACTTTTCCCATGTCGAAATCTCAAAGTTCTGTCGCGCCTAAAGAACGCATAAATATCAAGTACGTACCAGCTACTGGCGACCAACAAGCCGAAGTCGAGTTACCGCTGAAGTTATTGGTCACGGGCGACTTCAAAGGCCACGGCGAACTAAGCTCTCTTGAAGATAGACCCTCCATTCGGATAGATAAAGACACTTTCAATGAAGTCCTGACCAAAGCCGACGTGGCCTTGGATATGGCGGTGCCATCCGTATTGAACAACGAGCACGACACAGACTTGAATGTGCAGCTTCAATTCAAAAACATCAATGATTTCGGCCCTGACGCCATTGCCCGCCAAGTCCCCGAACTGAGCAAGTTGCTGGAATTACGTGAAGCGCTGGTCGCGCTCAAGGGACCGATGGGCAACGTACCTGCCTTTCGCAAGCACCTGCAAAACCTGCTGACCGATGAAACCGCCCGTCAACGCCTGGCCAGTGAACTGAATCTGGTGCTTGACGCGCCAAACAACTGATCTCTTTTACATCCATATGGAGTCGCCCTCATGCCTAGGGAAAGTGCCGCCGCCCAAGTGCTGGTCACCGATGAACAGCCGTCCTTGCTCGATCAACTGCTGGCCAACACCACCATCCGCCCCTCCCAGGAAGGCTATGCCGTGGCCCGCCAAGGCGTGGCTGCGTTCATCAGCGAAATCCTGCAAAGCGGTGATCACCAGCAGCCAGTCAATAAGCACCGGGTCGACCAAATGATTGCCGAGATCGACCGCGCGCTGAGCAAGCAGATGGACGTGATCCTGCATCAGCCGCAATTCCAGCAACTGGAATCGGCCTGGCGCGGCCTGAAGCTGCTGGTGGATCGCACGGACTTTCGCGAGAACATCAAGCTGGAAATGCTGCACGTCACCAAAGAGGAACTGCTGGACGACTTCGACAACGCCGGCGACATCACCCGCAGCGGCTTGTACAAGCACGTCTACACCGCCGGCTATGGCCAGTTTGGCGGCGAACCGGTGGGCGCCATCGTCGGCAATTACACCTTTGGCCCCAGCTCGCCGGACATCAAGTTGCTCAGCTATGTGGCCTCCATCGGCGCCATGTCCCATGCACCGTTTGTCTCGGCGGCCGGGCCTGAACTGTTCAACCTGGAAGGCTTCCAGGGTCTGCCCGACCTCAAGGAGGTCAGCGACATTTTCGAAGGCCCGCGCCACACCAAATGGCGCAGCCTGCGCGAATCCGAAGACGCCCGCCACCTGGCCCTGACCCTGCCGCGCTTCTTGCTGCGCCCGCCCTACAGCACCGACGACAATTCAACGCGCAGCTTCGGCTACGACGAAACCGTCGACGGCAATCACGATAACTATCTGTGGGGCAACACCGCGTTCCTGATGGCTTCGCGCATCACCGACAGCTTCGCCCGCTACCGCTGGTGCCCGAACATCATCGGCCCGCAATCCGGCGGCGCGGTGGACGATTTGCCGGTGCATCTGTATGAATCCCTCGGCCAATTGCAGGCCAAGATCCCAACTGAAGTGCTGATCTCCGACCGCAAGGAATTCGAGCTGGCCGAAGCCGGTTTTATCCCGCTGACCATGCGCAAGGACAGTGACAACGCCGCGTTCTTCTCGGCCAACTCGGTACAGAAACCGAAGAACTTCCCCAAGACCCGCGAAGGCCAGGAAGCCCAGACCAATTACAAGCTCGGCACCCAGTTGCCGTACCTGTTTATCGTCAATCGCCTGGCCCACTACATCAAGGTGTTGCAACGCGAACAGATCGGCAGTTGGAAGGAACGCCAGGACCTGGAGCGCGAGCTGAACGACTGGCTCAAACAATACATCGCCGACCAGGAAAACCCTTCGTCCGACGTGCGCAGCCGTCGCCCCTTGCGCGCCGCCAAAGTCGTGGTGCAGGACGTGGACGGCAATCCAGGCTGGTACCAGGTGTCGTTGGCCGTGCGCCCGCACTTCAAGTACATGGGCGCCAACTTCGAGATCTCCCTGGTCGGTCGGCTGGACACCCAGTAAGTGGGCGCCAGCCTGTTCGAACGCCTGGAACCCGACGCACCGCGCTACCGCCCCGGCAGCGCGGATGAACAGGCGCGCCAGCGTGTCGAGGCGATCAAACGCCACTTGGAACAGGTGCTCAACTCACGCCAGGGCTGCTCGCAAAGCAGCCCTGAGCTGGGCCTGCGCGATTTCAACGGCGTCACCCAGGCCAGCAGTGACCTGGTGGTAGCGATCAGCACCGATATCCGGCGTTCGGTGGAGGCGTTTGAACCGCGCATCAAGGTCACGGGCGTGCGCTTTCAGCCCGACCCGGACCTGCCGCTGGAGCTGAACTTTCACTTGGATTGCCAGGTGCAGGTCAACCACAAGGAAGAACAGGTGCAGATCGAGGTGGCCATGCACGGCCGCGACGGCTACACCCGCGTGAGATGAGGATGCAATGGACTTGAAACAACGCTTTGCCGAGGAGCTGCGCTACCTGCGCGAACTCGGCCGCGAGTTTGCCGAGGACAACCCGCAACTGGCGCAGTTTCTCGGTGATCAGGCCGGCGACCCGGACGTGGAGCGGCTGCTGGAGGGCTTTGCCTTCCTCACCGCCAAACTGGGGCTGAAGATCGACGACGATTTGCCGGAGCTGACCCATCCGCTGCTGCAGATGCTCTGGCCCAACTACCTGCGGCCCCTGCCCAGCGCGACCATCATCTGTTTTACACCATTGCCGGATGCGATCAGCCAGCGCCAGGTGATCCCCAAAGGCACGCCGTTGTTTGCCAAACCGGTGGATGGCATCTCCTGCCAGTTTCGTACCTGCACTGACGTCAACCTGTACCCACTGGCCTTGCAGGAAGTCAGCGATGCCCACAGCCGCGAGGCCTCGGTGATGCGCATCGACCTCAAGGTGTTGACCGAGCAACCGCTGACCAGCATGTCCTGCGACCAGCTGGATTTTCATCTGGGTGGGGACAACGCCACCGCCATGACGTTGTACCTGTGGCTCGCCCACTACTTGGACAGCGTCACGTTGCGCATTGATAAGCAAAGCTATCGCCTGCCGGCCAACACTATCGGCTTTCCCGGTTTCACACCCGACGAGGCGCTGCTGCCCTACCCGCGCAATGTGTTCGATGGCTACCGGATCCTGCAGGAGTATTTTGTGTTCCCGCAGCGTTTTCACTTTTTCAGCCTGACCCAACTGGCGCGCGTCTGGCCGCACATCAGTGCCACCAGCCTGCGCTTTGAATTTCAGTTCAGCCGGCCCATGCCGCCTGATATCCGCCTGCGCGCCAATGACCTGCACCTGTACTGCGCGCCGGCGGTCAACCTGTTCCGTCACGACGCCAATCCGATTGCGCTGGACGGGCGCAGCCTGGAACGGCGTATCAGCCCCAGCGGCAACCGTCCCGAAGCCTTTGAAATTTTCAGCGTCGACCAGGTGGCCGGTTGGGATGCCGCCGACAAGGAGCGCAAGGGCGATCCGTTGCGGCGCTTTACCCCGTTCGAGTCGTTCCAGCACGAGATCGAACATGCGCGGGGTCGTACGGCACTGTATTTCCGTACGCATATCGAAGAGTCCCATGGCCGCGAGGGCTTGCGTCATCGCATTGCTTTCGTGCGCGGCGATGAAAGCCTGTACATCGGCGAGCATGAAGCGGCGTCCATCGAATTGACCTGCAGCAACCGAGATTTGCCGCAGTTGCTGGGCGTGGGAGATGTATCGCTGTCCACCGAAGTCACGCCGTCGTTTGCCACCTACACCAACCTGATCGCACCGACCCGAAGCTACCGGCCGGTCCTGGATGCCAGCCTGCACTGGACGCTGATTTCCAACCTGTCGCTGAACTACCTGTCGTTGCTGTCGGCCGAGCCGCTCAAGGCGGTGATCCGCGCCTATGACTTCGCCGCCCTGCACGACCTGCAACAGGCCCGCGCTACCCGCAAGCGCCTCAACGGTATCCAGAATGCCGTGACCACCCCCATCGACTGGCTGATGAAGGGCCAGCCGGTGCGTGGCGTGCAGACCCGTCTGCAACTGGACCAGAACGCCTTCCTCTGCGAGGGCGAGCTGTACCTGTTCGCCAGCGTGCTTTCGCACTTCTTCGCGCTGTACGCGAGCATCAACTCCTTCCACCGCCTGGAAGTGATCAATACCACTAACAACGAGCGCTACGAATGGCCACTGTTGACCGGCAGACAACCCGTGATCTAGCCGATGTGCTGCTGGCCGACGCGCGGAACTACTCGTTTCACCGTCTGCTGGAGCATCTGCACGCTTTGCACGGCGATGATCTGGAGACGCAGCCCTTGAGTGCGGCGACGCGCCGTCGCGTGCGCCTGCAAAGCCATGCGGGGTTGGGCTTTCCGGCCTCCGACGTGGTCGAGGCGGCACGCATTGAAGAGGACCGCGAAGAGGTGCGCTATCGCTTGCAGACCAGCTTCTTTGGCCTGCACGGTACCGACTCGCCCTTGCCCGGTTATTACCTGGACCGCCTGGCCTACGAGCAGGCCCAGGAGCGCGGGATTCGCCCGGCGTTCATGGATTTTTTTAACCATCGCTTGCTGACCCTACTGCACACCAGCTGGCGCAAGTACCGCTACTACATTCGCTTTCAGGCCGAGGCCAGCGATCGCTTTTCACGCTACGTATTTTCCATGGTCGGGCTGAACGACAACGACCTGCGTGGTGCCACGCCGCTGCCATGGGGTCGCCTGCTGAGCTTTGCCGGCTTGATCGCCAGCCGCAGCCGTTCGCCCTCGGTGGTGTCCGGCATCGTCGAACATTGTTTCGACCTGCACGGCGTGCATATCCGTGAATTCGAGGCGCGCTCGGTGAGTTTGGACCAACGCCAGCGCCTGTCACTTGGCAAAGCCAACGGTGTTCTCGGAAGCGATTTCGTGGTGGGCGACCGCAGCAAAACCCGCGCCAGCAAGTTCACCCTCGTCATTCCCAACCTGACCCAGACGCGCTTTCGACAGTTTTTGCCCAGCGGCGATCAGTTCGGACGCTTGCGCCAGTTGATGGATTTTCTGCTGCGCGATGCTACCGCCTACGACCTGGAACTGGGGCTACGCGAAGAAGATGTACCGCCGTTCAACCTGCAACGCGCCAGCGGCACCCACCTGGGCTGGACCAGCTTTATCGAACATCAAGAACACCGTCATCCCGCCGTGGTGCGGATTCGGGGGCGCGCATGAAGCTGACCCTGGTTATCAACAACCCTGCGCAGTTGCTGCACGGCTATTTGCCTCTTCACCGGTTTGGCCCACAGGGCGGCAGCATCGGCAGTGCCGCGGTGGACTGGCGCCTGGAAGATCGCCACAACAGCGTACGCCCCAACCACTGCGATATCCGCGTCATCGAAGGGCGCTTCTGCGTGATCGACCGCAGCGGTAGAACCTACGTCAACGGTCACGACCTGCCGCTTGAGCGCCATGTTGCGATAAGCCTCAACGACGGTGATCGGTTGCAGATTGGTGCGTATCAGGTTGCGGTGCAGTTGGTCGAGCACGCCCCAGGGCAGCATTCGCTCGATGAGCTTCTCGGCGACCACCCTGAAGGCATGCACGTGTGGCACCAGCAAGACCTGCCGAGTCGGCCACAGGTGGATAAGCGAGCTGCCACTTGCCCGGAGTTCGAGCGTCTTTGCCAACCCGTGGATTTGACGGAGCAAGGCGATCCGCTGCGAGCACTGGAAGCAGCGCCGCCTTCAAAAAAGCAGCCGCCTAAAGTTCGCCCAATGGTTCCAAAACGTTCCAGCACTCTGTTCAGCAACCTGCGTCTGGGCACCCTGTTGCTGGCCTGCCTGACCCTCGGCGGCTGCACCATGCTCGGCAAGATCGGCCAGGTGATCTGGACGCCGTCGATCCCGGTCGGCGGCCCCGACGATCAGCCCAGCCGCTACTCCCTGAGCCTGTACGCCAGCGACGACGTCAACCCACGCCTGATCAGCACCGGCACGGCACTGGATGAAGACGCGAGCCGTTCGCCCTACACCCTCAACGTGCAGGCAACCAGCCCACAAGCCCTGACGGACAAGGTGCAAACCCTGCTCAACCACCTTTACGAAAGCGTGCCGGCCCAGTCGCCACTGAACGAGGAGCCAGCCCCCATCGTGCCGATGTCGCCCATCGAAGACGCGCTGTTGGGCGACTACGACGCCCAAGGCGTCAGTCTCACCACGCCATGGGGCAACCCGGCGCTGGCGCATGTCGCCACGCCCATCGCCTTCAAGGTCTTGCAGTTGACCGATGACTCGCTGTTGGTCAACGCCAGCCCACAAGCCATGGCCGACGACCTGAAAAAGACCCTGGGCAGCACCTACATCCGCGCCGACGACTACCTGCTCAACCCCGGCCAATTCAAGTTCATCGACCTGCGCGCCCTGGATGAAGACACCCGCTTTATCGCAGTGATCGCCAACTACCACAGCACTGATGTCGGCCAGTGGAAACAGCGCCTGCGCGTCGAGCCCAAAGGCCGCCAGTACGCCGTACTGGTGCAGTTGGATGCCACCCAGGTCAGCCTCAAGGGAGAAACCCGATGACGCCTTTTTCAGCCGCTTTTGCCCCGAGTAACCACCGATGAGTTCACGCAACCCCGTCATCTGGCATGAAGGTTTGTTCGTCAAACCCCAGCACTTCCAGCAACAGGCCCGCGCCGCCGAAGCCGCCGTGCACCAGCGCCTGCACAGCCTGAACGATGCGCTCTACGGCTTCAGCGAGCTGGCGTTGAACGACGAATACCTGAGCTTCGGCAAAATCACCATTACTCGGGCACGCGGGATCATGCCCGACGGCAGCGTCTTCGACATTCCCCACGACCTGGCACCGCCCTCCCCGCTGGAGATCGCTGACAGCAGCGCGGTCGGCCAGATCGCCTACCTGGCCCTGCCGCTGCGCTCCAACGGCGCCCTCGAAGTGCGCTGGCCCGACCAGTACGGCAACAGCCGCTACATCGCCCGCCGCGAGGAAATCCGCGACACCCACAGCGATGACGGCGATCAGGTCGGCATGGACCTGGCCGTGCCCAACCTGCAACTGATGCTCGAACGCAGCGACCGCAGCGCCTTTACCGGCATTGCCCTAGGCAAAATCAAGGACAAACGCCCGGACGGCAGCCTGGTGATGGACGAGCATTTCTACCCCACCAGCTTGTCCCTGCAAGCGGTGCCGGCGTTGCATCGCTACCTGGGTGAAGTGGCCGGCCTGATGCGTGAACGCGCCAAAAACCTGGCCCAGCGCATC
>NZ_JASLAW010000247.1 GCF_030147005.1 Pseudomonas sp.
CCCGAGCAGACGTACAGCGCTATGTCTCTCGCTACAACATCAGCAGGCCTCACAGCTATAACGACTACCGGTCGCCGGTCATGAAGGAAAGGTTGGCGGCGTGAACCGTAATCAGTGTCCAAAATTACTTGACCAGTTCAGCTCCCTCGCCACAGGTCGCAGGTTTTTCTGCTTTAGCGCTTAACTGACTGGCATTAGGGCAAGCCCGCTCCCGCATTTCGGACTGAGTTGTGTCAGATCAGGCCAGCGGTTTCCGCCGGCGACACGATGCTGGTCTTGCCCCCACGGGACTTGCCGGAGCTCAGGTACTCGGCAATCGACTCCTGTGTCACCTCACCCAAAAACACCCGCTCGGCATCCATCACCGGCAACCACGAGCGGTTGAACTCGTACATGCGCGACAGCAGGATGCGCAGGTGCTCGTCATACGCCGCCGTGGCGTTGAACTCGCGCAGGTACTGGCCGCAGGTACCGGTCTGACGGTGCAGGTCGCGACGGCGTACATAGCCCAGCGCCTTATTCTCGGAGCAGGTCACCACCACATAGCGGCGGTCGTGCTCGTCCATCAGTTCCAGCGCATCGGCCACCGGAGTTTCCGGGCTCACCGAGGGCGCGTTGTCTGCCGCATCTTCGGCCTTCACCAGCAGCAGGCGCTTGAGGGTGCTGTCCTGGCCCACGAAGCTGCTGACGAACTCATCGGCCGGGTGCGCCAGCAGCGTATCGGGATGGTCGATCTGCAGCAGCTTGCCGGCGCGGAAGATCGCAATCTTGTCCCCCAGCTTGATGGCCTCGTCGATGTCGTGGCTGACCATGATCACGGTCTTGTTCAGCGCACGCTGCATCTCGAAGAACTCGTTCTGGATCATCTCGCGGTTGATCGGGTCGACCGCGCCGAAGGGTTCATCCATCAGCAGCAACGGCGCATCGGCCGCCAGGGCGCGGATAACGCCGATACGCTGTTGCTGCCCACCCGACAATTCACGCGGGTAGCGGTGCAGGTACTGCTTGGGCTCCAGCTTGATCATGCTCATCAGCTCGCGGGCGCGGTCGTGGCATTTCTGCTTGTCCCAGCCGAGCAGCTTGGGCACCACCACGATGTTTTCTTCGATGGTCATGTTCGGAAACAGGCCGATCTGCTGGATCACGTAGCCGATATTGCGACGCAAGGTCACTTCATCGAGGTCGGTGGTGTCTTCGCCGTTGATCAGGATTTTGCCCGAGCTGGGCTTGATCAGGCGGTTGATCATTTTCAGCGTCGTACTTTTACCGCAGCCCGAAGGGCCGAGGAATACGCAAATTTCGCCTTCGTTGACGGTCAGGCTTACATCGTTGACGGCGGTGACAGTCTTGCCGTTGCTTTGAAAAGTCTTGGACAGATTTTGAAGTTCGATCATTTGAGCAATCCTTTTGGAGTCAGCGAGCGTTGCAGCCATTGCAGGAGCAGGTCGGCGAAGATGGCCAGGAGACTGACCAGTACGGCGCCGACGATCAGCATCGACATGTCGCTGCGGCTGATGGCAGCCAGAATAAGTACACCCAGGCCACCGGCGCCGATGGTGGCGGCGATGGTCATCACACCAATGTTCATCACCACCGCAGTGCGCACACCCGCCAGGATCACCGGCACGGCAATCGGCAGTTCGACCATGCGCAGGCGCTGGCCGAAGGTCATGCCAATGCCTTTGGCGGCTTCGCGAATGCCCGGCTCAACACCGGTGAGCGCCAGAAAGGTGTTACGCATGATCGGCAGCAGGGAATAGAGGAACACGGCGGTGATCGCCGGCATTGGCCCCAGGCCCTGGCCGAACTTGGAATAGAACGGCAGCAGCAGGCCGAACAGCGCGATCGACGGTACGGTCAGCAGCACCGTGGCGCTGGCCTGCAGCGGGCCGGCCAGGGTTGGGAAGCGCGTCATCAGAATGCCCAGGGGCACGCCGATCAGGATCGCAAGGATGACCGCGATGCCGACCAGGGTGATGTGCTGCCACGTCAGATGCAGGACTTGGGCCCAATCAAGATGGGAAAAGGCGTTCAGAAATTCCATGTCTTTTCCTCTTATGGGTTGATCGGATGCTGGCGCAGGAAATCTGCGGCAACAGCGGACGGGCTTTCATGATCGACGTCGACCCGCGCATTCAGTTGGCGCATGGTTTCGTCGTCGAACAGCGCGGCCAGCGGTTTGAGGTCGGCAGCCAGTTGCGGGTGCTGGTCGAGGAACTCCTGGCGGATCACCGGGGCGGCGGTGTAGTCCGGGAAGTAGTGTTTGTCGTCTTCGAGCAGCTTGAGTTTGAACGCGGTCAGGCGACCGTCGGTGGTGTAGACCAGGCCGGCAAACACTTGGCCATTGCGCAGCGCGGTGTAAACCAGCCCGGCGTCCATCTGCCGGGTGTTTTCGCGCGTAAGGTTCATGTCATACAGCTTGACCATGCCGGCCAGGCCGTCGGAACGGTTGGCGAACTCGGTGTCCAGGGCGACCAGGCGGTGTTCCCGGGTGTCTGCGGCCATGGCTTGGGTGAGGTCACTGATGCTGTTGATCTGGGGGTGTTGCTTCGCGACATTCTCCGGCAACGCCAGGGCGTAGGTGTTGCTGAAGCGCGACGGCGACAGCCAGACCAGGCCTTTTTTCGCGTCGAGTTCTTTCACTCGAGCGTAGGACTGTGCGCTGTCGAGCTTCTCGTCGATGTGGTTGTAAGCCACCAGCGACACGCCGGTGTATTCCCAGAGCAGGTCCAGTTGCCCGCTTTCCTGAGCACTGCGCGCCAGGTTGCTGCCCAGGCCACCGGTCACGCGGGCGTCGTAGCCCTTGGTGCGCAGGTACTGGGAAGTGATTTCGGCCAGCAGGGTCTGCTCGGTGAATACCCGGGCGCCAATGCGGATCAGCGGTTTTTCAGCGGCTTGCGCAATACCTGCGAACAGCAGGACGCAGCCTAATATCAAGCTTAGTTTTTTCATGTCGATTCCTTACCAGGCCTTAAGACGGGCGCAACCCGCGTTCCAGCCAGAGGCGGCTGGCCATGGTCACCAGGCCATCGAGCAGCAACGCCAGCAGCGCGGTGCACGCGGCGCCGAGCAGCAGTTGCGGCTGGTTGTTCAGGGCGATGCCGGGGAAGATCAGGCTGCCCAGGCTGTTGGCGCCGATCAGGAACGCCAGCGGCGCGGTACCGACGTTGATCGCCAGGGCCACGCGCACGCCACCGATGATGATCGGCACAGCGTTGGGCAACTCCACGCGAAACAGCACCTGGCGTGGCGTCATGCCGATGCCGGTGGCGGCTTCCTTGAGAGAGCCCTGCACATTTTTCAGGCCTTCGTACGTGTTACGCACAATGGGCAGGAGGGAGGCGAGGAACAGCGCGAAGATTGCCGGGCCGCTGCCGATGCCGAGGACGCCGAGGGCGATGGCCAGTACGGCCAGGGGAGGGACGGTGTTGCCGATGTTGAAGATCTGCATGAAGCGTTCTGCACGTGCGACCATGTTCGGTCGACTGAGCAGGATACCGGCGGGGATCCCCACAATCAGGGCGGCCAGCATGGAGACTAGGACGAGAATCAGATGAGCTTGCAGGTAAAACAACAAATCGTCGCGGTACAGTTCGATCGTGTTGATGCCGATCCAGTGGACCAGCAGGGCCAGGAGCGCGACGACAACCGCTGCTCCCATAAGCCCTTTGCCATAGCGAATAGCCACAGGCGGACTCCTTTTTCTTCTGTCGACGAACACATTCCCGCGTGGCATGCCATAGCTGGCTGTCAGCGCAATGTGATCGCGAAATGCGGCTCGCCAATGCCGTCAAAAGCGGCATGAGTTCGAGCCATAAGCGCAGCCTCGTCAGGCTAACTTGCTGATTTTTCAGCCCCTGTTCCGAGTGCGTTAGCAGGGGAGTGGACGTCTCTACCTTTTAAAAGGTTCCACACTGGGGAGCATTTAGCCACCCCCAATGGGCTCAACGGTGGTCCGTAACCCTGGGTTTGCGCTATACTCGCCGCCCTTTTTTGACTCACCTGCCAGGCGATTTCCCATGACCCACCAGGCCGCCGAAGTCGCGAAACGCCGCACTTTCGCCATTATTTCCCACCCCGATGCCGGTAAAACCACCATCACCGAAAAGCTGTTGCTGATGGGCAAGGCAATCGCGGTGGCCGGCACGGTGAAATCCCGCAAATCCGACCGTCATGCGACATCCGACTGGATGGAGATGGAAAAGCAGCGGGGTATTTCCATTACCACGTCGGTCATGCAGTTCCCGTATCGCGACCACATGGTCAACCTGCTCGACACCCCGGGTCACGAAGACTTCTCCGAAGACACCTACCGCACCCTCACCGCGGTCGACTCGGCGCTGATGGTCCTTGACGGCGGTAAAGGCGTCGAGCCGCGCACCATCGCGCTGATGGACGTGTGCCGTTTGCGCGACACGCCGATTGTCAGCTTCATCAACAAACTCGACCGCGATATCCGCGACCCCATCGAGCTGTTGGATGAAATCGAAGCCGTCCTGAAGATCAAGGCCGCGCCGATCACCTGGCCGATTGGTTGCTACCGCGACTTCAAGGGCGTGTACCACCTGGCCGACGACTACATCATCGTCTACACCGCCGGCCACGGTCATGAACGCACCGAAACCAAGATCATCGAGAAGCTCGACTCGGACGAAGCCCGCGCCCACCTGGGCGATGAGTACGACCGCTTTGTCGACCAGCTGGAACTGGTGCAGGGCGCCTGCCATGCGTTCAACCAGCAGGAATTCCTCGACGGCCAACTGACCCCGGTGTTCTTCGGGACCGCCCTGGGCAACTTCGGCGTTGATCACGTACTCGACGCCGTGGTGAACTGGGCCCCACCCCCGCTGGCCCGCGTTGCCAACGAACGCACCGTCGAGCCGGTCGAAGAGAAATTCGCCGGTTTCGTGTTCAAGATCCAGGCGAACATGGACCCCAAGCACCGCGACCGTATCGCCTTCATGCGTATCTGCTCCGGCCGCTACGAAAAAGGCATGAAGATGCGCCACGTGCGCACCGGCAAGGACGTGCGCATCGGCGACGCCCTGACGTTCTTCTCCTCCGAGCGTGAACAGCTTGAAGAAGCCTACGCCGGCGACATCATCGGCCTGCACAACCACGGCACCATCCAGATCGGCGACACCTTCACCGAAGGCGAAGCGCTGGGCTTCACCGGTATCCCGCACTTCGCCCCGGAACTGTTCCGCCGCGTACGCCTGCGCGACCCGCTGAAATCCAAGCAACTGCGCCAGGGCTTGCAGCAGTTGGCCGAAGAAGGCGCCACCCAGGTGTTCTTCCCCGAGCGCAGCAACGACATCATCCTCGGCGCCGTGGGTGTGCTGCAGTTCGACGTGGTCGCCAGCCGCTTGAAAGAGGAATACAAGGTCGAATGCTCCTACGAGCCGATCACCGTGTATTCGGCGCGCTGGATCGAGTGCAGCGATAAGAAGAAGCTGGAAGAGTTCTCCAACAAGGCTGTGGAAAACCTCGCGGTGGACGGCGGTGGGCATTTGACCTACCTGGCCCCGACCCGGGTCAACCTGGCGCTGATGGAAGAGCGCTGGCCGGATGTGAAATTCCGCGCGACCCGTGAGCATCATTAGGGATTGAGTGGTAGACAAGAGGCGAAGCTGTCATGGCTTCGCCTTTTTTATTGGCTGGCGCAAATCAAGAAATGTGCGAGCGGGCTTGTTCGCGAAAGCGGCGGACCAGTCAATACATCTGAAGAATGACACACCGCCTTCGCGAGCAAGCTGAACTGGCCTAATGATTTTGGACACTTCATTCGGGCGCTATGATAGCGGCCGAATTTGAGGTGTTTGGATATGCGTAAATCTTATTCGAGTGAGTTCAAGCTCAAGCCCGCTCCCACATGTTGATCTTCGTTCGTCATGGCACTGGCGAGAATTTGGCATCCGGTCTAGCGTTTCTCTTTCCAATGACAGATTAGGGGAACACCGTGCCTAGTATTGAGCGCCTTATTTTCCTGGTATTGCTCGCCACCCTGGGATTATCGAGCGCCCCAGCGCAGGCAGGCGCAGGAACACCCCAATGGAAAGACACCGGCCCGGTCACCAAGAAAAAGCAGCAAGAGGTCAACTCCGGCAGCTGGAAACCGCAGCCCCAGCCCACGGACGTTAAAGATCCGGAAAACCCTGTCAACGAAGGCGAAGACAGTGAGACCTTCGACGACGGCGAAACCTGAAGCCTGAAACCTGAAGCCTGAAGCCTGAAACCTGAAACCTGAAACCTGAAGCCTGAAGCCTGAAGCCTGAAGCCTGAAGCCTGAAACCTGAAACCTGAAACCTGAAGCCTGAAGCCTGAAGCCTGAAACCTGAAGCCTGAAGCCTGAAACCTGAAACCTGAAACCTGAAACCTGAAGCCTGAAGCCTGAAGCCTGAAGCCTGAAGCCTGAAGCCTGAAACCTGAAACCTGAAGCCTGAAGCCTGAAGCCTGAAGCCTGAAGCCTGAAACCTGAAGCCTGAAGCCTGAAACCTGGAGACCAGCGCCAGGGCGGCAGCGAATATGACGATGACTCCACCACTGACGAGCAGGACAGCGACAGCTCGGACGATGAAGGTGACAGTCAAACGTAGGCTGCGCGCAAAAAGAAGCCCCTCCCGCCAGGCTGATGCGCAACCTGACGGGAAGGGCTGTAGAACGCATTTATACAGCCCCCTCTGTAGGAGCGAGCTTGTTGTGGCGAGGGAGCTTGCTCCCGTTCGACTGCGCAGCAGTCGCCCGCTTTGGGGGCGCTTCGCACCCAGCGGGAGCAAGCTCCCTCGCCACACAAGCTGTACCAACCGCCACACAAGCTGTACCACCCGCCACACAAGCTGTACCACCGCCACACAAGCTGTACCACATTGGGGAGCGGTGTTGCCTCAGGCGATGAACTGCTCCGCGTAGTGGCAAGCCACCTGCCGATTATCCAGCGGCCGCAACAACGGCTCATCGGTGCTGCAGCGCGCCGTGGCATACGGGCAACGCTTGTGGAACGCACAGCCAGACGGCGGGTTCAGCGGGTTGGGCAGTTCACCGACGATCTTGATCTTCGGCTTGTTCGGGTCCGGATGAATGGTCGGTGTGGCCGACAGCAGCGCCTGGGTATACGGGTGCAGGGGGCGGGCGTAGATGTCTTCCTTGGGGCCCACTTCCACCGGGCGGCCGAGGTACATCACCATCACATCATCGGCAACGTGTTGCACCACCGCCAGGTTGTGAGAGATGAACACGTAGGCGGTGTTGAATTCCTGCTGCAAATCCATGAACAGGTTGAGCACCTGGGCCTGGATCGACACGTCCAGCGCCGAGGTCGGTTCATCCGCCACCAGCACTTTGGGTTGCAGCATCATTGCCCGGGCCAGGGCGATACGCTGACGCTGACCGCCGGAGAACATGTGCGGGTAGCGCTGATAATGCTCGGGGCGCAGGCCCACTTGCTTCATCATCGCCTGCACTTTTTCACGGCGTTCGGCGGCGGACAGGCTGGTGTTGATCAGCAGCGGCTCGCCGAGTTGGTCACCAACCTTCTGGCGTGGGTTCAACGAGGCATACGGGCTCTGGAACACCATCTGCACGTCTTTGCGCAATTGCTTGCGCTGGGCCTTGTCGGCGCCGGCCACTTCCTGGCCGGCGATTTTAAGCGAGCCCGAAGATGGCTCTTCGATCAGTGTGAGGGCGCGAGCCAGGGTGGATTTACCGCAACCCGACTCGCCTACCACGGCGAGGGTTTTGCCGGCTTCCAGCTCGAACGACACGCCATTAAGGGCACGCACGGTGGCGTGGCCCTTGAACAGGCCACGGGACACTTCGTAGTGACGGGTCAGGTCGCGGGCGGTAAGAACGACGGCCATTACGCCACCTCCTGGTTCAAGGGGTAGAAGCAACGCGCGAGGCTGTTGGTTTTCGGGTCCAGAGCCGGGCGCTCGGTGCGGCAGTTATCGCGTACATACGGGCAGCGCGGCGACAGCAGGCAGCCCTGCGGGCGGTCATAACGACCGGGCACGATACCCGGCAGCGTGGCCAGCCGCGTGGCGCCCAGGCTGTGTTCCGGGATCGCCTTGAGCAGCGCTTCGCTGTACGGGTGGGCCGGGATGTCGAACAGCTGCGGCACCTGGCCGACTTCCACGGCCTGGCCGGCATACATCACACACACGCGCTGGGCAGTTTCAGCCACCACCGCGAGGTCATGGGTGATCAGCACCAGGCCCATGTTCTGCTCTTTCTGCAGGGCCAGCAGCAGGTCCATGATCTGCGCCTGGATGGTCACGTCCAGCGCGGTGGTGGGCTCATCCGCGATCAGCAGTTTCGGCTCGCCGGCAATTGCCATGGCGATGGCGACGCGCTGGCTCATACCGCCGGACAATTGATGCGGGTAGGCATCCATACGGCTGGCGGCGCCCGGGATTTCGACCTTTTCCAGCAGTTCGATGGCCCGCTTGCGCGCTTGCTTGCCGGACATTTTCAGGTGCAGGCGCAGCACTTCTTCAATCTGGAAACCCACGGTGTAGCTGGGGTTCAGCGCCGTCATCGGGTCCTGGAACACCATCGCCAGGTCTTTGCCGACGATCTGGCGGCGCTGACGGTTGCTCAGCTTGAGCATGTCCTTGCCGTCGAAGTTCAGCGCATCGGCGGTGACGATGCCGGGGTGCTCGATCAGGCCCATCAGCGCCATCATGGTCACGGATTTACCCGAGCCCGACTCGCCAACGATCGCCAGGACTTCGCCCTTGTCGACCGAAATGTCGAGGCCGTCGACCACCGGTACGGCGGTTGCGTCGCCGAAGCGAACGTTGAGATTCTTGATTTCTAACAGTGACATGGGAATCTCCTCAGGCGGCGTTCTTGAGTTTCGGGTCCAGCGCGTCGCGCAGGCCATCACCCATCAAGTTGATTGCCAGCACGCTGAGCAAAATGGTCAGTCCAGGCAGGCTCACGACCCACCAGGCGCGTTCGATGTAATCACGGGCCGAAGCCAGCATGGTGCCCCACTCAGGCGTTGGCGGTTGTACGCCGAGGCCAAGGAAGCCCAGGGCCGCGGCATCGAGAATCGCCGAGGAAAAGCTCAAGGTCGCCTGTACGATCAGCGGCGCCATGCAGTTGGGCAGCACGGTGATGAACATCAGGCGTGGCAGGCCGGCGCCGGCGAGGCGGGCGGCAGTCACGTAGTCGCGGTTCAGTTCGCCCATCACCGCAGCGCGGGTCAGACGCACGTAGGATGGCAGCGACACAATGGCGATGGCGATCACGGTGTTGATCAGGCCAGGGCCGAGGATCGCGACGATGGCAACAGCCAGCAGCAGCGAGGGCAGGGCCAGCATGATGTCCATCAGGCGCATGATGGTCGGGCCGAGCAGGCGCGGGAAGAACCCGGCGAACAGTCCCAGCAGGATCCCGGGGATCAGCGACATCACCACCGACGACAAACCGATCAACAGCGACAGGCGCGAACCCTGGATCAGGCGCGAGAGCAAGTCGCGGCCCAGTTCGTCGGTGCCCAGCAGGAACTGGATCTGCCCGCCTTCGAGCCACGACGGCGGTGTGAGCAGGAAGTCGCGGTATTGCTCGCTCGGGTTATGGGGCGCTACCCACGGCGCGAAGATCGCGCAGAACACGATCAGCAGCATGAACAGCAGGCCGGCAACCGCGCCTTTGTTCTTGGAGAAGGCTTGCCAGAATTCTTTGTACGGAGACGGGTACAGCAGGCTCTGATCGACTGCTGACACTGGAGTAGAGGTAGTCATGGTCATGATCTCAGCGCTGGTGACGGATGCGTGGGTTGGCGAAGCCGTAGAGGATATCCACCACGAAGTTCACCAGGATCACCAGGCAGGCGATCAACAGAATGCCGTTTTGCACCACCGGGTAGTCCCGCGCGCCAATGGCTTCGATCAGCCATTTGCCGATGCCGGGCCACGAGAAGATGGTTTCGGTCAGTACGGCGCCGGCCAGCAGCGTGCCGACTTGCAGGCCGACCACGGTCAATACCGGGATCAGCGCGTTGCGCAGGCCGTGTACGAACACCACGCGCGCCGGCGACAGGCCCTTGGCCTTGGCGGTACGGATGTAGTCTTCGCGCAGCACTTCAAGCATCGAGGAACGGGTCATCCGCGCAATCACCGCCAGCGGGATGGTGCCCAATACGATGGCCGGCAGGATCAGGTGGTGCAGAGCGTCCCAGAACGCGTCCGGCTCGTCGGCCAGCAGCGTGTCGATGAGCATGAAGCCGGTGCGCGGCTCGATGTCGTAAAGCAGGTCGATACGCCCGGAAACCGGGGTCCAGCCCAGGCTTACCGAGAAGAACATGATCAGGATCAGGCCCCACCAGAAGATTGGCATCGAATAGCCCGCCAGGGAGATGCCCATCACCCCATGGTCGAACAGGGATCCTCGCTTGAGTGCCGCGATCACCCCGGCCAGCAGGCCCAGGATACCGGCGAACAACAGGGCGGCCATGGACAGTTCCAGGGTCGCCGGAAAGAGTGCGGTGAACTCGGTCCACACGCTGGTGCGGGTGCGCAGCGATTCGCCAAGGTCGCCCTGGGCGAGCTTGCCGACGTAATCCAGGTATTGCGCATACAGCGGCTTGTTAAGGCCAAGGCGCTCCATTGCCTGAGCGTGCATTTCGGGGTCAACCCGCCGCTCGCCCATCATGACTTCTACGGGGTCGCCTGGAATCATGCGAATCAACGCAAACGTCAGCAACGTGATGCCGAAGAACGTGGGGATCAGTAACCCCAGTCGGCGGGCAATAAAACTAAACATCTTGGTGTATACCTCAATCAGCCGGTTAGGCAGGTTCGGCGCCGTCAATAGCGACGGCGCCGAGCGTTTTTCTTATTACTTCACCTGGGTGGTGGCGAAGTTATTGGTGGTCAGAGGGCTTTGGGTATAACCCTCGACGTTCTTGCGCATGGCGGTAAACATTTTCGGGTAAGCCATGGGAATCCATGGTTGGTCCTTGTCGAAAACGTCCAGGGCTTGTTCATAGAGTGCAGCGCGTTGTGCGGGTTCAGCGATTGCGCGCGCTTTGTCGATCAAACCTTGAAACTCCTTGTTACACCAGCGGGCGTAGTTTTCGCCGTTTTTCGCCGCATCGCAACTCAGGTTTGGGTGAGGAAGTTATCCGGGTCCCCGTTATCCCCAGCCCAACCGGCGGACACCATGTCGTGTTCTCCGGCTTTGGCGCGCTTGAGCATTTCGCCCCATTCCATGACCTTGATATTGACCTTCAGGCCAATCTGGGCCAAGTCCGCCTGCATGCGCTGGGCGCCGAGCATTGGGTTGGGGTTGGTCGGGCCACCGCCGTTACGGGTGAACAGGGTGAACTCGGTGCCTTCGGGTACGCCGGCCTCCTTGAGCAGGGCGCGGGCTTTGTCCAGGTCCCGGAGCGGGTTCTTGATCTTGTCACTGAAGCCCAGCAGGGTCGGTGGATACGGGCCAGTGCCCACCACCGCATTGCCTTTGCCGTACAGGGCGTCGGTGTAGCCGGACTTGTCGAACGCAATGTTGATCGCGTGACGCACCCGCGCGTCGCTCATGTACTTGTGGGTGGTGTTCATCGCGGTGTAACTGGTGGTCATGGCCGCCAGTTCATCGACTTTAAGGTTCGGGTCGGCCTTGACGCTCGGCACGTCATCGGGCTTGGGATACAGCGCGATCTGGCACTCGTTGGCCTTGAGCTTTTGCAGGCGCACGTTGTTGTCGGTGGTGATCGCCAGGATCAGCGGATCGGCCGGCGGCTTGCCACGGAAGTACTCCGGGTTGGCCTTGAAGCGCACCTGGGCGTCTTTGGCGTAACGAGTGAATATGAACGGCCCGGTGCCGATCGGCTTGGCGTTCAGGTCATCGGTCTTGCCGGACTTGAGCAACTGGTCAGCGTATTCGGCGGAGTGGATCGAGGAAAACGCCATGGCCAGGTCGGCCAGGAACGGTGCTTCAGGACGGGTCAGGGTGAAAACGACGGTGTGATCGTCAGTCTTCTCTACGCTCTTGAGCAGTTCCTTGAAGCCCATGCTTTCGAAGTACGGGTAGCCCACGTTGGACTTTTTATGCCAAGGGTGATTCGGGTCCAGCTGGCGCTGGAAGCTCCAAAGCACATCGTCGGCGTTCATGTTGCGCGTGGGTTTGAAATAGTCGGTGGTGTGGAACTTGATGTCGTCACGCAGGTGGAACGTGTAGGTCAGGCCATCGGCGCTGATTTCCGGCAGATCCTTGGCCAAAGCCGGGACCACTTCGGTGGTGCCGGGCTTGAAGTCCACCAGGCGGTTGAACATGGTTTCTGCAGCGGCGTCAGCAGTCACGGCGGTGGTGTACAGGACCGGGTCAAAACCTTCCGGGCTGGCTTCGGTGCAGACCACCAGCGGTTTGGCCGAAACGCCGATGGCCACGCTCAACAGCGCTGCGGCCATGGCTGCTTGTAACGGGAGCATTTTCATTCAGAGCCCTCTGCAATCGATGGAGCCAGAAACGCGTAGACGGCGGGCTCGTCCTGAGCCCGCCGTCTGACTGGCGCTAATTAAAGAATGTTGAACGGGATGGTGGTGACCAGACGGAACTCTTTGATGCTGCCGTCGGACTGGAACTCGCTGCCACGGTGCTCAACATAGGTCGCGCGCACGGTAGTGGCCTTGAGTGGGCCGCTTTGCAGGGCGTAAGAGGCGCCTACACCGTATTCCTGATGCTTCTCGCCGTCCTGGGACTGGATGCCGTCGTAGGCGAACTTGGCGCGGCCATTGTTGCCGGTGTAGTGAGTACCGTCGATGCCCCAGCCGCGGGCCGAGTAGGCGTTGAACTTCAGGCCTGGCACGCCGTATTCGGCCATGTTGATGGCGTAGGCGACCTGGAAGGACTTCTCGTTCGGGCCGTTGAAGTCCGAGGTCAGGGAGTTGGCCAGGTAGATGCCGTTGGTTTCGTGCAGGTAGTCGAAGTACTCGTTACCGTTCACTTGCTGGTAACCGAAGGTCAGGCTGTGTGCCTGGTGGGTCAGGCCCAGGGAGAGGGAGAAGGTATCGTTGTCGATTTCCCCCATCTCTTTTTTGCCTTCATCGACAGTCTTGTAGTAGTTGAAGCCGGTGGTCAGGCCCAGTTGCTGAGTGTCGCCCAATTCGTGGGTAGCACCGAAGTAGTACTGGTTCCAGAAGTCCTTCACGTTGGCGGCGAAGAAGCTGGTCTTCAGGCTTTTCAGCGGCTGGTAGTTCACACCCAGGGTGGAGACTTTGTCGGTTTCTGCGCCATTGCCGTACTCGGTACGGAATTTCGACAGGCTCTGTTCGCTACGCGGGGAAACGCGGTCGAAAATACCGCCCTGGAACGACAGGTTGCTGAACTCTTCGCTGTTGAAGCTCACACCCTGGAAGCTTGAAGGCAGGGCACGGTTGCCGATGGTGTCGACGATGCCGCTGCTGAAGTTCTGACGGCCGGCGGTCAAGGTGGTGTTGGACACGCGGAACTGCACGTTGGCCAGGCCCAGTTTGCTCCACTGGTCTACGGCGTCACCATTGGAATCGGCCAGGGTACGGTTGGAGCCGCCTTTGATATCACGCTTGCTGCGGTCCAGGACCAGTGCGTTGTACACCGCCACTTCGGTCTTGACGCCTACGGTGCCCTGGGTGAAACCCGAGCTGGCGTTGAGGATGGTGCCCTGTACCCAGTTGGTACGGTTGCGGTCGGTACGGGTTTCGCCGTGCTTCTGGTAAGAGAAGGTGCCCCCACGGTATTTGCTTTCATGGGAGTACCAGTTACGCGTGGTACCGCCCAGGCTGAAATCTTCGATAAAGCCTTTGGCTTCGCTTTGGGCGCTGGTGCCGGCCAGAGTGGTAGGAACGAAGTCCTGGCTCTGCGTTTCAGCGTAGGCGGTGGCCGTGATGCTGCTGATGGCCAGGGCCAGAAGCGCTTTGCTGCTCAGTTTCATGGGTGAAGCTCCTTTGGTTCTCTTTTTAATGCCGGTCTTTTTAGGTGAACCGGCTATTGGGTGTGTAACTCGTTCAAGCTATTGCAAACGTTTGGCGTAGGAAAAATCCCAACAAAAGCCTGCACGTTTGCCGAAGGGCCAGCTTGGCCCCTCTGCAATCCGGTTATTTTTTCTTATGGGGTGATACTGACGCCCGAGAACACGTTGCGGCCGAAAGGGCTCACTTTGAAGCCTTCGACTTTGGCGCTTAACGGCTGGTTGACCGTCGAGTGGGCGATTGGCGTGATCGGCACCTGCTGCTTGAGCAGTTGCTGCGCCTGTTTGTACAGAACAGTCCTTTGTTCACGGTCGGTCACGACCTTGGCTTGCTTGACCAGCTTGTCGTAGGCCGGGTCACACCACATGGAGTAGTTGTTCCCGCCGATGGCATCGCAGCTGTAGAGGGTGCCCAGCCAGTTGTCCGGGTCACCGTTGTCGCCGGTCCAGCCGATCAGGCTGACATCGTGCTCGCCGTTCTTGGTGCGCTTGATGTATTCGCCCCACTCGTAGCTGACGATCTTCACTTTCAGGCCGATCTTGGCCCAATCGTTCTGCAGCATTTCAGCCATCAGCTTGGCATTGGGGTTGTACGGCCGTTGTACCGGCATCGCCCAGAGGGTGATCTCGGTGCCTTCCTTCACGCCGGCGGCCTTGAGCAGTTCCTTGGCCTTTTCCGGGTTGTAGGCGGCGTCCTTGATGGTGTCGTCGTAAGACCACTGGGTCGGCGGCATGCTGTTGACCGCCAATTGCCCGGCGCCCTGGTACACCGCATTGAGGATGCTCTGCTTGTTCACCGCCATGTCCAGCGCCTGGCGTACTTCGAGCTGATCGAACGGCTTGTGGCGTACGTTGTAGGCGATGTAGCCAAGGTTGAAGCCGGGCTTGGTCAGCAATTGCAGGTTCGGGTCGGCCTTGAGCGCGTCCACATCGGCCGGGCGCGGGTGCAGGGTGACCTGGCATTCGCCGGCCTTGAGTTTCTGCACGCGCACCGACGCGTCGGTATTGATGGCGAAGATCAGTTGATCGAGCTTGACCCGGCTTGGGTCCCAATACTGTTTGTTTGCCACATAACGAATCTGCGAGTCTTTCTGGTAACGCTGGAACACAAACGGGCCAGTGCCGATCGGCTTCTGGTTGATATCGCTGGGTTTGCCTTCCTTGAGCAACTGCTCGGCGTACTCGGCCGAGAGGATCGCGGCGAAGCTCATGGCGATGTTCTGCACGAATGCGGCGTCGACCGTGTTCAAGGTCATTACCACGGTGTGCGGGTCGGTTTTTTCGACCTTGGCGATGTTCTTGTTCAGGCTCATCCCGTTGAAATACGGAAACTCGGTGGGGTAGGCCTTGCGAAACGGGTGGTCGGGGTCAAGCATGCGGTTGAACGTGAACAGCACGTCGTCGGCGTTGAAATCCCGTGTCGGCTTGAATTCCTTGTTGCTGTGGAATTTCACCCCTTCACGCAGATGGAAGGTGTAGGTGAGCCCGTCTTCGGAGATATCCCACTTGGCTGCCAGCCCAGGCACTACGTCGGTCGCGCCTTTTTCGAACTCGACCAGCCGGTTGTACAACGGCTCTGCGGCATCGTTGTCGGTGGCGGTGGTGTATTGCGCGGTGTCAAAGCCTGCCGGGCTGCCCTCGGAGCAGAACACCAGGCTCTTCTTGTCGGCGGCCTGCGCCGTCGTGGCCACAGCCAGCAGGCCGGTGGCAAAAATTGCGGATAGAACGGTGGTATGGCGCATGACGATCCCGATCCTTGTCTGTAGTTATCAACAGCGAGCAATCCCTCAGGCACATAGCCGGGGGGACATCACCGGTCCCACAAATGGTAAGTACCTCTCCTAAATTGGCGCCTCTGCATTCCTACGACATTATGGGTCGCGGACTTCACAGTAAATGCGCCAAATCGGATTGACCCTGTAGGTAACGGAGACACGGAGCGCAATTCATTGCTGTAGGACGGCAACGCTTGCAAATGTGGTCTGTTTCCTACGGGCCTGGCGGATGCAATAACGGCGACGTTACGAACGTCGCCGTTATTAATCCTTACTTACCGCTTACGCTGACGCCGTAGAAGGAGTTCAAGCCAAACGGGCTGATCTTGAAGTCCTGCACGGTGTTGCGCATGGGTTGATACACCGTCGAGTGCGCGATGGGTGTCATCGGAACTGCATCTTTCAGAACATGTTGCGCCTGCTTGTACAGCTCGGTGCGTTTGGCGACATCGGATGTGGCCTTGGCTTCTTTCACGATGCCGTCGAATTTCTTGTCACACCACTTGGAGAAGTTGTTGCCGGACAGCGAGTCGCAGCCGAACAGCACGTTCAGCCAGTTGTCCGGGTCACCATTGTCGCCGCTCCAACCAATGATCATGGCCTGGTTCTCACCGCCTTTGGAGCGCTTGATGTACTCGCCCCACTCGTAGCTGGTGATCTTGACCTTCAGCCCGATCTTGGACCAATCGTTCTGCAGCATCTCAGCCATCAGTTTGGCGTTCGGGTTGTACGGACGCTGAACCGGCATGGCCCACAGAACGATCTCGGTACCTTCCTTGACGCCGGCTTCCTTGAGCAGCGCTTTGGCTTTCTCAGGATTGTATGCGGCGTCCTTGATGGTGGTGTCGTAGGACCATTGGGTCGGCGGCATGGCGTTGACAGCCAGTTGACCGGCACCCTGGTACACCGAGTCGATGATCTGTTGCTTGTTCACCGACATGTCCAGCGCCTGACGTACGCGCAAGTCTGCCAGCGGGTTGGGCTGATCGCTGCCCTTGACCTTGTCCATCACGTTATAGGCCACGTAGCCCAGGTTGAAACCAGCCTGGTGCGGCAGTTTCAGGTCCTTGTCTTCGCCCAGCGCCTTGAGGTCGGCCGGACGTGGGAACAGGGTGACCTGGCATTCGTTTTTCTTGAGCTTCTGGATACGTACCGACGGGTCGGTGGTGATGGCAAAGATCAGGTTATCGATCTTCACGTCTTCAGGTTTCCAGTAGTCTTTGTTGCCGGTATAGCGGATGTTCGAGTCTTTCTGGTAGCTCTTGAATACGAACGGACCGGTGCCGACCGGTTTCTGGTTGATGTCGGCGGGTTTGCCTGCCTTCAACAATTGCGCGGCGTATTCGGCGGATTGGATCGACGCGAAGCTCATGGCCATGTTTTGAATAAAAGCGGCGTCCACGATGCCAAGGGTGAACTTGACGGTGTGGTCATCGATTTTTTCGATGTTCTTGATGTTGGTGTCCATCCCCATGTCCGTGAAATACGGGAACTCGGTGGGGTAGGCCTTACGGAACGGATCGTCTTTATTGATCATCCGATTAAACGTGAACAGTACGTCGTCGGCCGAAAATTCACGAGTCGGCTTGAAATACGGGGTGGTGTGGAACTTGACGCCTTCGCGAAGGTGGAAGGTATACGTCAGGCCGTCCGGCGACACGTCCCAGCTGGTGGCGAGGCCAGGAATCACGGCGGTGCCGCCGCGTTCGAACTGGCTCAGGCGGTTGAACATGGTTTCGGCCGAGGCATCGAAGTCTGTTCCGGTGGTGTACTGGCCTGGGTCAAAACCGGCCGGGCTCCCTTCGGAGCAGAACACCAGGTTAGTTGCCGCTTGGGCAAAAGGGGCTGCGGCCATAAGGCCCGCGCTCACTAATAACGGAAGGACTGCGTGTTTAAGCATGTTGGCCTCATGATTTGTTGTCATTTTTGGTGGTGAGGGCGACCTCGTGAGCCGGCCTGCGGATACTTATGCAGGCGCCATACCCATTGCAAGATGTTGAACGGTTGCAAGGGCCAAACAGTGGGACGGGCGTACAAGAATGTCGCATTTATGAAAGTTTCGTCATAAATGCGTCTGTTTAACGGTTTTTTTCGGTGCGTAGCGCGCACCGAAAAAGCCCCATCGAAGCGTCTAACGCACTCGATTGGGGCGTTGTTGTTACTTATCCAGACTCACGCCATAGAACGGCGTCAGCCCGAAAGGGCTGATCTTGAAATCGCGAACTTCCTTGCGCAAGGGTTGGAAAACCGTCGAGTTCGCGATAGGCGTTATAGGTACTTGTTCCTTAAGGATTTGTTGAGCCTGCTGATACCACTGGATGCGCTGTTCGCGGTCATTGCTGACCTTGGCCTGCTGCACCAGCTTGTCGTAGGCCGGGTTACACCATTTGGCGTAATTGCTTCCCTTGACCGCAGCACAACTGTAGAGCACGCCGAGCCAGTTATCCGGGTCGCCGTTATCGCCGGTCCAGCCGTAAATCATGGCGTCATGCTCGCCATTTTTGGCGCGTTTGATGTATTCGCCCCACTCATAGCTGACGATGTTGGCCTTGATGCCGATCTTGGCCCAATCCTGCTGGATCATTTGCGCCGACATGCGCGCGTTCGGGTTAGACGCGCGTTGCACGGTCATCGCCCAAAGGTTGAGGGTGGTACCTGGTGCAACCCCTGCTTCTTTTAGTAGCGCTCGGGCCTTGGTCGGGTCGTAGGGGGCGTCCTGGATAGTCGGGTCATAAGACCACTGCGCGGGTGGCAGCGCGTTCTGCGCCAATTGCCCGGCGCCCTGGTACACCGCCTTGATGATGGCCGGTTTGTCGATGGCCATGTCCAGGGCCTGGCGCACTTTGAGTTGGTCCAGCGGCGGGTGGGTGACGTTGTACGCCAGGAAGCCCAGGTTGAAACCGGCCTGCTGCTGCACGCGCAGGTTGGGGTCCTGCTTGATCACCTCGATGTCGGACGGGCGCGGATAGCCGCTGACCTGACATTCGCCCGCCTTGAGCTTCTGCAAGCGCGCAGCCGCGTCAGGGGTGATGGCGAACACCAGGTTGTCGAGTTTCACGTCCTCGGGTTTCCAGTACTGGCGATTGGCGACGTAACGGATCTGCGAGTCTTTCTGGTAGCGCTTGAACACGAACGGACCGGTGCCGACCGGTTTTTGATTAATGTCCTCGGCCTTGCCTTGCTTCAGGAGCTGGGCGGCATACTCGGCCGATTGCACCGAGGCAAAACTCATCGCCAGGTTCTGCACGAACGATGCATCAACGTTGTTCAGGGTGAAGCGCACAGTGTGTTCGTCGAGTTTGTCGACGCGCTTGATTGTGGTGTTCAGGCCCATGTCGGTGAAGTAGGGCGATTCGGATGGATAGGCCTTGCGAAACGGGCTTTCGGCATCCAACAGGCGGTTGAAGGTGAACAGCACATCGTCGGCGTTGAAGTCGCGGGTCGGAGTGAAAAAATCGGTGGTGTGGAACTTGACGCCATCGCGCAGATGGAAGGTATACGCCAGGCCGTCGTTGGACACATCCCAGCGCGTGGCCAGGCCCGGTTCGACCTCGGTGCCGCCACGTTTGAACTGGGTCAACCGGTTGAACACGGTTTCGGCGGATGCATCAAAATCGGTGCCGCTGGTGTACTGGCTAGGGTCGAAGCCCGCGGGGCTGGCTTCGGAGCAGTAGACCAGGGTGGTGGAAGCATGAGCCAGCGGTGTAAAGGCCAGGAGCCCTGCGGCAAGGAGGAGCGGTTTGAAGGCGATTCTTTCCATGGAGACCCCTGAAATGGCAACCCTATAAAGCTGCACAAACGAAAACGGCGGTCACCGAGGTTACCGCCGTTCAAGTGTGTCAGGTAGGGGTCACTGCATCTGCACTTCGATCACACCGTCTGCGCTCATGTTGACCTGGCTGGTGCCGGCTTCCACTTCAGGCGTGGGCGCTGAATCGGCCATGGCCGCTTTCATCATCGTGCCGCCGCGTGCATAGGGCATTGGGTAGCCGTTGGTGTTGAAGTTCAGGTTGACGATCTTGTAACCCTTGCCGCCGAGAGCATCGGTGGCCAGTTGCGCGCGGGCCTTGAACGCTGCAACCGCGTCTTTGAGCATCGAATCTTCGCTGGCCTTGCGAGTGCTGTCAGCGATGGCGAAGTCCATGCTGTCCATTTTCAGGGTGTTCAACAGCTCGCCGGTGAGGGCGGACAGCGCCGGGAAGTCCGCGCTTTCCAGGCGCAGTTCGGCGCGTTCACGCCAGCCGGTGATCTTTTGGTTCTTGCTGTCGTAGATCGGGTAGCTGTTGCGGCTGCCTTGGCGCAGGGTCACGGCTTTGACTTCGCGAGCCTGGCCCAGCGCCTTGTTCATGGTGGTGGTGACTTCGGCGGCAAGCTTGGCCGGGTCGGCGTTTTGCGATTCGGTGTAGAGGGTGACGATCATCTTGTCGCGCGCCACTTCCTGGCTGACTTCGGCACGCAGGGAGATCTGGTTGTAATGCAGTTCATCGGCGGCCATGGCCGGCAGGCTGGCCAGGGCGCTGGCGCCGAGGGTGAGAACAGCTGCACTGCGAGTGAGACGAGACATGAAAGCTCCTTGAGATTGTCGTGTTCGGTATGACTGTAGACGGTGACATCGGGTTCTTCGGGTTTACATATTCTCTACATGTTCTAGTGGCGGCGACGAACGGTCATTTGCCCGGCCTGCGTCAAAGAGCCACACGCGCCGTGCCAGCCGGCCTGCTTCGTTTATACTCGTGCCGATCCGCCTGCAGCGCTCATCGGGAGAGCTCATGCTCGCCGCCGTAAAACTGACTTCCGCCACCCGCCAGAACCTCTGGCGCCTGACGTTCATTCGCACCCTCGTACTGGCCGCTCAGGCGGGTTCAGTCGGGCTCGCCTATTGGTTCGACCTGCTGCCGCTGCCCTGGCTGCAACTGGCGGTGACCCTCGGGTTTTCCACCGTGCTGTGTGCGTTTACCGCCATCCGGTTGCGTACCACGTGGCCGGTCACCGAGTTGGAGTATGCCCTGCAATTGGCCTGCGACCTGTTTATCCACAGTGTGTTGCTGTACTTCTCCGGTGGTTCCACCAACCCGTTTGTGTCTTATTACCTGGTGCCGCTGACCATTGCCGCCGTGACGTTGCCGTGGCGCTATTCGGTGGTGCTGTCGGGCATAGCGCTGACGTTGTACACCCTGCTGCTGGCCCAGTTCTACCCTTTGCAGACGTTTCCCATCGCTCGGGAAAATCTGCAGATCTACGGGATGTGGTTGAGCTTCGCGCTGTCGGCCGCAGTGATCACTTTTTTTGCCGCGCGCATGGCCGAAGAACTGCGCCGCCAGGAAGAACTGCGCGCGATTCGCCGTGAGGAAGGCTTGCGCGACCAGCAATTGCTGGCCGTCGCCACTCAGGCGGCGGGCGCCGCCCATGAGCTGGGCACGCCGCTGGCGACCATGAGCGTACTGCTCAAGGAAATGACCCAGGACCATCACGACCCGGCATTGCAGGATGACCTCAGCGTGCTGCAGGAACAAGTCAAGCAGTGCAAGTTGACCTTGCAGCAGTTGGTACGCGCCGCCGAAGCCAATCGGCGTCTGGCGGTGGACATGCAGGATGTCACCCAGTGGCTCGATGAAGCGCTGAACCGATGGCACCTGATGCGCCCCGAAGCCAGTTACCGTTTCAGCCTGTTGGGCCAGGGCAGCGTGCCGCGCATGGCGCCGCCGCCCGACCTCACCCAGGCCTTGCTCAACCTGCTGAACAACGCTGCCGACGCCTGCCCTGAAGGCCTGGGCGTGCAGTTGGACTGGGATGCGGAAAACGTCACTATCAGCATTCGTGACCACGGCGCGGGCGTGCCGCTGGCCATCGCCGAGCAGATCGGCAAACCCTTCTTTACCACCAAGGGCAAAGGCTTCGGCCTCGGCCTGTTTTTGAGCAAGGCCAGCGTGACCCGCGCGGGCGGCTCAGTGAAACTCTATAGTCATGAGGAAGGCGGCACGCTCACCGAGCTGCGCCTGCCCCGTGTCGCACGAGGAGATATCGATGAGTGACGAGATCCAAGTCGAAGGCGAAGAACTGCCGCACCTGTTGCTGGTAGATGATGACGCCACCTTTACCCGCGTGATGGCCCGCGCCATGAGCCGTCGCGGCTTTCGCGTCAGCACCGCAGGCTCAGCCGAAGAAGGCCTGACCATCGCCCAGGCCGACCTTCCGGACTACGCCGCGCTCGATCTGAAAATGGATGGCGATTCCGGTCTGGTGCTGCTGCCCAAGCTGCTCGAGCTCGACCCGGAAATGCGCGTGGTGATTCTCACCGGTTATTCCAGCATCGCCACCGCCGTCGAAGCCATCAAGCGTGGCGCCTGCAATTACCTGTGCAAGCCGGCGGATGCCGATGACGTGCTCGCCGCGCTGCTTTCCGAGCACGCCGACCTCGATACCCTGGTGCCGGAAAACCCCATGTCGGTCGACCGCCTGCAGTGGGAACACATCCAGCGCGTGCTGACCGAGCACGAAGGCAACATCTCCGCCACCGCTCGCGCGTTGGGCATGCACCGCCGTACCTTGCAGCGCAAATTGCAGAAGCGCCCGGTACGCCGCTGAACGAAAACTGAACAAGCTGCTTCAGGCCGCACGGAGCCCTGAACCGATCGCCGATGATCGGTTCAAACGCCTGTTAAATTCCCTACCGAGCCTGAACGATGAATCAGAACGCTGAATACTCCGCGGTCAATGATGCGGTGCGTGGGCAATTCTTCCGCCGAACCTGGGCGATGATTACGCCGTATTGGCGCAGTGAAGAGAAGGGCAGGGCCTGGTTGCTGCTGGCCGCCGTGATTGGTTTGTCGCTGTTCAGCGTGGCCATTTCCGTTTGGATCAACCACTGGTACAAGGATTTCTACAACGCCCTGGAAAAGAAGGACACGGCTGCTTTCTGGCAATTGATCGGCTACTTCGGCGGCATCGCGGCCGTGGCGATCCTTGGCGCGGTGTATCGTTTGTACCTGACCCAGATGCTCACCATCCGCTGGCGTGCCTGGCTGACCGAAAAGCACTTCGCACGCTGGCTCGCCCACAAGAACTACTACCAGTTGGAACAGGGCGGCTACACCGATAACCCTGACCAGCGGATTTCCGAAGACCTCAACACTTTCACCTCCAGCACCTTGAGCCTGGGCTTGGGGCTGTTGCGCAATGTGGTCAGCCTGGTGTCGTTCTCAATCATCCTGTGGGGCGTGTCGGGCAGCATCGAGGTGTTTGGCATCACCATTCCCGGCTACATGTTCTGGTGCGCGCTGCTGTATGCCGCGGTGGGCAGTTGGCTGACGCACCTGATCGGCCGGCGCTTGATCGGCTTGAGCAACCAGCAACAGCGCTTCGAAGCGGACTTGCGTTTCTCCATGGTGCGGGTGCGCGAAAATGCCGAAAGCATCGCCCTCTACAACGGCGAACCGAATGAAAAGCAGCGCCTGAGTTCGCGTTTCGGCAAGGTCTGGCGCAACTTCTGGGACATCATGAAAGTGTCCAAGCGCCTCACCTTCTTTACCGCCGGTTACAGCCAGATAGCGATTATCTTCCCGTTTATCGTCGCCGCGCCGCGCTACTTCACCGGCAAGATCGAGTTGGGCGAGCTGATGCAAATCAACTCGGCGTTTGGCAATGTGCAGGAAAACTTCAGTTGGTTTATCAACGCCTACTCGGAACTGGCGTCGTGGCGTGCCACCAGCGATCGTCTGCTGAGTTTCCAGCAGGCCATGGGCGACAACGAGCAGCGTGCCCCGGCCATCGATGTGCGCCCTGAAGGCGAGCGTCTGGTGATAAAGGATTTAGGCATGGACCTGGCCGACGGCCGTCACTTGCTTACCGACGCCGACATGGCCGTGGAGCCGGGTCAGCGCGTGATGCTCAGCGGGCGTTCGGGCAGTGGTAAAAGTACGCTGCTGCGTGCAATGGGCCATTTATGGCCGGCAGGCCATGGCAGCATTCGCCTGCCGGCGACGCGCTATCTGTTTCTGCCGCAGAAGCCTTACCTGCCGATTGGCACGTTGAAGGCGGTGTTGAGTTATCCACAGGACGACAGCGTCTACTCGGCGCAACGTTATGCACAGGTACTGGAAACCTGCCGGCTGCCGCATCTGGTCGGCCGTCTTGATGAGGCCAACCACTGGCAGCGCATGCTCTCACCAGGCGAACAACAGCGCCTGGCCTTTGCCCGCGCCTTGTTGTTCGTACCGCAATGGCTGTACATGGACGAGGCCACTTCGGCCATGGACGAAGAGGATGAAGCGACGCTGTATCAGGCGCTGATCGATGAACTGCCGGGGCTGAGCATCGTCAGCGTTGGCCATCGCAGCAGTCTCAAGCGCTTTCATGGACGGCACGTACGGATCGAGGATGGACGGTTGCAGGAACAGGCCGTGTCCTAACGCCCCGCGCGATCAAAACTGTGGGAGCGGGCTTGCTCGCCAAAGCCGTGTATCAGTCAACAGATGCAGCGACTGACACTGCGCATTCGCGAGCAGGGTCGCTCCCAGGTTGGATTTCCACTGTCTCAAGAATGAGGCCAACAAAAAGCCCGGCTGATCATCGATCAGCCGGGCTTTTTGTTGCTCGAAGACGAGTTACTTCTTCAAGCCGTAGTGCTCATCCAGCATGCCTGGAGCATCCGACGTTTTTGGCGCGTAGTCTCGTGGCGGTTCCTGGTTTTCCCGGGGCGGGGTCAGGCGTTCGCGGGGTGTTTGCGGTGCATCGGAATGCAGCGCGGCCAGCAGACGCTGGCGGGTGATGTCGTCGAGGGCCAGGCGGTTAGCGCCATCGGCGAGATGATCCTGTACTTCCTGGTAGCTCTGGGTGAGCTTCTTGACCAGGGTCGCGGTGCTGTTGAAGTGGGTAACAACCTCGTTCTGATAACTGTCAAAACGTTCCTGAATGTCATCCAGCTGACGTTGCGTGCGGTTAGGCGCGGCATTCGGCAGCAGGCGAGCAACCAGGAATCCAATGGCGACACCGGCAACCAGGGCAAGAGTCGGCAACAACCAAACTAAGAGCGAGTGTTCCACGAGTCCTTCCTCTATAAACGGCTTTGCTTTACGTTAACGGCTCGGACCTGCGCTGTATACCGCGATTAAGCTCGCAATGATGCCATGCACAGACTTTTAGCTAGACGAGTCGACCCCTTGAGAGGTCACGGAGTTCATCCTTGCTCATGCGTGAAACCCCCGTTTTGATCGATGGCCCGGTGGGCCAATTGGAAGCCCTGTACCTGGATCACCCCGAACCGCGTGGCCTGGCGCTGATCTGCCACCCTAACCCGGTGCAGGGCGGGACCATGCTCAATAAAGTTGTCTCGACCCTGCAACGCACCGCCCGCGATGCCGGTTTGATTACGTTGCGTTTCAATTATCGTGGCGTCGGCGCGAGTGCCGGTTTCCACGACATGGCCACCGGTGAAGTCGACGATGCTGAAGCGGCCGCCACCTGGCTGCGCGAAAAACACCCGGACCTGCCGATTACCTTGCTGGGGTTTTCCTTCGGTGGCTATGTGGCCGCCAGCCTCGGTGGCCGCCTGGAAGCCAAGGGCGAGAAGCTCGCGCACCTGTTCATGGTCGCCGCCGCGGTGATGCGCCTGGGTGATGCCGACGTGCTGCCCCAAGGGTGCCCATTGACCGTGATCCAGCCGGAAACCGACGAAGTGGTCGACCCGCAACGGGTCTACGACTGGTCCGCCGCCCTGAAACGCCCCCATGAGCTGCTGAAAGTGGCAGAATGCGGGCACTTTTTTCACGGCAAGCTCACCGATCTCAAGGATCTGGTGCTGCCGCGCCTCTCGAATTGATAGCAGTCTGATAAGCGATTACCCATGACGACGCGTACCCGTATTCTCACCGGCATCACCACCACCGGCACGCCGCACCTGGGCAACTACGCCGGCGCGATCCGCCCGGCGATCCTTGCCAGCCAGGACGCCAATGCCGATTCCTTCTACTTCCTGGCCGACTACCACGCCCTGATCAAATGCGATGACCCGCAGCGCATCCAGCGCTCGCGTATGGAAATCGCCGCGACGTGGCTGGCCGGTGGCCTGGATGTGGACCGGGTGACCTTCTATCGCCAGTCCGACATCCCCGAAATCCCCGAGCTGACCTGGCTGCTGACGTGCGTGGCCGCCAAGGGTTTGCTTAACCGCGCCCACGCCTACAAGGCGTCGGTGGACAAGAACGTAGAGAGCGGCGAAGACCCGGACGCGGGCATCAGCATGGGCCTTTACAGCTATCCGGTGCTGATGGCGGCAGACATTCTGATGTTCAACGCGCACAAGGTGCCGGTGGGCCGTGACCAGATCCAGCATGTGGAAATGGCCCGCGACATCGGCCAGCGTTTCAACCACCTGTTCGGCAACGGTAAAGAATTCTTCACCATGCCCGAAGCGTTGATCGAAGAAAGCGTCGCCACCTTGCCGGGCCTGGACGGGCGCAAGATGTCCAAGAGCTATGACAACACCATCCCGTTGTTCACCAGCGCCAAGGACATGAAGGAGGCGATCTCGCGGATCGTCACCGACTCGCGCGCGCCTGGCGAGGCGAAGGATCCGGACAATTCCCACCTGTTCACCCTGTACCAGGCATTTGCGAGCAAGGCCCAGGAAGAAGCGTTGCGCAGTGAGCTGTTGCAAGGCCTGGGCTGGGGCGAGGCGAAGAATCGTCTGTTCCAGTTGCTCGACGGTCAATTGGGTGAAGCGCGCGAGCGTTACCACCAACTGATGTCGCGCCCGTCGGACATGGAAGACCTGCTGTTGGTCGGCGCCAGGAAAGCCCGCGCCGTGGCGGCACCGTTCCTCGCCGAACTGCGCGAAGCGGTGGGGCTGCGTTCGTTCGTCAACCAGGCTGCGGCGCCGGTCGCCACCAAGAAAAAGGCAGCCAAGGCCGCACGCTTCGTGAGCTTCCGGGAAGACGACGGCAGCTTCCGCTTCCGCCTGTTGGCGGCCAATGGCGAGCAACTGCTGCTCTCGCGCAACTTCGCCGACGGCAAAGCGGCGGGCGCGGTGACCAGGCAATTGCAAAGCGGTGATACGTTGGACATACGCACCGAAGCCCTGAGCTTCAGCGTATGGCTGGACGGCGCCGCCGTGGGCGACAGCGCCGAGTTCGCCGACAGCGCCGCCCGTGATGCCGCCATCGCTGCCTTGCGCGCCGCGTTAGCCCCTTCCGAGGATTAACCCGACCAAGGGTTGATTGCCATTATCCAGGGCCGTCGTTACAGTGACGGCCCGTTTTTGTTGCCTTGCTAACGAAATTATGACGCCCCTAGAACGATATCAAGCAGATCTGAAACGCCCTGACTTCTTCCATGACGCTGCTCAGGAAAATGCGGTGCGTCATTTGCAGCGCCTGTACGAAGACCTGGTCGCGGCCTCGCAAACCAAGCCGGGGATGCTCAGCAAGCTGTTTGGCAAAAAGGACCGCACGCCGGTCAAGGGCCTGTACTTCTGGGGCGGCGTCGGCCGGGGTAAGACCTACCTGGTGGATACCTTTTTCGAAGCGCTGCCGTTCAAGGAAAAGGTTCGTACGCACTTTCACCGCTTCATGAAGCGCGTGCACGAAGAGATGAAGACCCTGCCGGGCGAAAAGAACCCGCTGACGATCATCGCCAAGCGTTTCTCCGATGAAGCGCGGGTGATCTGCTTCGATGAGTTTTTCGTTTCAGACATCACCGACGCCATGATTCTCGGCACCTTGATGGAAGAGTTGTTCAAGAACGGCGTTACCCTGGTTGCCACTTCGAACATCGTGCCCGATGGCCTCTACAAGGATGGCCTGCAGCGCGCACGCTTCCTGCCGGCCATTGCGCTGATCAAGCAAAACACCGATATCGTCAACGTCGACAGCGGTGTCGACTATCGTTTGCGCCACCTTGAGCAAGCGGAGCTGTTCCACTTTCCGCTCAACGAAGCGGCCCACGAAAGCCTGAAGAAAAGCTTCCGCGCATTGACGCCGGAATGCACCCAGGCGGTGGAAAACGACAAGTTGATGATCGAAAACCGCGAAATCATCGCCCTGCGTACCTGCGATGACGTGGCCTGGTTCGAATTCCGCCAACTGTGCGACGGGCCGCGCAGCCAGAACGACTACATCGAATTGGGCAAGATCTTCCATGCCGTGATCTTGAGCGGTGTGGAGCAGATGGGCGTGACCACCGACGACATCGCGCGGCGCTTTATCAACATGGTCGATGAATTCTATGACCGTAACGTCAAGCTGATCATCTCGGCGGAAGTCGAGCTAAAGGACCTCTACACGGGCGGGCGCTTGAACTTCGAGTTCCAACGCACGTTGAGCCGTTTGCTGGAAATGCAGTCTCACGAGTTTCTGTCGCGCGGGCACAAGCCCTGAGAACGATGTAGATGTAGGAGCGGGCTTGCTCGCGAATGCGGTGTGTCAGTAAATGCATCTTTTGCTGATCCACCGCGGTCGCGAGCAAGCCCGCTAGCACATTTTTGACCGCGTCTTACCTGGCTAAGCAGCCTGCTGGAACTGCTGCCGATACTGGTTCGGCGACAACTCGGTGTGCTGCCTGAACAGGCGCGCAAAAAAGCTCGCGTCGTCGTAACCCACTTCGTAACTGATGGTCTTGATGCTCTTGCGGCTGGCCGAGAGCAGGCCCTTGGCCGTCTCGATGCGCAAGCGTTGCAGATAATGCAGTGGCTTGTCGCCGGTGGCAGTCTGGAAGCGCCGCATGAAGTTGCGGATGCTCATGCCGTGTTCGCGCGCGACGTCTTCAAAGCGGAACTTGTCGGCAAAGTGTTCTTCGAGCCAATGCTGGATCTGCAGGATGATCACATCCTGATGCAGCTTCTGCCCGCCAAAACCGATGCGCCCCGGCGAATAGCTGCGTTGCACTTCATACAAGATGTCGCGGGCCACCGCCTGGGCGATATTCGCGCCGCAGAAGCGTTCGATCAAATAAATGTAGAGGTCGCAGGCTGAGGTGGTGCCACCGGCGCAGTACAGGTTGTCGGCATCGGTCAGATGCTTGTCCTGATTGAGCTGCACCCTGGGGAAACGTTCGCTGAAGGCATTGAAGAAGCGCCAATAGGTGGTCGCTTCCTTGCCGTCGAGCAGCCCGGCTTCGGCCAGCCAGAACACGCCGGTGGCTTCGCCGCACAGCACGGCGCCGCGTGCATGTTGTTCGCGCAGCCACGGCAGCACCTGCGGATAGCGGGCGCACAATGCCTCGAAGTCGTCCCAGAAGGCGGGCAGCACGATGATGTCGGCGTCTTCCAGGCCGCCGTCCACCGGCATGATCACATCACTGAAGCTGCGCACCGATTGCCCGTCGGGGCTGACCAGGCGCGTCTCGAACGCGGGCGTCAGGCCCAGGCCCTGCTGTTTGCCGTAACGCAGGCTGGCGAGATGGAAGAAGTCCTTGGCTTGCATGAGGGTTGAAGCGAATACCCGATCAATGGCCAGAATGCTGACGCGCCGCAAGGGCGTGGAGATTTGGTTAGACATAATTTCATTTATTCTTATAGGGGAAAGTGGTCACCAGACGGCTGGATCGTCTTATTTTTTGTCGCATGTGTCCAGTGTCCCGTGACGCATTCGCGGCATAGGCTCTGTGGGCGCGTTTTTGTCCGACAATCCCAGCAGGTGACCCCATGATTCCCAGAACCTTGTTCAGCCCGGAGCACGAACTCTTTCGCGAAAGCGTGCGCACCTTCCTTGAAAAAAACGCGGCGCCATTCCATGGGCAATGGGAGAAACAGGGTTACATCGACCGCGGCCTCTGGAGCAAGGCGGGGGAGGCGGGGATGCTGTGTTCGCACGTGCCGGAAGAATATGGTGGGCTGGGCGCGGATTTCCTTTACAGCGCGGTCGTGATCGAAGAGATCAGCCGCCTGGGCTTGACCGGCATTGGGTTTTCACTGCATTCGGACATTGTGGCGCCGTACATCCTGCATTACGGCAGCGAAGCGCTTAAACACAAATACTTGCCCAAGTTGATCTCCGGCGAGATGGTCACGGCCATTGCCATGACCGAGCCGGGGGCCGGTTCTGACCTGCAAGGGGTGAAGACAACGGCAGTGCTGGACGGCGATGAATATGTGATCAACGGCTCCAAGACGTTTATCACCAACGGCTATCTGGCCGAATTGGTCATTGTGGTGGCCAAGACCGACCCCAAGGCCGGTGCCAAGGGCACCAGCCTGTTCCTGGTCGAAGCTGCCACGCCGGGCTTCGACAAAGGCAAGCGCCTGGAGAAGGTCGGCATGAAGGCTCAGGACACGTCGGAGCTGTTCTTTCAGGATGTGCGCGTACCCAGGGAAAACCTGCTGGGCCAAGCGGGCATGGGCTTTGCGTATCTGATGCAGGAACTGCCCCAAGAGCGGCTGACCGTGGCGATTGGCGCGCTGTCTTCAGCGCAAGCGGCGTTGCAGTGGACGCTTGATTACACCCGCGAGCGCAAGGCGTTTGGCAAGGCGATTGCCGATTTTCAAAACACCCGGTTCAAGCTGGCAGAGATGGCCACCGAGATTCAGATTGGCCGTGTGTTCGTGGATAAATGCATGGCGCTTCATCTTGAAGGCAAGCTGGATGTGCCCACCGCTGCAATGGCCAAATACTGGGCCACGGACCTGCAATGCAAGGTGCTCGATGAATGTGTGCAGCTGCACGGCGGGTACGGCTTCATGTGGGAATACCCGATTGCCCGGGCGTGGGCGGATGCGCGGGTGCAGCGCATCTATGCGGGGACCAATGAGATCATGAAGGAGATCATTGCGCGGGCGCTTTGATGTTCTGGTGCTGCTGAGGGCCTCATCGCGGGCGGGCCCGGCTCCCACATTTGATTTTATTTACACATCAAAATGTGGGAGCCGGCTTGTCTGCAGGGGCGGCTCAGAGATCAATCAAGGCGCCGGATTCGGATGATCCTTCTGAATCGCCTCAATGCCCTCCAGCACCTCTTTCGACAACTTCAGATCCGCACTGGCGATGTTGCTGTCCAGCTGCTCCAGGCTTGTGGCGCCAATGATATTGCTGGTCACGAACGGCTGTTGCGTCACGAACGCCAACGCCATCTGCGCCGGGTCCAGGCCGTGTTCCCGCGCCAGTGCCACATAACGGCTGCACGCCGCTTCCGACTGTGGGTTGAAGTAGCGACTGAAACGGCTGTATTCCGTCAGGCGCGCCTTGGCCGGGCGCGCGCCGCCTTCGTACTTGCCGCTGAGCATGCCGAACGCCAGTGGCGAGTAGGCCAGCAAGCCGCATTGTTCGCGAATGGCGATTTCTGCCAGGCCCACTTCAAAGCTGCGGTTGAGCAGGTTGTAGGGGTTCTGGATCGACACCGCGCGGGTCCAGCCACGGGCTTCGGCCAGGGCCAGGAATTTCATGGTGCCCCACGGCGTTTCGTTGGACAAACCAATGTGGCGGATCTTGCCGGCCTTAACCTGCTCATCCAGTGCTTCGAGGGTTTCCTCCAGCGGCGTGAGGTCGTCTTCATCCTTGTGCTTGTAGCTCAATTGGCCGAAGAAATTGGTGCTGCGCTCAGGCCAATGTAACTGGTAGAGGTCGATCCAGTCGGTTTGCAGGCGTTTGAGACTGGCATCGAGGGCGTCGACGATGTGCTTGCGGTTATGACGCAGGTGGCCGTCGCGAATATAATCGATGGTGTTGCCGGGCCCGGCGATCTTGCTGGCCAGGATCCAGTCGGCGCGATCGCCACGGGTTTTGAAGTAATTGCCGATATACCGCTCGGTGGTGGCATAGGTGTCGGCCTTGGGCGGCACCGGGTACATTTCCGCCGTGTCGAGGAAGTTGATTCCCGCGGCCTTGGCCCGTTCGATCTGGGCGAAGGCCTCTGCCTCGCTGTTCTGCTCACCCCAGGTCATGGTGCCCAAGGTGATCGCGCTTACGTTCAGATCGGTCCGGCCCAGCTGTCGATAATCCATCGGGTACTCCTTCGGGGAAAACAATCATAAAAGCAGGTTGAATTTTTTTTCGCAATCTGCATAATTGCCCACCTCTTTCTGCAGTGGAAGTGATGCGCCGCCTGCCGAAGAATCTTGCCGTTGAACGGACGCGCTGACCCGAGCCCCCGATAGCGTCT
>NZ_JASLAW010000253.1 GCF_030147005.1 Pseudomonas sp.
GAGTGGCCGCCTTCGCGGGCAAGCCCGCGCCCACATTCCAAGCCTGGAACTCGGTCAAGTGTGGGCGCGGGCTTGCCCTAATGCCAGTCAGTTAAGACAGAACCGGTCCCTGTGGCGAGGGAGCTTGCTCCCGTTGGGGCGCGAAGCGGCCCCAAAAATGGGACTGCTACGCAGTCCAGCGGGAGCAAGCTCCCTCGCCACAGGGACCGGTTCTGTCTTAACTGACTGGCATTAGGGCAAGCCCGCGCCCACACTTGACCGAGTTCCAGGCTTGGAATGTGGGCGCGGGCTTGCCCGCGAAGGCGGCCACTCGGTCCATCCGGTTCACCCGACACTGGCCCCACCGCGCTCAATTCCGTACCATTCCCCGCCTTATCCCCCGCAACTCCCTGGTACTTCATGAACCTCACCCGTCTGCGCGCCGACGCCCTGGCCGGCCTCACCACGTCATTTGCATTGCTGCCCGAATGCATCGCCTTCGCCCTGGTGGCCCATCTCAACCCGTTGATGGGGCTCTACGGCGCTTTCATCATTTGCACCCTCACCGCGTTGTTCGGTGGTCGTCCCGGTATGGTTTCGGGGGCGGCAGGTTCGATGGCAGTGGTGATCGTGGCCCTGGTGGTGCAGCACGGCGTGGAATATCTGCTGGCGACCGTGCTGCTGGGCGGCTTGATCATGGTCGCTTTCGGCCTGTTGCGCCTGGGTAAACTGGTGCGCATGGTGCCGCACCCCGTGATGCTGGGGTTCGTCAACGGCCTGGCGATTATCATCGCGCTGGCGCAGTTGGAGCACTTCAAACGCGGTGAAACCTGGCTCAGCGGCACACCGCTGTACGTGATGGCCGGGCTGGTCGCGGTCACCATGGCCATCGTCTACCTGCTGCCACGCCTGACCCGCGCCGTGCCGCCCGCCCTGGTGGCGATCCTCGGCGTGGGCCTGGCGGTGTACCTGCTCGGCCTGCCCACCCGCACGCTGGGCGATATGGCACACATCGCGGGCGGCCTGCCGACCTTCGCGCTGCCGCAGATCCCCTGGACCCTGGAAACCCTCGGCATTATTGCGCCCTATGCGTTCCTGATGGCGATGGTCGGCCTGCTGGAAACCCTGCTGACCCTCAACCTCACCGACGAAATCACCGAAACCCGTGGCTACCCCGACCGCGAGAGCGTGGCCCTGGGCGCTGCGAATATGGTCTCGGGCCTGTTCGGCGGCATGGGCGGTTGCGCCATGATCGGGCAAACCGTGATCAACCTCAGTTCCGGCGGGCGCGGGCGTTTCTCCGGGGTGTTTGCCGGGGTCATGATCCTGCTGTTCATTTTGTTTCTGTCACCGCTGATCGAGCGGATTCCGCTGGCCGCGCTGGTGGGGGTGATGTTCGTGGTGTCCCAGCAGACCTTCGCCTGGGCGTCGTTGCGGGTGATTAACAAGGTGCCGCTCAATGACGTGCTGGTGATCATCGCGGTGACGATCATCACCGTGTTCACCGACCTGGCGACCGCCGTGCTGTGCGGTATCGTGATCGCGGCGCTGAACTTCGCCTGGCAACAGGCCCGTGAGCTGTATGCCGATGAACATCTGGAGGCCGACGGCAGCAAACTTTATCGCCTGCACGGCACGTTGTTCTTCGCCTCGACCACGCCGTTCCTGAATCAATTCGACCCGGCCAACGACCCGGCCCAGGTGACGCTCGACTGCCGTCACCTGAGCTTCGTCGATTATTCAGCGATTGCCGCGCTGATGACCTTGCGCGAGCGCTACAGCAAGGCGGGCAAGCATTTGCGGGTGCTGCATTTGTCGGAGCGCTGCAAGAAGCTGCTCAAGCGCGCCAGGGTTCATCACGACTGATTGCCCTCTCTCCGTGGTAGGAGCGAGCTTGCTCGCGAAAAAGCTCAACGATAACTCGGGCATCCTGAATGTATGGGGCGTTCTCAGGTTTTTTCGCGAGCAAGCTCGCTCCTACAGTGGGAGGTGCGCTTAGGGCCCGACCAGGTCTTCGAGTTCCTGGGCGCGGGTCTGGGTCATGTCCAGTACGCAGCCGGAGCCGTTGACCTGATCGATGGTGCCGCCGGTGGCGCTGCCCGCGAAGGCGCAGTTGGCGTCACGGTATTTGATCCACAGGCGCTGCAGATCTTGCAGTTGCTGCTTGCGGTTGCCTTCCTGGGCGGCCATCGCGGTCTTGTAAGCCTTGTTCAGCCGAGCATCCTGCACCTTGGCCTCCTTGACGTTGCAACCGACCATAGCGGCGGTGGTGTTGGCGCCGTCCATGCATTTTTTCAATGCCGGGTTATCGGCTGCGGCGGCAGTGCCGCAGGCGGCAATCAGCAGGGCGGCAAGTGTGGTACGCATCATGGTCGGTTCCTGGCAGCAGTGGATGTGCATTCTATGACTCAACTGCGTGGCTTGAGTTTCCAGCCTTTTCTGATCTTCGTGTAAGAACACCCCTCGAATTTTCATACGGTAGCGTCGTGCATATCCCACGGCGACAGCGCTTATCCGTGGGCGAAAATTATTTTCATGAAGTTTGAAAATCCTCCCCGGTAATGATTTATGAGTTTCACAACCTATTCGACGTGACCCTTTCCGAGGAGTACCGCATGGCCGCATCACCGGGCTTCGGGCTATTGGCATACGCTGCCATCGCCATCATCGCTTTGATCGTGCTGATTGCACGTTACCGGCTCAACCCGTTTATCGTCATCACGCTGGTGTCCATCGGCCTGGCGCTGATGGCCGGGATGCCGGCGGACACCATCATGGGCTCGTACGAAGCGGGGGTCGGCAAGACGCTGGGGCATATCGCCCTGGTCGTGGCGCTGGGCACCATGCTCGGCAAAATGATGGCCGAGTCCGGTGGCGCGGAGCAGGTGGCACGCACATTGATCAACCGTTTCGGCGAACGCAATGCGCACTGGGCGATGGTCTGCATCGCGTTCCTGGTGGGGCTGCCGCTGTTTTTCGAGGTGGGTTTTGTATTGCTGGTGCCGATCGCCTTTACCGTGGCGCGGCGCGTGGGCGTGTCGATCCTGATGGTCGGCCTGCCGATGGTCGCCGGCCTGTCGGTGGTGCATGCGCTGGTGCCGCCGCACCCGGCGGCAATGATGGCGGTGTTGGCGTATAACGCCTCGGTCGGGCAGACCGTGCTGTATGCGATCTTGATCGGTATTCCTACGGCGATCATCGCCGGCCCGGTCTACGCCCGGTTCATCGTGCCGCACATTCACCTGCCGGCGGAAAACCCGCTGGAGCGCCAGTTTATCGAGCGTGAACCGCGTACCCGTCTGCCCAGCTTCGCGCTGACCATGGGCACCATCCTGTTGCCGGTGGTGCTGATGATGATTGGCGGCTGGGCCAATGTGATTTCCACGCCAGGCACCGGCTTCAACCAATTCCTGTTATTTATGGGCAACTCGGTGATCGCGCTGCTGGTGGCGACCCTGGTGAGTTTCTGGACGCTGGGCCTGGCCCAGGGCTTCAACCGTGAGTCGATCCTCAAATTCACCAATGAATGCCTGGCGCCCACGGCGAGCATCACCCTGCTGGTGGGGGCGGGCGGTGGCTTGAATCGCATCCTGGTGGACGCGGGCGTCACCCACGAAATCCTCGGCCTGGCCCATGCGTTCCAACTGTCGCCACTGGTGATGGGCTGGTTGTTCGCCGCGCTGATGCGTATCGCCACGGGCTCGGCCACGGTGGCGATGACTACGGCGTCCGGCGTGGTCGCGCCGGTCGCTTTGGGCATGGGTTATCCACACCCTGAATTGCTGGTATTGGCGACCGGTGCGGGGTCGGTGATCTTTTCCCATGTCAACGACGGCGGCTTCTGGCTGATCAAGGAATACTTCAATATGACGGTGATCCAGACCTTCAAGACCTGGACCGTGCTGGAGACCCTGATTTCCGTGGTTGCCTTCGGTCTGACCTACGGTCTGTCCTGCCTTTTGTAACCCGGAGCCTCCATGGACATCCTCTACCAGATCCGCGCCCGCCAGGGCTCCTTCAGCGCCGGCGAAGGGCGTATCGCCAAGCTGATGCTCGACGACGTGGGCTTTGCCGCGTCGGCCAGTCTGGAAGAGCTGTCGCAACGGGCCGAGGTCAGTACGGCCACCTTGTCGCGCTTTGCCCGCAGTGTCGGTTGCCGCGACTTGCGCGACCTGCGCCTGCAGTTGGCCCAGGCCAGCGGGGTGGGCAGCCGCTTCCTGGACCCGGCGGGGCTGCCGGATCAGTCGGCGTTTCATCGGCAGATTCTCGGTGATATCGAAGCGACGCTGCGCCAGCACCTGTCCGGCTTCAATCAACACAGCTTTGTCGATGCGGTGAGCCTGCTGGGTAAGGCGCGGATGATCCACGCGTTCGGCATGGGCGGCCCGTCGAGCCTGTGCAGTGATGAGTTGCAGGTACGCCTGGTGCGCCTGGGCTATCCGATTGCGGCCTGCCATGACCCAGTGATGATGCGGGTGACGGCCGCGACCCTGGGGCCGGAGCAGGCGCTGATTGTCTGCTCGCTGACGGGCCTTACCCCTGAACTCCTGGACGTGGTGACGCTGGCGCGCAACTACGACGCACGCGTTGTCGCGATCACCCTTGCCGATTCCCCGCTGGCCGAGTTGGCGGATGTGCTGCTGCCGCTGCAACCGGCTGAAACCAGTTTTATCTACAAACCCACTGCCGCGCGCTACGGCATGCTGCTGGCCATCGACCTGCTGGCCACCGAGCTGGCGCTGGCCATGCCCGACGCCAATCAGGAACGCCTGCGCCGGATCAAACTGGCCCTGGACGACTATCGCGGCGGCCCCGACAGCCTGCCGCTTGGAGACTGAAATGAAGTACGACACGCTGATTCGCCAGGCGCTGATCATTGATGGCAGCAACACGCCTGGCTACCTCGCTGATGTAGGGGTGCGCAATGGGCGTATCGAGACGATCGGCGACTTGTCTGCGGCAGTGGCCGAGCAGGCGATCGACGCCGCCGGCCGCGTGCTGGCGCCGGGCTTTGTCGATGTGCACACCCACGACGACACCGTGGTGATCCGCCATCCGCAGATGCTGCCCAAGCTCAGCCAGGGCGTCACCACAGTGATTGTCGGCAACTGCGGCATCAGCGCGTCACCGGTGAGCCTGCGCGGCGATCCGCCCGACCCGATGAACCTGCTGGGCAATGCCGAGGCCTTTGCCTACCCGCGCTTTGTCGATTATCGCGCCGCCGTGGAACGCGCCCACCCTGCGGTCAACGTCGCCGCACTGATCGGCCACACGGCACTGCGCAGCAATCATATGGATGACCTGCACCGCACGGCCACCGCACAGGAAATCGCGGCCATGCGCGTGCAGTTGCAGGAAAGCCTCGACGCCGGTGCCCTGGGTTTATCCACTGGCCTGGCCTACGCCAGCGCATTCAGCGCAGAGACGGATGAAGTGCTGCAATTGAGCGAAGCGCTGACGGCTTATGGCGCGGTGTACACCACGCACTTGCGCAGCGAATTCGAACCGGTATTGGAGGCGATGGACGAAGCGTTCTCGATCGGCCGGCATGCCAGGGCGCCCGTGATCATTTCCCACCTCAAGTGCGCCGGCGCGGGGAACTGGGGGCGTAGCCCGCAGCTGTTGGCGGCACTTGAAGCGGCGGCGAAAACCCATCCAGTGGGGTGTGACTGTTATCCCTACGCGGCCAGCTCTTCGACGCTGGACCTCAAGCAGGTCACAGACGCGTTTCGTATCACCATCACCTGGTCCACGCCGCATCCTGAAATGGGCGGCCGTGACTTGCAGGACATTGCCGCCGAATGGGGCGTTGCGCTGATGGACGCCGCTCGCCGCCTGCAACCGGCGGGGGCGGTGTATTACGGAATGGATGAGGCGGATGTGCGGCGCATTCTTGCCCATCCGTTGTCGATGGTGGGTTCCGATGGGTTGCCGGAAGATCCGTTTCCTCATCCAAGGTTGTGGGGCGCGTTCCCGCGGGTGCTGGGACATTTCAGCCGCGATGTCGGATTGTTCCCGTTGCACACAGCGGTGCACAAAATGACCGGGCTCTCGGCGGCGCGCTTCGGCCTCGCTGAACGTGGCGAAATCCGGGAAGGGCACTGGGCCGACCTGGTGTTGTTCGACCCGCTGCGGGTGCGCGATGTGGCGGACTTCAAGGCCCCGCAGCGTGCGGCCGAGGGGATCGATGGGGTATGGGTAAACGGTGTGTTGAGCTACAGCGAAGGGCAGGCGACCGGCCGGCGACCGGGTCGATTTCTGGCGCGCAACGGCGATTTGCGTCGGGGCTTCAAGCTGGCGTCGGACACATCATTGGACACTTTCAGCACACGATAGCGTGTCGGAATATGGCCAATGAGCGCTTACAAAAAGCGGATTGAGTGCAGGCGGCCGTTCTCTAAGATAAGCCGGTCACTTCCGGAGAGCCTGTATGAACACTCAACCTGTAAGTTCGAGCAATGTCGGTAAAAGTTCTGCCTTTTTTCCCTACTCAACCCCCGTCGGCGCGGCTGGCGCACCTGTAAATTCACGCGACGATGCGTTGTCGGCGTTTCCCTTTCCCCGCGATACGATCAAAGGTTGGATCCAGGACAAAGTCTGGAACGAAACCAATCAATGGATCGATCCCGACAAGGTCTATCTGCATCAGTTTTCACCCGCTGCCAGCAGCCACACCGGCATCGCGGTAACGGGCTGGGAGCATCGCGGGGAGCCGACATCGTCGATGACGCTCACCGAGGCCGTCGCCAGTGATTTTTTCTCCGCCGAGCGCTACGGCGTGGCCGGCAAGGCCCAGGCCGTGGCGCATTTCATGTCGTCGAACACCAGCCCGTTTTCGTTGTTCCACAGCGACAGCGTGCCGGATTTTTTCAGCCGGCTGGGCCGCTTGGTACTGGACCGAACCGGGCCCGGTTATCTCTACTCGAAATTCCATGACGATGTGCCCAACGCCAAGGAGACCTGGCGTGATCTGGACTCAGTCTATGGCCTCTATCTGGATGGCCCAGGCAAGGGCCAATACGGCGCGGACAACCAACTGCGAATGAAGCCCAGTGAATTGTTGAAACTGGTACGCGACGGGGATCTGCAGAAGAAAGTGACCGCCAAGCTGGATGATTTCTGGACGCAGCACGGCAGTGAATGGCGCACGCTGGCCAAGCAACAGTTTGTGATGGAGGCCCGTGCTGCGCGAGCCCTCAACCAGCAGGATGCCAAGCAGGGGCTGAGTGCACAGGCCTACGCCGCTGTGATGCAGGCAGCCGCGCCCAACGTGCCGCTCGAAGGGCCGGTAACGAAAGCACAGTTGCAGGCGCAAGCCGCGCCGGCCGGGGACACCAAAGCGCTATCCCTGGACATCAATGGCTATCGATCCAACGACATCGTGCGGTTTGTGGCCAAGGACGGCACCGAAACGCTGTATATCCCGGGGAGCAAGCCCGCCCTGCAGACATTTAAAGACCGCGCCGCCGTGAATCAATGGGTGCTGGAACAGAGCAGGGAGCCTGCCAAGGCCACGGCGCTGGAGGAGCATTTCGCGCTGCGTGATCGCCAACAGGGTGTATTCGGGGCCCTGAGTGTCAACGGCGTGGACGGCACCTTGAATAAAATAGGTACGGGTGCGATGGCGGCCAATGACAGCCATATCAACACCCGCAACTACCCCATCGGCGGCGATGTGTTCACCAACATGGCCACCCAGACACGCCAGCGCATCAACTACGACGCCGACACGGAGATGAAGTCCAATGCCGAAGTCTACAAAGACGATGCGCTGGGCATGTTGCAGGCGGGCAACGCGGTGTTTTCCATTCCCCTGGCACTGCTCGGGCCGATTGGCGTCGCCATAGGCGCTACCTCCTACGGGGTTCAAGTGGGTATGGAACTCGACCAGGCCGTCGAAGGCGACACCCAGGCCGAGCGCAAAAGTGGTTTGCACGCCGCCGCGACGGATGTCGCGACCATGGCGTTCTTCCATGCGCTGGGCAAGGCCGCCCACTCTGACGGCGATCCCACTGTCGAGGCGACCACACAGGCGGCGCCGGGTGAAAGCGGCGGCGCGAGCGGCGATAAGCCGTTCTTCAATTATCGACGGGTGAACGGGCAGATCGGTGTGTTGATGAGCCCCAATCAGCCACCGCGATTACCCGCCGAGTTGGAGGGCCAGGTGAACCCTTTGTGGGATTCATCCATGGAAATCTACTTGCAGCCAGGATCGAAGCGTCCCTTGGTTCAGCCCAGCTATGAAATAGTGGAGCAAGCTGAGGCCACGCCTAAGAAACCGAGAGTTGACGAGTCGGAAAACGAGCTGTCGGAGGATGAGCGCTCGCCTTCTTCTGTCGCGTCGGACGCAACGTCCTCCGGGGATTACGATGCGTACGACGATGACAGCGTGCTCAAGACCAATCCTTTCAAAGACAGCGTCAGCCTGCCTGACGGTGGGTATTTCAACAGTCGTGGCATGATTGAGCGCACCGACGTGCCGAAGCTGTACCGCGTGGAAAAGGCCGACCGCGTCGAGCGCCGCGGTGATCCGCAAAATTATGGTTTTCGCGACTCCAATTTCTTCTCCGGCCCGGAAAAAATGATGGATGGCAACGTCGTGGTCGCCTCGCGATCAAAGGAGGCGGCGAAGTACTTTGGCGAAACCGAATTCGGTGGCGAATACAATCTTTACGAGATCGACGCTCGCGGCGTTCCGGTTGTTTCCTTCAACGAAAATATTGAAGCCAACCCGCAATTCGTCGAAGCGCGTCAGTGTGTGGCGCCAGGCACTATCGAGCGCCTGCGCAATGAAGGTGTTTTGAACAGGTTTGCCAACGACAGCTATCAGTTCGATGAAGTGCATGTGAATAATGATCAATTGTCCAGCGCGAGGATCACCAGAATTCCTCATTAATGAGTGCGCTTGATGTTGACCTATGGTGAGCCAGGGTGAGCGGTCGCCCACGGCGAGTGGTGTTTATGTTTATTTGGAGAGCCCTATGCACTTAGGAAAAGTCACCCCCATCCTGCGGATTTTCGACGAGGCCAAGGCACTGGAATTCTATGTTGATTTCCTGGGGTTCAAGGTCGACTGGCAGCATCGCTTCGAAGCAAACTTTCCGTTGTACCTGCAAGTGTCGCTGGGTGAGTGCGTGCTGCATTTGTCCGAGCACCATGGCGATGCGTCGCCGGGCGCAGCGGTGCGCATCCTGGCGCAAGGCGTGGACGCCTACCAGCAGCAATTGCAGGCCAAGGACTATCGTTATGCCAAACCTGGCGTGGAGGAAACACCCTGGGGCTCGCGGGAGATGAGCATCAAGGACCCGTTTGGGAATCGGGTGGTGTTTGTTGAGGAGGGTCAAGACTAAGTGGTTGCAACCCCGGTCAGTGACCGGGGTTGCCTGTGTGGCGGGCTTGCAGTCATTTACACCCGGAAGTGACTGACCATCTGCTGCAACTGGCTACCCAGGCGTGCCAGTTCCACGCTTGATTTTGCCGTCTCATCACTTGCAGTGGCGGTCTGCTCGGATACGTCGCGCACGTTCACAATGCTGCGGCTGATCTCTTCGGCTACGGCGCTCTGTTGCTCGGCGGCGGCGGCGATCTGCTGGTTCATCGACTGGATGTTCGACACCGTGCGGGTGATGTTTTCCAGGGACACACCGGCTTTGCGCGTGAGGTCCACGCTGCTGTCGGTGAGGCTGCGGCTGTTGTTCATCACGTTGGCCACTTGCTGGGTGCCGTTCTGCAAACCGGCGACCAGGCCTTCGATTTCTTCGGTGGATTTTTGCGTACGCTGGGCCAGGCCGCGTACCTCGTCGGCGACCACGGCGAACCCGCGTCCGGCTTCACCGGCGCGCGCAGCTTCAATCGCTGCGTTGAGGGCCAGCAGGTTGGTCTGTTCGGCAACGGCCTTGATCACATCCATTACGCTGCCGATCTTGTTGCTCTCTTGTTGCAGATGGGCCATGGCGTCGGTGGAGCGTGCCACTTCAGCGGCCAGACGCTCGATCTGGGCGATGGCTTCTGCCACCACTTTATCGCCGGCGCGGGCCTGACCATCGGCTTCGGCGGCGGCCAGAGAAGCCTGTTCTGCATTGCGCGCCACTTCCTGAACGGTGGCGGTCATTTCATGCATCGCCGTGGCGACCTGGTCGGTTTCGATTTTCTGGCTGTTGACGCCGGCACTGGTTTGCTCGGTAACGGCCGACAGTTCCTCGGCAGCGCTGGCGATCTGGGTCACGCCGTCGCGAATGCCGCTGATCAGTTCGCGCAAGGTGGTGCCCATGCGCTGGATGCCTTGTTGCAGCACGCCCAGCTCATCACGACGGGTGACCTGGATATTGTGGCTCAGATCGCCGGAAGCGATGCGTTCCACGACGGCCAGGGTTTCCTGGATCGGGCGCGTGATCTGGCGTGTGATCACCCATGCGGCAATAACGCCGACCAGCAACGCCAGCAAGGTGCTGATCAGCTGCAGGCTGCGGGCCTGTGCGCTTTCAACATCGCGGCGTTCCAGCTGAATGTCGTACAGCTTGTCGCTGATGGTCACGATATCGCTGCCTTGGGTGGTCATCTCGGCACGTGCAGTGACGATGTTGGCGTTGGCAGCCTTGTAGCTCTGCACGGCGCTGCGATAGGCCCCGAGTGCGGTTTCCAGAGAGGTCAGCGCGCTTTGTTCAGCGCTGCCGAAGACGGCGCTGAGGCTTTTCAAACCGGCGATGGCTTTCTCGATTTGCGCAGCGGCGACGGCTTCGGTTTCTGCGCTGACGTTGTTGGTATAACCACGCACCTCGTAGCGTGCCATCAGGAATTCCTGCTTGGCATTGCTCACGGCCTGCAACTGCGCGAAGCGCTCGGGGCTGTCGGGCATCTGCTGCACGCTGGCGTCCAGCGCATTGATTTGTGCATTGGCAATGTCGGCTTTGTCGCCCATGACCTGGCGCGCAGCGTTGCCGTTGCGGTAAGCCTCACGCATTTTGTTCAGGGACTGCTGATACGCCGTAATGACCGCTTTCTGCTCATTGAGCAGTTTGAGATTTTCCGGGCTCTTGAAGGTGTCCAGCAGTTTCTGTTGCTGGGACACGAAGCCGTCGAGGCTGGTCTGTACGTTCTGCGCCACGGCTTCATCACCGTTGGCCAGCATGTATTGCAGGCGCACGATGCGCAGTTTGGTCAGCGAGGCGTTGAGCTGGGTAATGTCGCTCATCCAGTTGCTGCGGTCGATCAAACCGCCGAGGCTGGTCCAGCCGGTGAGTGCCAGAATTGAGGTGAGGACCAGTACCAGGCCGAAGCCCAGGCCAAGTTTGAGGTTGACGCTGATGTTACCGAACCAGCTGTTCATCGAAAGCTCCTTGAGAGTGATGTCTGTCTGCTGGACGGTGTTGTTGTTTGAGCCAGCCAAGATGTGTAGGGCTGTATCGGCGGCAAAGGGCAATTCTGAAATACTTTTCTCGCTGGCCGTCGAAAGGGCGCTCGATCCATGCCGTGACCGTGACAACGATCGGGTACCAGAGCTACGGCCCGCCGCTCCGGCGGCCGGGGAGGGGGGCTGATCATGGGCCGGTCTTGTGTGCTAGTCTGCGGGCCCTTTTAGTTTTGGATGGCGCGGGAAATCGTGTTGTCCTACAGCGGAGCCTCTTCATGTCCGAAGTTAATCTGTCCACCGACGAAACCCGCGTCAGCTACGGTATCGGCCGTCAGTTGGGCGACCAACTGCGCGACAACCCGCCACCGGGCGTCAGCCTCGATGCAATCCTGGCCGGCCTGACCGACGCGTTCGGCGGCAAGCCAAGCCGTGTTGACCAGGAGCAAATGGCTGCGAGCTTTAAAGTGATCCGCGAAATCATGCAAGCCGAAGCGGCTGCCAAGGCCGAAGCCGCAGCAGGCGCGGGCCTGGCATTCCTGGCTGAAAACGCCAAGCGTGACGGCATCACCACCCTGGCATCCGGCCTGCAATTTGAAGTACTGACTGCCGGTGATGGCGCCAAGCCGACCCGTGAAGATCAAGTGCGCACTCACTACCACGGTACGCTGATCGACGGCACTGTGTTCGACAGCTCCTACGAGCGCGGCCAGCCTGCGGAATTTCCGGTTGGCGGCGTGATCGCCGGCTGGACCGAAGCCCTGCAACTGATGAATGCCGGCAGCAAATGGCGCCTGTACGTGCCGAGCGAACTGGCTTACGGCGCTCAAGGCGTCGGCAGCATCCCGCCGCACAGCGTTCTGGTATTCGACGTCGAGCTGCTCGACGTTCTGTAAGACCCGCTTTGGCTTCAGGCGGAGCAAGCTTGCTGTGGCGAGGGAGCTTGCTCCCGCTCGGCTGCGCGGCAGTCGTGCGCCTTCAAGGGCGCTTCGCACCCCAGCGCAAGCAAGCTTGCCCGCCACAGTAAGCCTGCAGCTGCTTCATGGATGGAACTTGCCATTAAGCTCCGTCGCCGGGCGCAACGCTCGGGCATAGCAGAACAAAAACAAATTCCTGACCACTTCCTTCAGTACTCCCGGCTCACTTGAGCTCAGGCCATTTACGTCCAGGTCGCCCTGGTCCTGCAGTTCATTCAGCGCTTCCTCTTCCAGCACAGCACAGACTTCGCCGGTTTCCCGGTGCAGGATTCGCAGGTAAGGATGTGGGCGGTCCAGCCAGGCATCTATCAAATAAGTCATGGTCGTTCTCCTTGATGGGTTTCAATGAGAATAATTCTTATTCGTGGAATAGCAAGGGCCTATTGGCGGTTTGCGCTTTTTTCTGTGTAGGGAGTTGAGCTCGATCAAGCAGGAGGGCAAAGCGCCATCCCACGGCGGGCGTGGGATGGATGCAACAGGATCAGACCTTACGCACGAACTCGGATTTGAGTTTCATCGGGCCGATGCCGTCAATCTTGCAGTCGATATCGTGGTCGCCATCGCACAGGCGGATGTTCTTGACCTTAGTGCCGACCTTGACCACCAACGAGGTGCCTTTGACCTTGAGGTCCTTGATCACGGTGATGGTGTCGCCGTCCTGCAGGACGTTGCCCACAGAGTCTTTCTTCACGGTTTCATCGCCCGCTACGTCGGCCTCGCCAGTGGCGGACCATTCATGGGCGCATTCCGGACAGACCAGTTGGGTGCCGTCTTCGTAGGTGTATTCGGAATTGCATTTCGGGCAGGGTGGCAACGTGCTCACTAAAGCTCCTTGAGAGTCAGGATGGCTAAAAGTCGCACATTATATAGGGTTTTGTAGTCGGGAAGGTCGTACGCAATCTAAATGGGAGCGGGCTTGCTTGCGAAAGCGGTGTGTCAGCCACACAGTTTTAAACTGACATACCGCATTCGCGAGCAAGCCTGCTCCCACACAGGCCCGCGTTTGCAGATACTGCTCAGTGCGTACGCGCCACCGCAAATTCGCTCAGCTCAACCAGAGCATCGCGGTATTCGCTGGCCGGAAGGGCGTCCAGGCACGTGATCGCACGGGCCACGTAATCGCGTGCCAGTTGGGCGGTATATTCCAGTGAACCGGACGCTTCCACGGCGGCGCGAATGGCCTCCAGGTCTTCAATCCCGCCTTTCTGGATCGCCTTGCGCACCAGCGCAGCCTGCTCCGGCGTGCCTTCGCGCATGGTGTAGATCAGCGGCAAGGTCGGCTTGCCCTCGGCCAGGTCGTCACCGACGTTCTTGCCCAGGGTTTCGGCGTCGCCACGGTAGTCGAGCAGGTCGTCCACCAGCTGGAACGCCACGCCCAGGTGGTCGCCAAAGGTGCGCAGGGCTTCGGCCTGTTCGGCGGTCGCCCCACACAACGCGGCGGCGCTGTGGGTAGAGGCTTCGAAGAGCATCGCGGTCTTGCCGCGAATCACTTCCATATAGGTTTCTTCGGTGGTGCTGGCGTCGCGTACCTTCGACAGCTGCAACACTTCGCCTTCTGCGATGATGCGCGTGGCCTGTGAAAGAATTTTCATCACCGGCATCGAACCCAGCTCAACCATCATTTCGAACGAGCGCGAGTACAGGAAATCGCCTACCAGTACGCTTGGCGCGTTGCCCCACATGGCATTGGCGGTTTCGCGGCCACGGCGCATGCCGGACATGTCGACCACGTCGTCATGCAGCAGGGTGGCGGTGTGCAGGAATTCGATAGTGGCAGCCAGCAGGCGCAGGTCATCGCCTTCGCGGCCCAGGGCCTTGCCGCACAGCAACACTAATAAAGGACGCAGGCGTTTACCGCCCGCCGACGTAATGTAGTCGCCAATTTTGGAGACCAGCGGCACTTTAGACGTCAGCTGCTGCTTGATGATGCCGTCGACGGCGCTAAAATCGTCCGCGACCGCGCGGTAGAAAGCTTGGGGTTGCATCAGCGACAGTCGCTCCAGAAGGGTTGCGCGGCATGCTAGGACCCTGACCCCCGGGTGTCAAGGCGCGCCCAGTCACCATCAAAGCTACTGCGGGCTGGGAGCCTTCGGCTCTACGCGCGTAATCCTGAGTCAAAAACAGGCTCGGAATGCTCATTTACAACCAGTAAATTCCCCTTCCTCACCTGTTTTTTCCTTGTCTTCCCTTCGCTCGCTACGCTTTCAAGGCGACTGGCGGCCCCTTGCAACACCCATTTACCTTGCGTACAATCGCGCACCCTGAACTTCCTGGGCAGCACCTGCCTTACGCAATTGCATTCGGGACGTCCATCCCATGCAGCCATGCCAGCCAATACCTCTTCTTATAAAGCGCTGGGTGAGCAGGATTATCGGAGAAATACCATGTCGTACGCAGTAATTGTTACTGGTGGCAAGCAATACAAGGTCGCCCCAGGTGAATACCTGAAGATCG
>NZ_JASLAW010000026.1 GCF_030147005.1 Pseudomonas sp.
GTCGAGCAGGGTAGCGTTAAAGACCTCGGGTTGATCCAAGGGCGCGGCGTGGCGGGAATCTTCAATCACCCCCAGTCGCGCATCGGGCAGCAGTTTTACATAGTTTTCTTTCTGCGCCACGGGGGTGTAGTCGTGGTCGGCGCTGATGACCAGGGTTGGACAGGTGATTCTGGAAAGTTGTTCCTGCACGCCCCAGCCCACAATCGCGTCGAAGCTGGCGAGATAAGCACATTCTCCATGATCGAACCAGGCCATGCATGAACTCCGTTTCAGGCTTGCCGAGGGGCTGCGAAGGGCGCGTCCAGCGGGGCGGTGTCAAAGGTGCGCAGCAATTCCACGAGGATCTGCGTTGCCGGCCCCAAGGGTTTGTCCTTGTTTGAATACAAGTAGAACGTGGGGTGGCGGCTGCCGCCCTGTTCCAAGGGTAGCTGCTTGAGCAGGCCTTCGGCGAGTTCGCGTTCGATCATGTGCCGTGGCAACCAGGCGAAGCCCAGGCCGCTGCCCACAAACGCGGCGGCGGTAGCCAGGCTGCCGACGGTCCAGCGCTGTTCTGCGCCGAGCCAACCCACATCCCGCGGTTGCTGTCGGCCGGAATCACGGATCACTACCTGCATCTGGCTTTCCAGGTCCTGGAAGCTCAGGTCGCGGTTCATGCGGTGCAACGCATGCTCGGGGTGGGCCACGGCGACGAATTCCACATCGCTCATTTCGGTGCCCAGGTAGCCGGGGATGCTGAACCCGCAGATCGCCAGGTCGGCCACGCCTTCTATCAACAGCTCTTCAACGCCGGACAACACTTCCTCGCGCAAGCGCACCCGGCACCCTCGGCTCTGCGGCATGAAGGCGGTCAGGGCGCGTACCAAGCGTGCGTTTGGATAGGCCGCATCCACGACCAGACGCACTTCGGCCTCCCAGCCTTGTTCCATATGATGGGCGAGGTCTTCCAACTGACTGGCGTTTTTCACCAGTTGCCGGGAGCGGCGCAGCAGCACTTCACCCGCATCGGTAAGTACCGCCTTGCGCCCGTCGATGCGCAGCAGCGGCACTCCGAGCTGGTCCTGCATGCGCGCCACGGTGTAACTCACCGAGGACTGTGAACGGTGCAGCGCTTCGGCCGCCTGGGCGAAGCCGCCATGGTCGACCACGGCTTGCAACGTGCGCCATTGATCGAGGGTAACGCGGGGCGCTTTCAAGATGAGTTCCTCTTGTCCTAAGCTGGCGGTCCTTATTGGAGACTGCCGAATGAGAAAATTCTGTTGTGTGTTGCTCGCGCTGATGCCGATGAGCGCGTTTGCCTACCCCATCGATGTGACCAAAAAGATCGAGGGTGTAAGCGTTGATTACACCGCGTCCGATGTGGACGCCGATATCAGTTCGATTCAACTGAATAACTACGGCACCAACGATGCTGTGTGTTCGGTAGTCTTCACCAATGGCCCTGAATCGCCGCGTCGTCGCACTGTCACCGTAGCCGCCGGCAAAAGCACCAACACCACGGTCAAATTCAACCGCGCGATCATCAAGATGCGAATCGCACTGACGTGCGGGCCGAAATAACGCAAAAGCGGAGCGCGCCATAGGAATACTCCGCTTATGAACAAATTTATAGATGGGTTATAGCAGTTTTTTGCGCTTTTTTATCGAAGCGGCCGTGGCTAATCTTTTCTCCATCGACTTACAGCATTTACCGATGGAGCCTACATAGCCATGTCCAACGTTCTGATCATCGAAAGCAGCGCCCGCCAGCAGGATTCGATTTCCCGCCAACTGACCCAGCAGTTCATCAGCCAATGGCAGGCCGCCCACCCGAACGACCGGATCAGCGTGCGCGACGTGGCGCTGAACCCGGTGCCCCACCTGGACGCCAACCTGCTGGGCGGCTGGATGAAACCCGCCGAACAGCGCAGCCCGATCGAGCAGGCATCCCTGGACCGCTCCAACGAATTGACCGACGAGCTGCTCGCCGCCGATGTACTGGTGATGGCTGCGCCGATGTACAACTTCGCCATCCCCAGCACGCTCAAGGCCTGGCTGGACCACGTGCTGCGCGCAGGTGTGACCTTCAAGTACACCGCCACCGGGCCGCAAGGTTTGCTGACCGGCAAGCGCGCCATCGTACTCACCGCCCGTGGCGGCATTCACACCGGTGCAACGTCGGACCATCAGGAACCGTACCTGCGCCAGGTCATGGCATTTATCGGCATTCACGACGTCACTTTCATTCATGCCGAAGGGGTGAACTTGAGCGGTGACTTCCAGGAAAAAGGCCTCAACCATGCCAAAGCCCTGCTCGCGCAGGTGGCTTGATCCTTTAATCGCCAGATAATCCCCCAGTGTTTATCTAGCCCCACGCAAACCCTTCAAGTACGCGTACTGAACCTCCCTTTGCACTTGTTGCTCCTGAGTGCTCCTGCCCGACTGCCGCTTTAGCGAGGTCGGGTTTTTTTTGCCTCGAGTTTCTTCAAGCATCGAAAAGCTTTAATGTCGCGCCCATTCAAAACGAGGCGCACATGGGCTATCTACTGGTTGTCACCCTGATTCAGGCATTTTCCTTCAGCTTGATCGGCGAATACCTCGCCGGTCACGTCGATAGCTACTTCGCGGTACTGGTGCGCGTGTTACTGGCCGGGCTGATCTTTATTCCGCTGACCCGCTGGCGCTCGGTGGAACCGGCATTCATGCGCAGCATGCTGATCATCGGTGCACTGCAATTCGGCGTGACCTACGTGTGCCTCTACCTGAGCTTTCGCGTACTGACGGTGCCGGAAGTGTTGCTGTTCACGATCCTCACACCGCTGCACGTGACCCTGATCGAGGACGCGCTCAACCGGCGTTTCAATCCCTGGGCACTGGTTGCCGCTCTTGTGGCGGTAGCAGGCGCGGCGGTGATTCGCTTCGACCAGATCACCCCGAACTTCCTGATGGGATTCCTGCTGCTGCAATTGGCCAATTTCACCTACGCCGCCGGGCAAGTTATGTACAAGCACCTGGTGGCCCGCTATCCGAGCGATCAGCCGCATTACCGGCGCTTCGGTTTTTTCTACCTGGGCGCCTTGCTGGTGGTGTTGCCCGCGTTCCTGTTGTTCGGCAAGGCTGACTTCCTGCCCCAAGCGCCGCTGCAATGGGGCGTACTGGTATTCCTGGGGCTGGTCAGCACCGCATTGGGCATGTACTGGTGGAACAAGGGGGCCTGCCTGGTCAATGGCGGCACCCTCGCGGTGATGAACAACCTGCATGTGCCGGTGGGGCTGCTGCTGAACCTGCTGATCTGGAACCAGCATGAGCCGCTGGGAAGGCTGGCCTTGGGCGGCCTGGTGATTCTGGGGGCGGTGTGGGTCAGCCGATTGGGTATTAAGCGGACGTCTGGCGTAGAGTCGGCGACCTGATGGTTCCAGCTATGTGTGAGCGGTAATGAAACTGTGTTATCGAAAGGAACGGTGTGGGGGTGGCAGAGTGGACAAGGTCGATGAACTGATAATTGCTGCCCTGAAGGATGACTCCCGGGTCAGCCTGGCGGAGCTGGCGCGCCAGGTTCATAAGTCTCGAACCGCCGTGGAATCGCGGGTTCAGAAATTGATCGAAAAGGGCATCATCCTGGGCTTCACCATCCATGTCGCCGAGGGTGATGAAGCACAGCAATCAGCATTTTTGATGCTCAACCTCAACGGCAGTACTTGTCACCTGGTATTTCCGAAAATCCACCAGTTTCGCGAGGTGGTGCAGGCCTATTCGCTGTTTGGCGACGTGGACATGATGCTCGAGGTCCGCTACCGCCAATTCGAAGAATTGATGGTGCTCAAGGAAAACCTGCTGAAGATCGAGCATGTAAACGAGGTGGTGGTCAATCCGGTGCTCAAGGCCTGGCGGTAGCCGATGCCGTCTGGAACGACAGCGACTACGCGCTGGCAGGCTCAGGCGTGGTCGTGGTGGGTTTCGAGAAAGTAATGACTTAGGTCAGGCATCGTCTGGCGAAGGGTGTTCACAAATTCTGCGATGACCGTCTGGTTGAACTCGAGCGTCGTGTCGTCATGCCCCAGTACCACCACCAGCAGGCTGGACGATGCGTTCGTCAGTCTGAAGTCATGGGCATCGGCATCGACTTTGCCGATGCTCGCCAAAGGCGCGTCACCGCAGGTATAGACGATGTCGCCCGCCGGAATCACGACGTCCTTCTTGGCAAACAGCGGACGGAAGGCCCTCGGCGCCTGCGAACGCATGACGTAGATATCGTCCCTCTGATGGTAGGTGTGCACACCTATGCTGACGCCATGTCGGATCGCCACCGCGTTATAGGCATCGACGACGTTATTGATGGGGCGTATTCCGTTGGCGATGAAGCGCCGCAGCAGTTTTTCGTTGGCACTGACCGTATTGGTGTAGCCGAGCTTTTCAAGCTGCCTGGCAAACCCTTCATAAACGCGGTTGGAGTCCAGTTCGTTGAGACGTGAGGCCACGTGGTTCAGGTTGCTTTGCAGCAGGCTGACGAAACTCTGGTCGTCAGACACGCGGATGTTGTCGACAACCGCGGCACACGCATTGCGAAGGCCCACGTCAAGGGCTGACTTTCGGATAATCAAACGACTTTTCATGCCCTTAGCTCCATAGCTTTTTACGGAGAAGGTCGGTGCTGGCATCCAACTGTTGCGTACTCGCGTGTTGCAACCAGAACAGGCCAGGGCAGGTGGCGAAGTCGATCGTGACCGGCGTGGTATCTCCTGGGGTGATGAAGAAGCGATGGCCGCAATAAGCTTCGTCCAGCATCGCGCTCTGCAGCGCCTGCGGGGAAGGTGCATTGAAGAGGCGGCGTTCGTCCGAGCAGAAAAAGCCAATACGACCATGGCTGATCTCACGCGCAGCGCCGGCCGGTGGGCGAGGCCGGCCGAGGTAGCTGTCGATGGCCAGCGATAACAGGTCCGGCTGGTAGACCTGTTGGAACAGCAGTGGGGCGATGCCGCCATGCAAGCGGCCACCGGCTTCAATCATCACCGGGCCGGTGTCGGACCAGATGATTTCCATATGAATCGGCCCGATCTCTATGCTCAAGGCCGCCGCTGCCAGCCGGGCGTAGTCGATCAGCGGTTGCAGTTCCTCTGCCTGGGGGTCGAGTGTGTCCAGGCTTTCATAAACAAACTTGCTGCCGTTTTTGTGAATCTTGGTGTATTTGCACACTGTGGCAATGGTGTACTCGCCATCAAAGGCGACCATGTCCACCACGTACTCAGGGCCTGATACGAACGGCTGCACGATAAAACCGAGGTTGTATTCCCCAAGGTCGTTTTTCTGCCGCCAGGCCGCATTGTTCAAGGCGGTTTCCACTTCGTGCTTGCCCTGGGCGAATACCACGCCTTCGGTGGCGGCCGAATTCAAGGGTTTGACCACATAGGTGGCCGCTTCCTCCAGCGAATCAACCACATCCCGGATGCGGCTTGGCGAACTCAGCAGCTGTGAAGCAATGTTCGCCAGCCCCTGTTTCTTGAGCGCCTGCTGCATGGAAAACTTGTTGCGCCGCAGGTCGCTGGTGATGCGGCTGTTGCCTGGAATACGCAGCACTTCGGTGAGGTAATCGGTGAGATAGATGGCGGTTTCGCAGCCTGCGATCACCGCGCTCAATGACAGCGCTTCGAGGGGCTCCAACAGGCTTTCTTCCCAGTGGTAAACCTGCTCGAAATCTTCCCTGATCAAGTCGTCAGTGAAATGTTTGGGCAAAGTGTCCGCGGAGATCACCGCGATACACTTCACGCCCTGAGCCTTGAGCAAAGGCGCATAGAGTTTGCCTGTGGAGAACGGGTCGACGATCAGTACGGTTTTCATCGGGCATTCCTTATTCAAGGGTCGCGGTGGCCGGGACCGCCGGGGTCAGATTCCACGCCAGCACCGCAGCGGCCAACAGGCCGGCGGAGACGATCATCAACAGGCGCGCACCTTCCAGTCCGAGAAATCCTGCGGTGGTAAAAAACGTCAGGATCATGGGCGCCGAGCCGCTGACCAGCAGGTAGTAGAGCGAACTTTTTGCGGCGATCACGTCGGCAACCCGAGCGTTGGGTGCCGACTCGATCAGGTTTTTACGCAATTGGATGCGCAGGCTGTTGATGCAAAAGCCCAGCAGGAATGCGGCCACCATCATCACGTAGAGGTTCTGGAAATACACGATTGCCACGTCCGCCAGCAGCACCAGCAAGATGGCGCTGTAGCTGTTGAGCTTGATACGGGGCAACACCGCCGCGCTGAATGCACCCAGGCCCGCCAGACCGCTGGCCACGCCGAACAGGGTGGCGTTCCATTCATTGAGCTTTTGAAACACGATCGGCACCAGGCTGTTGAAGGCGCCGATATGGAACCCGATCATGCTCAACACGATGATCAGCACATAAAGGTTTCGCGGCAGGTTCAGCGCCTGGGCGACAGGGCTGTCGCTGGCCTGCTCGGTAGCGTCGGCGCTGGGCGTGGCCCGCACGAAAAGGATCGCCGCCAGCGAGACAATCGCCGCCAGGCTGATGATCTGAAGGGTCTGGCTGACCGAGAATACGTCCACGATAACGCCGCCCAGCAGCGCACCGCCAAAGGCGCCAATCTGGATGGACGTTTGCATCAGCCGCGCCGAGGTGTCGCTGTCGGTCGCACCGGCCAATACCAGTTTGGTATTTTTCGATTCAAGCGTGCTGATGGTGAAATAGTCCGTGACGCCGACCACGAAGGCGATGGCCAGGAAGCCGATGGGCAGCATCGCGGCATCGGTGAACGACAGCCCAAGAACGGCGGCAAACGCGATCAGGCGGATGTACAGCAGCCGTTTCATGCTCAGTTCAATGGTGAAGAATTTACCGATGTATTGTTCGCACACATACGGCACCACGGTCGCCACGCACAAGGTGGCCCCCACCAGGAATGTCGAACCGGTGGTTTCCAGGCCGAACCAGACCATGGCAATGACAATCGCCATGTCCAGGCCGGTAAACAGGGTCACGATTGAGTAGAACGCTGTCAGTGTTGATTTATTGTTCATAGGGTCATCAGTCGTAACGAGAGAGTTTGAGTAAAGGCACGCACCGTTCGGTGTCACCCACGACGGTGCTGAGCTGGTTTCTGACGCGAACGGTGGGTGGCGATTTTTTTTCCAGGTTGCACATCTTGTAAGCGTTGTCGTGCCAGGGGCAGATCACACTTTGCCCGTCTCCGGTGGTTTCACCCATGTGCAAAGGGCCGCCGCGATGGGGGCAGGTGGTTGGCAACAACTGCGTCGAATACGTATGGCGCTTGAGAAAATAGGTCTTGTCTTCTACGGCCACAAAGTTGGCATCGGTAAGGTTCAAACGGATGGCTTTCATGGGACTGCCTACTCAAAGGGCCGTGACGGTATAAGTGCAGGATGGGCTGACGATGCGGGTGCCATGCAGCATTCCCTTGGGAATCACCACGCCTTCCCCGGCCTTCAGGCGCACGGACAGCTCCGGGCTGGCGACAAAATCCAGCTCGCCGGTTTCAACCCAGAACAGCTCGTCATTGGGGTGGGTGTGCGGAACCGACAGTTCGTGTTCGGTCTCGGTAATGCGCAGGTCCACCGGCTTCAGGCCTTGCTGCACCGCAGCCTGTGCACGGTGTTCATCCAGCGCGTCATGCCATTGGATATGGGCGTAGAGTTCTTCGTCGGCGATGTCCTGCAGCAACCTGAACTCCTCGAAACCGCGGATGAGGTCTGGAATGATCTTGCTGCCGAATTGCTTGATCATGGGCAGGATAAGACGTTGCAACGCCATTCTTCCGTGATGCACATCAATGTGTGAGTGTTCATCGAAATAGTCGGTGGAGACGGTGTCTTTGAAAATGGACTTGATGGCACTCGACTGGTGTTTGGTCGTGAGGGCCAGGGTGGCCTCGGTGTAATACATGGCGCCAATGTAGCGGAACAGTTCGCCATGATTGGCCGACACATAATGGAAGTAGTTGGTCAGCGACAGCGAACCGGCGGTATAGAACTGCCAATAGTGGTGCACGTGATGCGACATGCCCATGTCTTTGAGCATGTCTTCAAAAATGGTGCTGTGTTTCTTTTTATCGACGCCGTAGCCATATTCGTCGATGAGGATCTTGAATAACTCGCTGGTGTATACACCGCAGTTGCCCAGCACATTACGCGCCATCGCCGAGGCTTCACTGAGGAAGTCGCCAGCGCACTGCGTCATGAAAAAACGCGCGGCACGTTCAGGGTGGCGGCTGGTGGTCAGTACCTTGTACAGCTTGGACTCGGACTGTGCGACATCCTCCAGGGCTTTGTCGGTGTGGGCGACAAACGAATCCAGGCACCATGAACCGTTGATATGCACTTCTTCCTTGAGCCAGTCGTACAGGTATTGCTCCAGCAATGGACGGATCTTCTTGCCGCTGGCGGCATGCTGAGGGTCGTAAAACTGTTTGAATTCCCTAACGTCGAGTTCCATCGGCGGCTTGGGCAAAAATACCAAGTCCTGCTCGTAGATATTCAATAACAACCGTTGCGCCAATAGATGGTGGCTGTTTGAAAGTTGATCGCTTGTCAGACGGGTGCTGATAATTAAGTCGGAAATATCCTGCGGCCTGGAAGGGCGCTGGTAGGGGCTATTGGTATAAAAGCTGCGCGGCTGGGCAAAGGCAGCGGCGCTACAGTAGTGAGTCAATGCCTCGGCATCTGAATTTAATTCGAAATGTGGCGCATCCTCTGACAGCTTAGTTGTCCATAACATAAGTAGTGCCTTCTAGCTGAGTTGTTCGATGGCGAGATGCTATAGATTTGGTTTTTCTAAAAACAGATTGAAAATCGGGTGCGTATATAGTGAATTTCACTAAACGCATAGGTGGAGTCTTCTTTTGGTATTTGGGTGAGTTGATTTTTTTGGGCCCCCGACTACACATGTCCGTCGGATTTTCTTAGGCATGCCAAGGGCGCCCGTCAGCCGAAGGTGGCAAAGGCACCCAGGAGAAAGCTCATGTAGCGGTGAGTTGGTGGGGCAGGAAGACGCCGGGCATATCCGTAACGACGCGGGATATGGGCGGTAGCCGCAGGGCGTTGAGTACCTTTGCCCAGTGACCGATGATCTGCAGTTGCAGCTTTGGTAGCTGTCACTGCGAGGGGGCGGCCAGCCCCTCGCAGCGCGCTTTGTCAGTGTTCCAGGCTTTCCACGCCTTTCGCATTTTGCGTCATCGCAAACAACCCGCTACGCAGGTCCGTGCCGCTCGGCTGCTGGTACAGGCTCAAGCCGAACTCCGGCAACACCGCCAATAGATAATCGAAAATATCCCCCTGGATCCGCTCGTAATCCGCCCACGCCGTGGTGCGGGTGAAGCAGTAGATCTCCAGCGGCACACCCTGGGCGGTGGTTTGCATCTGGCGCACCATGCAGGTCATGTTCGGCTGGATGTCGGGGTGGCTTTGCAGGTACGCCAGGGCATAGGCGCGGAAGGTCCCCAGGTTGGTCATGCGTCGGCGGTTGGCCGACAGTTGCGCGCTGTGGCCCTGTGCCTCGTTCCAGGCCTTGAGTTCGGCCTGCTTGCGGCCGATGTAGCCGGTGAGCAGGTGCACCTGGGTCATGCGCTCTTCTTCGTCATCGCGCAGAAAGCGCACGCCACTGGCGTCAATGAACAGACTGCGCTTGATGCGCCGTCCGCCGGAGGCCTGCATGCCGCGCCAGTTCTTGAACGACTCGGACATCAGGCGCCACGTGGGAATGGAGACGATGGTCTTGTCGAAGTTCTGCACCTTGACCGTGTGTAGAGTGATATCCACCACATCGCCGTCGGCACCGACCTGGGGCATTTCGATCCAGTCGCCGACCCGCAGCATGTCGTTGCTGGTCAATTGCACACTGGCGACGAACGACAGCAGGGTGTCTTTGTACACCAACAGAATCACCGCCGACATCGCACCCAGGCCCGATAGCAGCAACAGCGGCGAACGGTCGATCAGGGTGGCGACGATAATGATTGCGCCAAACACGAACAGCACCATCTTCGCCAGTTGCACATAGCCCTTGATCGAGCGGGTGCGGGCGTGTTCGGTGCGTGCGTAGATATCCAGCAGGGCGTTGAGTAGGGCGCTCATCGCCAGCACCATGAACAGAATGGTGATCGCCAGGGCCACGTTGCCGATGAACAGGATGGCGGTCTTGCTCAGGTCGGGTACCAGGTACAGGCCGAACTGGATCACCAAAGACGGCGTCATCTGCGCCAGGCGATGGAAGACTTTGTTATGCCGCAGGTCGTTCAGCCAGTGCAGCGCCGGTTGCCGGCCGAGCAATTTGAGCGCGTGCAGGATGAGGTAACGCGCCACGCGTCCCACCAACAAGGCCACACCCAGCAATATCAGCAAGCCGAGGCTGGAATGCAGGACCGGGTGTTCATCGAGGGCGCCCCAAAGGTCTTGGATGTTGAGCCAGAGCTTTTTTATGTCCATGAGTGAACCGATTCTTCTGTAAGACAACACGGGGGCGATTAGAGCATTTAAGTGCAGCAAAGTTGACGGCCTGGACAAAACCGCTGACAAAAAAGCAGCTGATTAGCACCGTTCGCGTAAAGAAACTCGGTTTGGACGGCCGAAACCGGTAACCTATGCAGCTGATATTTTGTATTTCTTCGAGGTAGCACCCGTGTTTTCCCAATTCGCCCTGCACGAACGCCTGCTCAAAGCCGTGGCCGAGCTTAAATTTGTCGAGCCTACGCCTGTGCAAGCAGCGGCCATCCCGCTCGCGCTCCAAGGGCGTGACCTGCGGGTGACGGCGCAAACCGGCAGCGGCAAGACCGCGGCTTTCGTCTTGCCGATTCTCAACCGCCTGATCGGTCCGGCCAAGGTCCGCGTCAGCATCAAGACCCTGATCCTGCTGCCGACCCGCGAGCTGGCCCAGCAGACCCTGAAGGAAGTGGAGCGCTTCTCGCAGTTCACCTTCATCAAGTCCGGCCTGATCACCGGCGGTGAAGACTTCAAGGTCCAGGCCGCCATGCTGCGCAAGGTGCCGGACATCCTGATCGGCACCCCAGGCCGCATGATCGAGCAGCTCAATGCCGGCAACCTCGACCTCAAGGAAGTCGAAGTGCTGGTGCTTGACGAAGCCGACCGCATGCTCGACATGGGTTTTGCCGACGATGTACAGCGCCTGGTCGCCGAGTGCATCAACCGCCAGCAGACCATGTTGTTCTCCGCCACCACCGGCGGCTCGACCCTGCGCGACATGGTCGCCAAGGTCCTGAACAATCCTGAACACCTGCAAGTCAACAACGTCAGCGACCTGAACGCGACCACGCGTCAGCAGATCGTCACCGCTGACCACAACGTGCACAAGGAACAGATCCTCAACTGGTTGCTGGCCAACGAGACCTACCAGAAGGCCATCGTGTTCACCAACACCCGAGCCGCTGCCGACCGTATTTACGGCCGCCTGGTGGCGCAGGAATACAAAGCGTTCGTGCTGCACGGTGAAAAGGACCAGAAGGATCGCAAGCTGGCCATCGACCGCCTCAAGGCAGGCGGCGTGAAGATTCTAGTCGCCACCGACGTCGCCGCACGCGGCCTTGACGTGGATGGCCTGGACATGGTGATCAACTTCGACATGCCGCGCAGCGGCGACGAATACGTCCACCGTATCGGCCGTACCGGGCGTGCCGGCAACGATGGCCTGGCCATCTCGCTGATTTGTCACGGTGACTGGAACCTGATGTCGAGCATCGAGCGCTATCTGAAGCAATCGTTCGAGCGCCGCACCATCAAGGAAGTCAAAGGCACCTACACCGGGCCGAAGAAGGTCAAGGCATCAGGCAAGGCCGTTGGCGTGAAGAAGAAAAAGACCGACGCCAAGGGTGAGAAGAAAAAGGCCGGCGCCAAGTCGCCGACCAAGCGCAAGATCGCCAACCGCCCGAAGACCGACAACCTGTCGCTCGTCAGCAAAGACGGCATGGCGCCGCTCAAGCGCCGCAAGCCAGAAGCGCCAGCCGCCGAATAAGCAGTTGGGCATAAAAAAACCGGACGATGTCCGGTTTTTTTTCGCTATCAGTTTTTAGCCTTGATGGCCGCTTCCTTCAGCTCCTTGAGCCGCGCATCGATCAACTGGCACTTGTCCGGGAATTGCGCGCTTTCGGTATCCAGATCCATTTTCTGCAACTCGTCATTCATCTCCTTGGCTTTCTGCGGATTCTGCTCCGTCAGCCGGCTCACTTGCTCGGCCAGCTCTTCACGCTTGGCTGTGGCCTCGTCAGGCGTGCAGGCCCAAGCGGGCAGGGCGCTTAATAGCGTGGCGGCGATGGCCAGGTTCATCAAGGTCTTCATGGTCGGACTTCCTTGGTGGTGATGGGCAGTTGATGCAGCTAACGTCTGTAAAGTTCAGAGAAATGACGCCCGTCTGTTGGGTTGAACGGCTGTTGCCCACACCTGTCACTACCTTTGACGGGCTAATTCTCCATCGGCCTGCAGGAGGAATCAGGATGACGAAGTACAACTGGGATTTGATCGAACGTCTGCTGCATGAGGTGCAGAACGGTGAAGGCAGTTTCGCTCCGCGCAAGTACGCTGAGCAGGAAGCGGCCGAGAAGGCGACAGCGGGTGAGTCCATCGGGAACCTGGACGCGCTGAAAAAGACTGCGGCGGACTACGAGGCGCTGCTGTTCAAGCGCGGGTTTATTGAATCGCGCCCCGAAGAGGAAGGCGGTAACGGTGAGAACTTCATCTTGACGCCACGGGGTGCAAGCCTGCTGTCGCTGATCGACAGTTCGATCCCTGGCAATGACCATCCCCGCCACGTAATGGACAAGCAGGACGACGCGCTGGATGAAGCCACCTTTGATCGAGTGGCTTCGAAAGCGGCGATTGCCGGTGGCGCTATCTAGCCTGAGCCCAACTATGGGCGGGAGCCTTGCTTCCGCTCCTATTGATTTGCGCCGGCCTTGAGGCATTTGAGCGCTTTGAAATCGCTGCGTACGCCGTCGATTTTTTGTGTGAGCTTGAGGCGCTGTTGCACGGTGCTCTCAGCCATCAGATCCACAAGCAGACTGCGCGCTGCCGCCTCGGTCTGGGCATAGGCGGCGCGGTATTCCGGGGTCCATAGACTTTCCCTGTCCACCAGCAGTCGCTGCATTTTCTGCGGGAAGTCGGCATCGCGGCGCTGTTGCACGGCTTCGATAAACTGCGCCTGCCAATGCGCGCGGTTGCCGATCCATTGCTCGTTCTGCTCGCCCAATGCCATGGACCATGCCGTTACTCGACGCTGCTGGCTGGCACTGAGCGGCCCCATCCACGCGTCGAGGCGCTTGTTCATACGCTCGGCGCGTTCCTTGATCTGCTGGGCCAGGGGCGGCTTTAGGTATTCGTCCTGGCGCTTGCGCAGGTCTTTGGCCAGGGCTTCATTCATTTCTTTGACCTGCTGATCATCCAGGCCTTGCAGGAGTTCGATGGCCGACGGGGTGATCTCACGGGCGACCTCGGCGATGGCCTGTTTGGCTTCGACGGTGCGGGCCTGCAAGGCGGCATCGGTGACCTGGTTGTTGTCGACCATCTGCTGCAGGCGGTCCAGCCAGTCGAGGTAACCCGGCAATTGCGTGGTGCAGTGCCAGGCCAGGTGTTGCTTGAGTGTGTCGTTGAACCAGCCCTTTTGCCCGGCGTTCATGTCCAGGTAGTCGTTGAGTGTCCAGGGAATGATCACGTCGAGATTGCGGTAGGCCAGGCCCACGCGATTACAGCCGGCGAGCACCAGGCTCAGGGACAGCAATATCACCAGGAGTTTGAGCCGGCGCAACATGGGCGAGTCCTTGCAGGGATGGGGTTAATGCATGTGAACCTGCAGCGGGTGCGACAGTTCAGCCCATCAATAAAACGACCGGACAGCCTTCAAGGTCAACAGGCCGTCACATTGCGAATTGTGTCCGGAGTAGGCCGAGCAGTCACCGCCGCTGAGGCTGGAGTCACTGTAGATCAGGTCCAGGTCGACACCTTTCCAGGCCCGGGATAATTGCACTGACCAGTCGCTGAAGCTGCTGATGGCGCCGTTCTGCACCGATACCGGGGTGCCCAATTGATGGGTGGTGTACTTCATGCTGACGCCGATGCCGAAAGGCTGGGTGCCGCCGAGGTCGGCAAACAACGTGCTGTCCTGACGGTCCGGGTCATTGCTGAAGGACACGCCAAAGCGATTGCCCAGCAGATTCAGGCCGCCGTAGAACGCCTGGCTGTCGAGGGGGCTGAGCTTGGGGTAGCTGTAGTGGATCAAGCCCACTTCGTAGCCCAGCGTCTGGTCGAAGGGGTGCTTGAAGCCCATGTAGGAATCGAATTCAAGCGTGCTGGGCGAGGACAACCCCATGTTCGGTGAAAACTGGCCGAAGTACAGGCCGCTGTCGTGGCTCAGGTCCAGCCCGCCATGGAACGCGTCGCTGCCGGGAGAGGTCGGCTTGACCAGGCCCTGGGCCATGGTGCGGCTGGGGGTGGTGCCCAATTTCAGGTCGAAGTCGCCCAGTTCGCGCTGGAAGATCTGCGCTTCGGCGAGCGGGCAAGCGGCAAGTGCGCTGACCAGAAAAATACAGGATTTGAGCATGCTTCACTCCATGAAAAGCGAGGAGCAGTGATGAGGGAAATCAGGCAGATGCCCGTGCTAGACGTGTGCAAGGATACCGACGAATGCCCGCGGGTGAGGCCCGTTCGTCGATTAGCGCAAGGATCAAAGTGATGCGAGGGTATTTCGGGCTCTAGTCCTAGCGCCTTGAAGGCAAGACGCTTAGGGACCAGGTGCGTTGCGCAGGTTTTACTTTTTGCCCAGGCTGATCTGCTTGGACGGGCCGAAAGTCTGGCCGCTCACGCCCTTTGCAATTTGCTGGATTTCACCACCGGACTTGAGAAACGCAGCAATCTGGCTGTTGATCGATTCGCTGGTTTCAACGGCGGGAGCTGGCTTTGCTTTGCTATTGGATGCTTTTACGCGCATGGCGGCCACTAACCTGTAGAGAATTAACTTGGCCAGGCATCGTACAGGAAATACTTGACAATTGCTTGGCAAATATCCCCGAGGAATTAACTGCGACGGCTGCAAACGGCCTGACTTGATCGAAGGATTAATCCGCTAACTTGCTGTTTTAACTCGAAAGCATGGGGCGAACGGGGGCCTGCGAGCGGCAAAATTCGTGAGATTGATCAGACGAGCGGAGTAGTGCCATTGGAGCGCCACACCAGGCCGCAGATTTTTCAGGCGCGCGCGCGTGCCCGGCACAACTCGGGTAGAATGCCGCCCACGCAATGAGGGTATTTGGAAATGGCTTTAGTCGGGCGCTACAACAGTTTGCAAGTGGTTAAACACACTAACTTTGGTTTGTACCTGGATGGTGCGCAAGACGGTGAAATCCTCTTGCCTAATCGGTATATCCCCAAAGACATTCCCAGTGAAGATGAAGACTGGCTTAACGTTTTCATTTATCTGGACAGCGATGACAAACTTATCGCCACCACCGAAAAACCCAAAGTTCAAGTGGGCGAGTTTGCCAGTTTGAAAGTGGTGGAAGTCAACAGCATCGGCGTGTTCCTCGATTGGGGGCTGCCGAAAGATCTGTTGCTGCCCTATTCGGAAGAAAAGCGTCAATTGAGCGCCGGAGAATACTGCGTGGTGCATGTCTACCTCGACAAGCACACCAGGCGCATCACCGCCACCGCGCGTCTTGACCGCTACCTGGACAAAACCCCGGCCAATTACCAGGTGGGCCAGGAAGTCGACCTGTTGGTGGCCGAAGCCACGGACATGGGCTTCAAAGCGATCATCAACAACAAGCACTGGGGCCTGATCCACAAGAATGAAGTGTTCAAGTTTCTGCGCCCAGGCAAGGAAGAGAAAGGGTTCATCAAAGAGATTCGCGCCGATGGCAACATCAGCTTGAGCTTGCAGCCGGTTGGCCAGGAAGCGGCCTCCAGCCTCAACTCTAAGATTCTTGCCAAATTGCGTGACAACAACGGCACCTTGCCGGTCAGTGATAAGAGCGATCCGGCAGTGATCAGCAATTTGTTCGGCGTGAGCAAGGGCAACTTCAAAAAGGCCATTGGTGCACTCTACAAGCAGGGGCAGATTGTGATTCATGCGGACCGCATTGAACTAAGCTGATTGCGGTTCGCTCTCTGTATGACTGGGCTTAAGGTGGCGTGGGGGCAGGCTCCCACGCCGCGAGCCGACCACAGAGGTCGTTTGAATGTCGAAGAAAACGCTGTTTGCCTATCTCGGCACCTTGTTCGCCTTCCTGGTGCTCGACGGCCTCTGGCTCGGCGTCCTCATGGGGCCTACCTATAAAAACCTGCTCGGCTCGCTGATGCTCGATCAGCCCCGCCTGTTGCCCGCTGTTGTGTTTTATCTGTTGTACGTCCTCGGTTGCGTGGTCTTCGTTGTCTTGCCAAGCGCAAGCTGGCAACGCGCTGCGCGTATGGGCGCCTTGCTCGGGCTGGTCGCCTATGGCACTTACGACCTGAGCAATTGGGCCACACTGCAAGGCTGGTCCGCAGGCTTGGCGGTAATGGACATGGCGTGGGGTACGGTGCTGACTGCGATCTGTTGCACTGTCGGCTACCTGTGCGCACACCGGGCGCGTCATTGATTGCACACAGCGCCGGTGCCTAAGTCTTTACTGCCAGCTTGTTCGCCTTGGTGCCGGCAACGCTGGTGGGCGTCGCGATCGGCTTCACTGCGGCGTTGCGGCTGATCAATACACTACCGGCCACCAACAAGCCGCAACCTGCAATCACCAACGCGGGTTGCAAGCCTCCGCTCAAGTGGCTGCTCACAGAGGCCAGCAGCGGTCCGCTCAGTTGGCCAACGGCAAAGCTGGCCGTCAACAGCCCGGTGCTGCGCTGGTAGCCGTGGGGCGCTACTTCGCGTAAGCGCGCCATGACCAACTGCATGCAGGCCAGGAACGGTGCCCCGCACAGCAACACCCCCAGCGCCAGGCCCCAGCCGTTACCCAACAAACACGTGAATACGCCCGCCGCTTGCAGCCACAGCGTGGTCATCAGCCAGCGCCGGGTGGTTTCCGGATCCTTGCGGCGCAGGCTTGCAATTACCACGCCCGTCGCGGCGGCCAGGCCAAAGCAAGGCCAGAACAAGTCGGCCTGCCAGGCGCCCTTGAATTGCGCGCTGGCCATTTGCGACAGGAAGGTCGCTGGAATGATGTAGCCCAGGCCGTACAGGAAATAGATCCAGCCTAAGTGCGCGATGCTGCCGTTGTTGCCTGTGCTGGAGACGGGTGCGGCCAGAGCGGTTGGCTTGGGCAAGAAGGGCAGGATGGCCAGTAGCATCATCAGTGCCACAACGCCGTACACCAGCCATAACGTCGCGGAACGTTGCCCCAGCAGGTTGGAGCCCAGCGCCAGCATGCCGGTCAGCAATATGCCCAAGCCCGGCCCGGCGAATACCAGCGCTCCCAGGCGTGGCCTGCCGACGGCAATCGCCAGCGGTTGGCTCAGGCTGGTGATCATCACCAAAGCCCAGGCGCTGGCGACCCCCGTGCCGAAACGCAGCAACAGGTGGGGCCAGAAGCCATGGGCCCAGTAGGACGCCAGCGTCAGCAGCACGCAGAGCCACAGTCCGCCGTACAGGCGGCCCTTAATATGGTGATGAGTGCGCGCGAATATCGAGTCCACGGCACCGACGAAGTAGCCCAGGTAGTTGGCGGCCGCGATCAACCCGGCGCCGGTCAAGTCGATCTGACCTTCGCTGAGCAAATGCGGCATCTGTGGGGTAAGGGCAAAGCGGCCAATACCCATGGCCATCATCAGGGCGACAAAGCTGGCGGTTAAGCGAATCAGCGGCGACATGTTCAAGTGTCCTGCAACCATTGCGAAGACCGTCAGGCTAAGGCGGATTGACTTTCTGTAAAAATGAATAATAGTGAGCAACTTGTTCAGTTTTGGAGAAAGGTATGGAGTTCAGTCAACTGCGCATCTTCCAGGCGGTGGCCGAGGAGGGTTCCATTACCCGCGCCGCCGAGCGTCTGCACCGTGTGCCGTCGAACCTGTCGACCCGGCTCAAGCAGATGGAAGAACAGCTCGGCGTCGAGCTGTTTGTGCGTGAACGCCAGCGTTTGCAGCTTTCTCCCGCAGGCAAAGTGCTGTTGGACTACAGCACCCGTCTACTGGCGCTGCACGACGAAGCGCACGGCGCCGTGCAGGGCGGGCAACCGGCCGGTGACTTTGTACTCGGCAGCATGTACAGCACGGCAGCGATCCACTTGCCTAAACTGTTGGCGCGTTATCACAAGGCCTATCCGATGGTGAACCTGCAGGTGCAATCTGCGCCGAGCGGCGAGCTGCTCGAAGGGTTGATCACCGGACGGCTGGATGCGGCGCTGGTGGATGGCCCGGTGACCATTGCTACGCTGGACGGTGTGCCGCTGTGTGAAGAGCGCCTGGTGATCATTTGCGAGGCCGATCACCCGCCGGTACGCGGGCCCCAGGATGTCGCCGGCCGCTCGGTATTCACCTTCCGCCGCAGTTGCGCCTATCGCACCCGCCTGGAAACCTGGTTTTCCCACGATCGCGTGGCCATGGGCCGTGCCATCGAGATCGAGTCCTACCAGGGCATGCTCGCGTGTGTCATCGCAGGCTCCGGCGTGGCGTTGATGTCTGAATCCATGCTCGACAGCTTGCCAGGCAAGGACAGCGTGTCCGTTCATCCGTTGATAGGGCCTTTTGCCACTGCCACCACCTGGTTGATGTGGCGAAAGGGTATGCTCGGCGCTAACCTCAATGCATGGATCGAGCTGCAGCAGGCGGACCGGGCAGAGTGCTTGCAGGACCGGCGCGAGATTGCTTGAACGATCCGACAGGATTCAGATCCATTCAGTAATAGTTCATTGTGGTTTCGCGCAAGCAATACGTAGGACTTAGGGCTACTATCAGTGTAGGAAAAGGCGACAGAACAGGCGCCTACTCGCATTACCCTCAAAGGGGGCAAATCATGAAAGAGAAAATCCAAACCTGGCTCCATGACCTTGGCGTTGCGCTGGGCTTGATCGAGCCTCCGCTGCAGCCGGTACCGATTCGTACCGATGATGAGCAACGCCGCCCCCGTCGGCGTTGACCCAAAAGCCAACCCAGGATTTATGTGGGA
>NZ_JASLAW010000105.1 GCF_030147005.1 Pseudomonas sp.
CCTTTAACAAACTGCTCGATCAGTTCTTGGGGGATCGAGGGTAACTCCCTCGCTGCTGCATTGGCGGGCTTCTTTTTTGTCGGCATACATGCACCTCTAGCTACATGTTATGCCCGAACACAAAATTTCTGACAGTCTCGCCAGCTCCCGCATTCGATCACCTTTTCCTCAGACAACCCGGTTAACTGTGGAGGCAGGGCCTGCCCGCGATGGGGCCGGTGCAGGCAGTCCATGATCACCCGCTGTACTCCGGCCGCTCCGCCAATCCTTCCTTCAAGAAATCCACCAACTTCCTGACCTTCGGCGATAAGTGCCGCTGCTGCGGATACAACGCCCACACGGCCGTATTCGGCGGCTGGTGCGCCTCCAGCAACGACACCAGCGCGCCACTGTGCAAATGCTCCAGCACGTAATAGTCCGGCAACTGGCACAGCCCCATGCCTTGCAGCGCGGCATCCAGCACCGCCTGGCCACTGTTGCAGCGCCAATTGCCCTGCACGCGCTGGGAAAACTCGCGTCCGTCCTGGGCCAGTTGCCAGATATCCGAACTGCCGATCAGGCAATTATGCCGACTCAACTCCGACAAGCTGTGTGGCCGACCATACCGGGCGAGGTAGGAGGGTGACGCACACAAATACATGCGTCGCGCAGCCAGGCGGCTGGCAACCATGCGCGAGTCTTGCAGGCGCCCGAGGCGAATCGCCAGGTCCAGGCCTTCGTGCACCAGGTCCAACTGGCGGTTGCTCAGTTCGATATCGACCCGCAACTGCGGATAAAGCGCCATGAACCCTGTTACCAGCGGCACGATAAAGCGTTCGCCATAGGCCACGGCACAGGTCATGCGCAACATGCCCTTGGGTTCACTGGCCAGATCGCCCACCGCACGCAGGGCTTCTTCGCGACCGTCCTGCAAGCGTTGGCAGTGTTGCAGAAAGGTCTGACCCGCTTCGGTCAGCGTGACCTTGCGTGTGCTGCGATACAACAAGCGTGTTTGCAGCCGTTCTTCCAGGCGTGCCACTTGGCGGCTGATATGGGACGACGATACCCCCAGGCGTTCGGCCGCCGCGGTGAATTGGCTGCATTCGGCCACGGCGACGAACTCATCGATGCCTTCCCAGCGGTTCTCCAACATGGTTATTGTCCCTGTACAGCAATAATGTTTTGCTTTTGTTTGGATTATTAATCAAGGAGCCATGTTTTACACTCATCCAATCATTTTTTACTCCCTGGAGAAACTCGGATGATCAAGTCCCGTGCCGCCGTAGCCTTCGAAGCCAATAAACCCCTTGAGATTGTGGAAGTCGATGTCGCCATGCCCAAGGCTGGCGAAGTGCTGCTGCGCGTGGTCGCGTCCGGCGTATGCCATACCGACGCCTACACGCTGTCGGGTGCAGACCCGGAAGGTATCTTCCCTTCGATCCTGGGTCATGAAGGCGGTGCAGTGGTTGAGGCCATTGGCGAGGGCGTGACCTCTGTTGCCGTCGGCGACCATGTCATCCCGCTGTACACCCCGGAATGCGGCAAGTGCAAATTCTGCCTGTCGGGCAAGACCAACCTGTGTCAGGCCATTCGCTCCACCCAGGGCAAAGGTTTGATGCCTGACGGCACCACGCGCTTCTCCTACAAAGGCCAGTCGATTTTCCACTACATGGGTACCTCGACGTTCTCCGAGTACACCGTGTTGCCGGAAATCTCTGTCGCCAAGATTTCTAAGGAAGCGCCGCTGGAAAAGGTTTGCCTGCTGGGGTGTGGCGTTACTACCGGTATCGGCGCGGTGCTCAACACCGCCAAGGTCAAGCCGGGTGATACCGTGGCCATCTTCGGTTTGGGCGGCATCGGCCTCTCGGCGGTGATCGGCGCGGTGAAAGCCAAGGCGGGGCGCATTATTGCCATCGACATCAACCCGGCCAAATTCGAAATCGCCAAGCAACTGGGCGCTACCGACTGCATCAACCCGAAAGACTATGACCGCCCGATCCAGGACGTGATTGTCGATTTGACCGATGGTGGCGTGGACTTTTCCTTCGAGTGCATCGGCAATGTGCAACTGATGCGTGCGGCCCTTGAGTGCTGCCATAAAGGTTGGGGCGAGTCGGTGATCATCGGCGTGGCCGGTGCCGGCCAGGAAATCGCCACCCGTCCATTCCAGCTGGTGACCGGCCGCGTCTGGCGCGGGTCTGCATTTGGCGGCGTGCGCGGGCGCACGGAATTGCCAAGCTACGTGGAAATGGCCCAGACCGGCGAGATCCCGCTGGACACTTTCATCACCCACACCATGGGCCTGGAAGACATCAACAAAGCGTTTGACCTGATGCATGAAGGCAAGAGCATTCGTACCGTCATCCACTTCTGAGGTGGGCCATGAGTCTGGAAAATCTGTCATGCCAGAAAAGCTTCGGCGGCTGGCATAAACGCTATAAGCATCACTCCGATGTGCTTGATTGCGACATGACCTTCGCGGTCTACCTGCCGCCGCAAGCGGAGCAGGGCGGCAAGCTGCCGGTGCTGTACTGGCTGTCCGGCTTGACCTGCACCGATGAGAACTTCATGCAAAAGGCCGGCGCCCATCGCTTGGCCGCCGAGCTGGGCTTGATCATCGTGGCGCCGGATACCAGCCCGCGTGGCCCCAGTGTGCCCGACGACCCGGACAGCGCCTGGGACTTCGGCCTGGGGGCCGGTTTCTATTTGAATGCCACCCAGGAACCCTGGGCCAAGCATTATCGGATGCATGACTACGTGGTGCAGGAATTGCCGGCGTTGGTGGAAGCGCATTTCCCGGCTTCGGACAAGCGGGGCATCAGCGGCCACTCGATGGGCGGTCATGGTGCGTTGGTCTGCGCGCTGCGCAACCCTGGGCGTTACCTGTCCGTGTCGGCATTTTCGCCGATCAACAATCCGATGGATTGCCCGTGGGGGCAGAAAGCTTTCACCCGTTACCTGGGAGAAGAGCGCTCGAAGTGGCGTGAATGGGACGCCAGCGTGCTGATCAGCGAAGCCTCGGAGCAGTTGCCGCTGTTGGTGGACCAGGGCGATCGCGACGATTTCCTCGCCGTGCAGCTCAAGCCCGAGGCTCTGCAGCAAGCGGCCAAGGCGGCCGGTCATGCGCTGGAACTGCGGATGCAACCGGGCTACGACCACAGCTACTTCTTTATCGCCAGCTTCATCGACGACCATTTGCGCCATCATGGTCGCGCTTTGCTCGGTTAATGTGAGGCAAAAGTAGGTAGAATCACGCCCTGAATTAAATCGGGGCGTTTTTTTATGCGTATTGGCCACGGCTACGATGTGCACCGTTTCGCTGAAGGCGATTTCATCACTTTGGGCGGCGTGCGTATCGCGCACCACCATGGGCTGCTGGCTCATTCCGACGGCGACGTTGTCTTGCACGCCTTGAGCGATGCGTTGCTCGGCGCAGCGGCGCTGGGTGATATCGGCAAGCACTTTCCGGACACCGACCCAACCTTCAAAGGCGCGGACAGTCGTGTACTGCTGCGCCACGTCGTCGGCTTGATCCATGCCAAGGGCTGGAAGGTCGGCAACGTCGATAACACCATCGTGGCCCAGGCGCCAAAAATGGCCCCGCACATCGAGTCGATGCGTGCCCTGATTGCCGCAGACCTGCAAATAGAATTGGACCAAGTGAACGTGAAAGCCACCACCACCGAAAAGCTCGGGTTTACCGGTCGTGAAGAGGGCATCGCCGTGCACTCCGTCGCCTTGTTGCTGCGCGCATGAATGAATTTGAATTGCTCGGCCCGCGTGCCTACGGCGAGGCCTTGGGCAGCGCGGTCCTGAAGGCTACTGCTGAAGATTTCCAGGTAGACGAAGTGCTCGACATCCCCCTGACCGGCGAGGGCGAGCACCTGTGGTTGTGGGTGGAGAAGCGCGGCCTGAATACCGAGGAAGCGGCGCGGCGTATCGCCAAGGCGGCTGGCGTGCCGTTGCGCACCGTCAGCTATGCCGGGCTCAAGGATCGCCAGGCGTTGACCCGTCAATGGTTCAGCGTGCAATTGCCCGGCAAGGCCGACCCGGACATGAGTGCCGCCGAGAACGACACCCTCAAGATCCTGAAAACCGCGCGGCACAAGCGCAAGCTGCAGCGCGGTGCGCATGCGGCCAACGGCTTTACCTTGCGCCTGACCCAGTTGACCGGCGATACCGCCGCCATCGATGCGCGTTTGCGACTGATTGCCCAGCACGGCCTTCCCAACTATTTCGGCACCCAGCGTTTCGGCCATAACGGCGGCAATGTCGTCGACGCCCGCGACTGGGCGGCTCGCAAGGCCTTGCCGGAACAGCGCAATGTGCGTTCGCGGCTGCTGTCCACGGCCCGTAGCTTTCTGTTCAACAAAGTGTTGGCGGCGCGCGTCGCTGACGGCTCCTGGCAGCGTGCCCAAGTCGGCGACCTGCTGGCCTTCACCGACAGCCGCAGTTTTTTCCCCGCCGGGGAGGCTGAATGCAGCGATCCGCGCCTCGCGATTCTGGACCTGCATCCCACCGGCCCGCAGTGGGGTGAGGGCGACTCACCGGCCAAAGGTCTTACCTATGAATTGGAGCAATCCGTCGCTGCCGCAGAAGCTGACCTACGTGATTGGCTGGTGAATGCGGGTATGAGCCAAGAACGTCGCATTCTGCGACTGCCCATTGGCGGGTTGACGTGGCATTATCCCGGGCCTGACATTCTGCAATTGGAATTCGTCCTGCCGGCCGGATGCTTCGCCACTGTATTGGTGCGCGAGCTTTTTGATCTGGTGCCGGTGGGGCCGACGGACAACCCATGCGTATTCTGATATCAAACGATGACGGTGCCACCGCACCCGGTCTCGCCGCGCTTCATGCTGCGCTGGCGGACTACGCCGAATGCGTGGTGGTTGCCCCCGACCACGACAGGAGCGGCGCCAGCAGTTCGCTGACGCTTGATCGTCCGTTGCACCCGCAGCGCCTGGCCAATGGCTTTATCAGCGTGAACGGCACCCCCACCGACTGCGTGCACCTGGCGATCAACAGCTTGCTGGAGCACGCGCCGGACCTGGTGGTTTCGGGCATCAACCTGGGCGCGAACCTGGGCGATGATGTGCTGTATTCCGGCACCGTCGCGGCCGCCCTTGAAGGGCGCTTTCTCGGTCGGACCGGGTTTGCCTTTTCCTTCGCCTCACGGCAACTGGATAACTTGGCGACAGCGGCGTATTACGCGCGCATGTTTGTGGAGGCGCACGGTTCCCTGGACCTGCCGCCGCGCACAGTGCTTAACGTCAATATCCCCAACCTGCCTCTGGATCATATTCGCGGTATCCAGCTGACGCGGCTGGGGCACCGTGCCCGTGCGGCGGCACCGTTGAAGGTGGTCGACCCGCGTGGCAAGGAAGGCTATTGGATCGCAGCGGCCGGCGACGCCGAGGATGGTGGCGAGGGCACGGACTTTCATGCGGTGATGCAAGGTTATGTATCGATTACCCCGTTGCAATTCGATCGCACCTTCAGTGATGCCTTCAGTGGTCTTGATGGCTGGCTGGAGGGACTGCGCTGATGGCTCGTGAACAAGACGACCTGTTGCGCCGCGGCATCGGGATGACCTCCCAGCGCACCCGCGAGCGTTTGATCCAGCGGTTGTACGAAGAAGGCTTGTCCAATGCGCAGGTGCTGGAAGTGATCCGGCGCACGCCTCGGCACCTGTTTGTCGACGAAGCCCTTGCGCACCGCGCCTACGAAGACACGGCGTTGCCGATCGGCCATAACCAGACTATCTCCCAGCCGTATATGGTCGCGCGCATGAGCGAACTGTTGCTGGCTGCGGGGCCGTTGGACAAGGTGCTGGAAATCGGTACCGGCTCCGGCTACCAGACGGCCGTGTTGTCGCAGCTGGTCGAACGAGTGTTCTCGGTTGAGCGCATCAAGGTGCTGCAGGATCGCGCCAAGGAGCGCCTGGTGGAGCTGAACCTGCGTAATGTGGTGTTTCGTTGGGGGGATGGCTGGGAAGGCTGGCCTGCATTGGCGCCCTACAACGGCATCATTGTGACCGCGGTGGCCACCGATGTGCCCCAGGCGCTGCTGGATCAACTGGCTCCGGGCGGCCGGCTGGTCATCCCGGTGGGCTCCGGCGAAGTGCAACAATTGATGCTCATTATCCGAGAAGACGAAGGCTTTTCCCGTCATGTGCTGGGCGCTGTGCGGTTCGTGCCGTTGCTCAACGGCCCGCTGGCCTGATCATTTGTTTCCAGGCAGTGAATTCCATAGACGCGGATGTGTCTTACAGCGGGGTCTATAGATTCAACAGCGGTGGGGGCCGGAGTGGAGCATGATGAATTTTTCGTTTCAGTCGTTGTGCCGGTGAAAAGCCAATGCCCAGTTATACTTGCGTCATATTTCAAGCCTGATACGGGCGTTAATGTTCAGCCACCACAAAGGGAGCGGCGGGTGAGTCTCACAGGTCCTGCGCAGCGAATGAGTAAAGCAAGCTTTCAGCGACTGGTGCTTGGCCTTGTCTTGAGTTCCTTACTGGCAGCCTGCTCGAGCACGCCATCCGGTGGTGCACGGGTAGTTGACCGTACTAATGGAGCACCGCAAAAGCCGACGGTGACTACTGGCCAGTACGTGGTACGCAAGGGCGACACCCTGTTCTCGATTGCCTTCCGTTATGGTTGGGATTACAAGGCACTCGCAGCTCGTAACAATATTCCTGTGCCTTATACGATTCATCCGGGGCAGACGATTCGTTTCGATGGCCGCGCCGGGTCGGCGCCTACGGCTGTGGTGACAAAGTCAGGATCTTCGTCTTCCTCTTCGAGCAAAACCACCATCATTACTCGGCCTGCGGGCACCGCCGCGCCTTCGGTTGCGAGCAAGCCGGCACCCGCGCCGCTGCCACCTGCGGGACCCGCGCCGACCGGTTGGGGATGGCCCTCAAACGGAGTGTTGATTGGAAAATTCTCTTCAAACGGCAGTTTGAATAAAGGCATTGATATCGCCGGGGATTTGGGACAGCCTGTTTTGGCTGCGTCTGATGGGACAGTGGTGTACGCCGGGAGTGGTTTACGGGGCTACGGCGAGCTGGTCATCATCAAACACAGCGATACCTACGTCAGTGCCTACGGTCATAACCGCAGGTTGTTGGTTCGGGAGGGGCAGCAAGTCAAGGTCGGACAGACAATTGCCGAAATGGGTTCAACGGGCACGGACCGGGTGAAACTGCACTTTGAGATTCGCCGTCAAGGGAAGCCTGTAGATCCATTGCAATTCCTACCCCGCCGTTGATGTGTTGCCAGCCTGTTCCCTCACGTAGAAGGAACAGGCTCCAGCGTTGCCAAGGATAAAGGCGTCGCTTGAGCTTGAGGTCGAACTCACCAAAGGACTATAACAATGGCTCTCAGTAAAGAAGCGCCGGAGTTTGACATCGACGATGAGGTTCTCCTTATGGAGGCCGGCATCACTACGGAAACGATGTCAGATAATGAGGGGGCTTCACCACCCTCAGTTCGCACCAAATCCAAAAACTCCTCCGCGTTAAAGCAACACAAGTACATTGACTACACACGGGCGCTCGACGCGACCCAGTTGTACCTCAATGAAATCGGCTTTTCCCCCTTGCTTACCCCCGAAGAAGAAGTCCATTTTGCGCGTCTGTCGCAGAAAGGGGATCCGGCTGGGCGTAAACGCATGATTGAAAGTAACCTGCGCCTGGTGGTTAAAATCGCCCGACGCTACGTCAATCGCGGGTTGTCACTGCTGGACTTGATCGAGGAGGGCAACCTCGGCTTGATCCGGGCGGTGGAGAAATTCGACCCTGAGCGGGGCTTTCGCTTCTCGACCTATGCCACCTGGTGGATTCGCCAGACCATCGAACGGGCGATCATGAATCAGACCCGCACGATCCGGTTGCCGATCCATGTGGTCAAGGAGCTCAACGTGTACCTGCGGGCAGCGCGTGAGCTGACACAGAAACTCGATCATGAACCTTCGCCCGAAGAAATCGCCAACCTGCTGGAAAAACCGGTAGGGGAGGTCAAGCGCATGCTCGGCCTTAATGAGCGCGTGTCTTCGGTCGATGTCTCGCTGGGTCCGGATTCGGATAAAACCTTGCTGGACACGCTGACAGATGATCGCCCGACAGATCCCTGCGAGCTGTTGCAGGATGATGATCTGTCTCAAAGCATCGACCAGTGGCTGTCGGAGCTCACGGACAAGCAGCGCGAGGTGGTGATTCGCCGCTTCGGCCTGCGCGGTCATGAGAGCAGCACCCTGGAGGATGTAGGCCTGGAGATTGGCCTGACCCGTGAGCGGGTTCGGCAGATTCAGGTAGAAGGCCTCAAGCGCTTGCGCGAGATCCTTGAGAAGAACGGCTTGTCGAGTGAGTCGTTGTTCCAGTAAACGATGCAAGGCAATGTGGGAGCGGGCGTGCTCGCGGATGGGGCGTATAAGTGGTCAGATGTAGTGGCTGATATACCCCGTTGGCGTGCAAGCCCCCGACCACAAATT
>NZ_JASLAW010000112.1 GCF_030147005.1 Pseudomonas sp.
GCTTGCTCCCGCTGGGTAGCAAAGCGCCCGCAGAAAATGGGACTGCTACGCAGTCCAGCGGGAGCAAGCTCCCTCGCCACAGTATCGCGTTCCTTCTTGACTGACGGGGCGTAAGGGCATGCCCGTCCCACATTGCATCGCATCGCATTGCATCGCGGGAGATGCGCTTTGCGGACTGAGTGCGCTGCGCATTCAACCGTGGAGGGGCATGCCCTGAAGCCAATCGGTCAAGCGCTAGAGCGGGCAACCTGTGACCTTTGGCGAGGGAGCTTGCTCCCGCTGGGTAGCAAAGCGCCCGCAGAAAATGGGACTGCTACGCAGTCCAGCGGGAGCAAGCTCCCTCGCCACAGTATCGCGTTCCTTCTTGACTGACGGGGCGTAAGGGCATGCCCGTCCCACATCGCATCGCATCGCATCGCACCGCATTGCACCGCATTGCACCGCACCGCATCGCATCGCATTGCACCGCATCGCATCGCATCGCACCGCACCGCACCGCATTGCACCGCATCGCATCGCATTGCACCGCATTGCATCGATTGCATCGCATTGCACCGCATCGCATCGCATCGCATTGCAGGTTGAGGCGGGTGGGAGGTCTTAGTCCGCGATGACCACAATCGACACGCGCCGATTCTCGGTGCGCCCCGCCGTGGTTGTATTCGCCGCCACCGGCTCGCTGCTGCCCAGGCCGCGCAGTTGGACGTTTTGTTCTTTCATGCCAACGCTGATCAGCACCTTGCCCACACTTTCAGCACGGCGCAGGGACAACGCCTGGTTGTAGAGTTCTTTGCCCGACGCGTCGGTGTGGCCGTCGACGCGCACGCGTTGGATGCCTGCGCCGACCAGGGCCTTGCCGATGCGTTCGACGATGTCGGTGCTGGGCTGGTTGAGGGTTTCGACGTCGCTGCCAAACAGCACTTTGCCAGACAGGCCAAAGGCCCAACCTTCGTCAGTCAGCTCGAAGCCCTGCTGCTTGAGCACGGCGACCTGCGCCGGGCTCAGGCCTTTTGGCGGTGCGCTCTGGCAGCCGCCGAGGGCCAGGCAAGCGAGAAGTAAGGTGATGAATAGAACGCGTGGGTTAGAGAACAAGGGGTTAGCTCCTGTGCTGGACGTTGACGACGGGGCGCTCCGACTCCGCCGTTTGCTGGCTGCCCAGGGACAGCCGCTTGGCCTGGTACATCGCCGCGTCGGCGGCATTGAGCAAGGTGCCGGGAGTGGCGCCATGATCGGGATAAAGGGCGATGCCGATGCTGAGGGAGGTCGACACCTGGGTGTTGCCGGGCAGCGGGATCGGCTGGTCCATGCTGGCAATGATCTTGTCGGCGATGCGTTGCGCATCTTCGGTTTTTTGCAACGGCGCGAGCAGGATGGCGAATTCATCGCCGCCCAGGCGGGCCACCAGGTCATCTTCGCGCAGTTGTGCGCGCACGCGGTCGGCAACGGCCACCAATACAGCGTCGCCGGCTGCGTGGCCGAAGTTGTCGTTGATGTCTTTGAAACGATCGCTGTCGAGAAACAGCACCGCCACCCGCTCATTGGCCTTGGCGGCGCTGCGCAAGGCTCGAATCAACCGGGCCTCGAAGACCGCACGGTTAGGCAGGCCGGTGAGGCTGTCGTGGCTGGCTTGGTGGGCAAGGGTTTCGTTTTCGCTTTGCAGGTGGCTCTGCCAGGCTTCCATCTCGCCCAGCAGGGCGTTGAAGTCGCTGCCCAGGCTGTCGAGTTCGGCGATTCGCGCCGGAGGGACGCGGCGGTCGAAGTCACGCTCGCTGCGGGCGGCGTGGGCCACGGCGGCGAGGCTTTGCAGCGGCTCGGTAATACCTTTCAACAGGCGCCGCGCCAGGTGCAGGGCTACCCAGGCGCTGAGCGCCGTGCAGATCACAATGCCCGCCAAGCCGCTGAGCAAGAAGCGCAACAGGCTGCCGCCATGACCGGTCAAGTGGATGCTGCCGACCGTTTGCCCTTGATGCATGATCGGCTGGCTGATGGGTTGCTCAAGCAAGGCATGCGCCAGTTCGAGTTCAATCCGTGACAACATGCCGGTGTTCGGCCGCACCCATTGCGCCAGGGGTTTGCCACTGGCGTCGAAGACTTCGGCCTGGGCCACCTCTTCGGTCGACGCGATCAGGCTCAGCGCTTCCGTGGCGGCGGCGCTGTCGTCGAACACCACGGCCGCTTCCACGGTGTAATTGATCGAGCGTGCGATCAAATGCAGGTTATGTTCGGCGTACACCCTCAGCGCCAACACGCCGAGCAGGGTCAGGGACACGCTGGCCAAGGTCACTGCCACCAGGGCCAGGATCATGTGCCCTCTGCCGATGACCGAACCCAGGGTCGGTCGCGTTTTAACCGGCTTCATGGCGCCGGCGCTCGACGGCGCGACAGTTGCAGCACGCTGGGGTGAATGCGTACGCCGCTGCGGGCCACGGAATCCAGGTTCACCTCAAACGACACTTGCGCATCACTCACCCGCAGGCAGAACAGGCTCCCCACGGTGCAGTGGTCGCCGCCTTCGCTGATGCTGAGCACCGGGTGGCCGATCAACGAGGCAAACAACGCGGTGCGTTCGTCAGCGCTGAGTTTGCCGATGTAAACGGCGTCGCAGGCACTGACGATATCGGGATTGCTCGCCAGCAGGCGTCGCACTGCCACCGGACGCCCGGTAGCCTGGGTGGTGCCTTTGATCAAATCGTCGGTGTATTGGGTGGGCCCGACGATGCACAAGCGCAGTTGCGCAGGCTCCACCGGCCAACGGGCATAACTGAGGATACCGAGCACGACTTGGGTGACCGCCTGGGCGCGCTGCTCAGCCAGGCTGGACGTTTGCGCCCACGCCTGCGGAGCGAGCAGGCACAGCACTGCCACCTGCAACAGGCGTCTCCAGCTCCAACTACGCTCTGTGGGCGAGACGGCCACGTTCATGCAGCTATTCTCTCAAGAAGTTTCAAGGTGATGCCGCAACGATAGCACAGCAACGAAAAACCCCACGAAGCAGGGCTTCGCGGGCTGAGTATTTTTTCAGAAAAATCAGGCACCTGGATCAGAAATATTACATGACCGATCAGTCAGTTTTATCGGCCGTGGCGTCCAACTCCAGCATCAGCCCGCTCAAGCGTTTGACCCTGCGCCGTACGGCCTCTTCAAATACCCCGGCACGCGGCTCGATCAGGCTGAACCAGCGCTTGGCACGCGTGATACCGGTGTAGATAAGTTCTTTGGTGAGTACCGGGTTCAACGCGTCCGGCAGGATCAACGCGGTGTGGGTGAACTCCGAGCCCTGGGATTTGTGCACGGTCATGGCATAGACCGTTTCCACGTCGTTGAGCCGGCTGGGCAGCACGAAGCGCACGCCACCCTGGCCGTCATTTCGCGGGAAGGCCACGCGCAGCACCTGAGGGCCACCGTCGCTTTCGGGCAGTTTCAAAGCGATGCCGATATCACCGTTCATCAAGCCCAGACCATAGTCGTTACGGGTCATCAACACCGGGCGACCTTCATACCACTGCTCGTCGCCCTCGATCAGCCGTACCTTGCGCAAGGCGGCGGTAATGCGCAGGTTCAACCCTTCGACGCCCCAAGGGCCTTTGCGCACGGCGCAGAGCAGTTGGAACGCGTCGAAGGCCTGCAGCAGTTGTTGCGCCCAGTGGGTCCAGGCGTCGTCGTCACGCGGAGTATCCGGTGCAGGGCGCGCCGACCGCAGCAAGTTCAGGTAATAGCGATAGCCCTGGGCTCCTTCGCCCTGTCCGTCCAGCACCAGGCGCTCAAGCGCGTGATCATGCTCGCCCTTGAGGCTGAGACAAAACAGGTCGTCATGAGTACGTGCGGCCAGCAGCTTGCGCGCTTGTTCAGGGTTCTGCTGATTCACCCAGCGCGCCAGTTGGCCGATGCCGCTGCCCTCGCCGAAACGACGCGAGTAGCGCAGCATCACCACCTGCTGGGCCAGGGGATGACTGCCGTCGAGGTCTTCCTGCAAGCCGCTGTTGCCCAGGTCTTCAGCGCTGACCGCTTGCAGCCATTGGCGAGTGGCCGGGCTGTACCAACCGGCCTCGGCATCGCGGCACAAATCGCCCAGCACGGCGCCCGCCTCTACCGACGCGAGCTGGTCCTTGTCACCCAGCAGCACCAAGCGAGCGTGGGATGGCAAGGCGTCGAGCAGGTTGGCCATCATTTCCAAATCGATCATCGAAGCTTCGTCCACCACCAGCACATCCAGTGGCAGTGGGTTGCCGACGTGATGACGAAAGTGTCGAGTGCCAGGGCGGCTGCCCAACAAGCGGTGAACCGTGGTGACCTGGGTCGGGATTTTTTCGCGCACATTGTCGGGGACTTTCAGCGACAGCACTTGCTGGCTGATGGACTCGGTGAGACGCGCGGCGGCTTTACCGGTGGGCGCGGCCAGGCGGATGCGCAACGGATTGCCGCTTTCCACGGCAGGCGCCTGCAACAGCGCGAGCAGGCGTACCACGGTGGTGGTCTTGCCGGTGCCCGGGCCGCCAGTCACGATGCTGAATGCGCCACGGGTGGCCAGGGCACAGGCCAGTTTTTGCCAGTCGATCACGCCATCGGGCGCGGGTTGATCGAACAAACCGTTCAAGCGCTGCGGCAAATCGGCGGCGACGCTTTCGTGGCTGGCCAGCCGCAGGCGCAGGGCGCTGTCGATGCGCCGTTCATAAGCCCAATAACGGCGCAGATACAGGCGTTTTCCGGACAGAACCAACGGGCGGCTTTGGGCCGGCTCACTGCCATCAATGGCCAGCGCGACCAAACGGCTGGAAGCCAGGGCATCACACCAGTGAGCGCCGTCCAAACCCTCGAGCAATTGCGACGGCAACAGCATCGCGCCGGTTTGCAGATCGCCTTCGGGCGGCAGTGACAAGGCAAAGTCCGGCGCCTTGAGGGTTTCGAACAGGTCGAGGCACACATGGCCGTGACCCAGTTGGTGGCTGGTCAATGCCGCCGCCAGTAGCACCAAGGGATCAGCCTGGGGGTCAAGCTCATGCAGGAAGCCGACGAACGCTTTGTCCAGGGCACGCAGCCAGCCACGATCGACCCAGCGCTCCAGCAGTTGCACCAGGTCGGCGGCACGGCTGAGCGGCGTCAGTTCCTCCAGCAGTAACGGCGACAGGCTCATAGCAGCACTCCTTGTTCCCAGGCGGGCTCGGGTTTGGGTGGAATAGGCTTGCCTTGGAACAACAGATCCAGCCCTTCGATCAACTCACGCGGTGGCCGGGTGAAGTACGCGCCCTGGCTCGCCGCCTGTGTACCGCGAAGGAACAGGTACAGAGCGCCGCCAATGTGGCGCTCGTAGTCGTAATCGGGCAGGCGCGCCTTGAGTTGGCGGTGCAGGGCCAGCAGGTAAAGCACGTATTGCAGGTCATACCGGTGCTCGAGGATCGACTGTTCCATGGCTTCCAAGGTGTAGGCCGAATCGTCAGGGCCGAGCCAGTTGGATTTGTAGTCAGCCACGTAATAACGGCCATCGTGCTCGAAGGTCAGGTCGATAAAGCCTTTGAACATGCCGTTGAGCAATACCGGTTCGGCCGCCACGCGGGAGACACCGTTGTGGGTGTACTGGCACACCAGTTTGTCGAGGGCGAGCACGTCGACCTTGTGGCTGGCGAACCAGAACTCCATTTCGATCTGGTATTGCTGCAGCGCGCTGAAGCTGACCCGGTCGTCGTACAGGGGCAGCGGCACTTGCAACAGGTGGCCAAGCCAAGCGCTGAGCGTGACGATCCAGCCTTCCCAATTGCGGCGGTTGCAACGGGCGCCAACGGCTTTTTCAATGGCCTCGGGGCTCACATTGAAACCTTCTTCACCGGCCCATTCCAACAAGCCATGAAGGAAGGTCCCTGGATTCGGGCCGCGTGGGAATCGATGAATATCGCCGCCGGACGCCGCCACTTCCCGCGGTGCGTCGGGATCAAGGCGTTCGTCATCGAACAGCTTCTGAGCTTGAGGGCTTTCAGGCGCTTCAAGATTCGCGGCGCTCATGCTGTCGCCAATGCGCAAGGCGCTGTAGGAGGCAATCCACCAGTTCTCCGCCGCTTTGCGTTTGGGCAGCAGCGGGGCCAGCAACGTGGCTTCGTTGCGCGGCGGATGGAATACGATGCCTTGCGCTTGCGGCACGTGGGCATAGCTGATTGCCGGGCACCCCTGCTTCACATCCATCAACCAGCGCGCCAGGCCGGCGGACTCGCCCAACGAGGCACCGGCGCCAAGCAGATAGCCCAACGCCGACAGGTGCAGCACGGAGCTGTTACTGTTGCCGCGCTTGAGGTCGGCGATGCCCAGCCAGCAGGCATGTTTGGCGCGGGTCAGGGCGACATACAGCAAGCGCAGGTCTTCGGCCAGGCGCTCATCGTCGGCCTGGGCGATCAACGCGGCGGTAGGCCGCAGACTGACGTGGGATCTGCCCTGCTCGTCGTGGTAATGCAGCGGCAAGCGAGTGCCGTCCACCGGTTTGGCCGAACAGATGAAGGGCAGGAACACCAGATCGTATTCCAGCCCCTTGGATTTGTGGATAGTCACCACTTTGACCAGTTGCTCATCGCTTTCCAGGCGCAGGATCTGTTCTTCACCGGCCTGGCCAGACAACGCCAGATGCTCAGCAAGATGGCGAATCAACGCCTGTTCGCCGTCCAGTTCGGACGCGGCCTGTTGCAGCAGCTCACTGAGGTGCAACAGGTTGGTCAGCACGCGCTCGCCATCGCTACGGGCGATCAGGATTTGCGGCAGCTTGAAGTCATGCAGCAGCCGACGCAGCATCGGCAGCACGCCTTGGGTGCGCCAGATCGAGCGGTAGCCACGGAACTGCATGACGCGGCTTTCCCACGCCAGTTCGTCCTGGTTCAGACGCTCCAACTCCGCCAGTGACAGGTTCAAGGTGACACAGGCCAGGGCCGCGCGCAGCGGGCGTTCGACGTCCGGCTCGGCGCAGGCTTTGAGCCAGGCCAGCAGGTCGTGGGCTTCCTGGGCGGCGAAGACCGAGTCTTTATCCGACAGGTACACACTGCGCACGCCCCGCGCCGCCAGCTCAGCGCGCACGGCGTGGGCTTCCTTGCCATCTCGCACGAGGATGGCGATGTCTGACGGCAGCACGCCTTTGAACGTGTCGTCTCTTACAAAGCCAGCGGTGCCCTGCTGCCCGCCATTGAGCAATTCGACAATTTGGGTGGCGCACGCGGCCGCCAGTTGTTGGCGATAGACCCCATTGGCAATCGGCTGGTCGGTGGCCAAGTGCCAAAGGTTCATCGCCGGTAGCGCTTGGCCGTCGACTTGCAGCTGTTCTTTGCGACCTTGGGACAGCACCGGGTGAAACGGCACCGGGTTATGGCCATCGGCCTCGCGAAACAGGAAGGCGCCCCGGCCTGTTTCCGCACGCTGGAACACATGGTTCACCGCCTCGACTATCGCGTGGCTGGAGCGGAAGTTGGTGCCCAAGGTGTGATGGCGGCCGGTGGTGGATTGCCGGGCGCGCAGGTAAGTGTAGATATCGGCTCCCCGGAAGGCGTAGATCGCCTGTTTGGGGTCGCCGATCAGGAACAGGCCGCTGTCCAGGTGGTTTTCTTCGATGCGGTAAATGCTGTCGAAGATGCTGTATTGCACCGGATCGGTGTCCTGGAATTCATCGATCAAGGCCACCGGGAATTGCTCACGGATCACACTGGCGAGGCGCTCGCCGCCGTCGGCCTGGAGCGCGGCGTTGAGGCGGATCAGCATGTCGTCGAAGCCCATTTCAGCGCGGCGCCGCTTCTCTTCTTCGAAGCGCTTGCCCACCCAGGCGGCGGCGTGTTGCAACACGGCGGCGTCCGGGGTTGGGAGTGCGTCGAGGGCCGCTTTGAGACCGGCCATGGCATCGATGCCGGGATGCCGTGGTGGCTCGCCTTTCCAGGCTTCGGCCATGCCATCGGGGGTCAGCCGGGTAAACCCGGTGCCGATATCCAATTGTTCCAAGGTTTCGTCGGCGGCCCAGGCACTGATTTTTTCAAACCAGGGCTCGAAGTAACGCGCCTGCATTTTGCGCCCATCGACCGTTTTGGCGGCGACGGCTTGCAGGCACAGATCACGCAGCTCGGCGGCCCATTGCTGCCAGGGTGCTTTGATGTTGGTCAACGCCTCGCGACGCTCTTGCAGGCAGGCGGTGATGATTTCGGTCGGCTCGCGACTGTCCTCGGCCGGCCGCTCACTGCCGAACAACGCACGCACCCGTGGCATCAAGGCGGCCGGGCCGCCCCAGTTGTTGCGCACCCAGTTGAGCGCGTCGTCGTGCATCGGGTAGCAAAACAGTCGCCAGTAGTCGCGCAGCACTTCACCGAGCAGGTCGCTGTGGTCGGTTTCCAGGGTCTGGGTAAACAGACTGCCGCTGTCGAAGGCGTGTTCGCGCAGCATGCGCTGGCACCAGCTGTGGATCGTCGAAACAGCCGCTTCGTCCATCCATTGCGCAGCGATGTCCAGCCGATTGGCGCAGGCGGGCCACTGTTCCTCGGGGTATTGGTGACGCAGGTCGGCGATCAAGGCGTCGGGCTGCTCGATTTCGCCACGGAAGAACCGCGCGGCCTCCGCCAGGCGAATGCGGATACGTTCACGCAGCTCCTTGGTGGCGGCGTCGGTGAAGGTCACTACCAGGATTTGCGGCGGCAGCAGTTCGCGACCGAAGCCGGACTTCTCGCCACCGTTGCCGAGAACCAGGCGCAGGTACAGGGCTGAAATCGTGAAGGTTTTGCCGGTGCCGGCGCTGGCTTCAATCAGCTGGCTGCCTTTGAGCGGGAAGGCTAAGGCCAAGGGCTTGTTGCTCATACGCCGGCCTCCTCGCTGGACAGTGAGCGCCACGGGGCATTGATCAGGGGGCGATACAAGGTTTCACACCAGCCTTCGAATTCTTCGCTGGCGACCAGCGTGGCGTAGTCGGGAAACTGACGGGTGAGCGCGGGCGTTTCGCGGCGTTCACCGTCGGTAGTGATGCCGTCCCCTTCGTAGGCTTTGCTGGCAGCGGCTTGGGCTTTGGCCGGATCGGTCTGGCCGAGCCAGGCAATGGCGGTTTTTACCGCGACGGGCAGCGGTTTGCTCATGCCGGTGTGCCAGGCGAGCAGCAGGTCAGCAAGGACGTTCTGAGCGGTGGATGTGTCCAGCGGGGCCAGTAGCAAGGTGTCGTCACTTGCCACCAGGCCGGTACTCAGCGGCACGCCACATGCACACGCGACCACATGATTGACCCAGGGGCGAATCAGACGGTGCCATTTGCGTGTCTTGATCGAGCCGATGCTGTTAGGGATGGTGGTAACGCTTAACAATCCGCCATCACTGCGTCGATGCAGGCCGCTGATCCAGCCTTCGAGTTGAATGCCTTGATACTCAAAACTGATCGGTTCAGCGCCGGTATGCGGGGTTGGCCAGAGCGCCAGGAGTTGTTGGTAGCGCTGCAGCAGGTCCGGCAACGGTTCGATCAGCTCGTTGCGCAGGCATTCGCCGAAACCGACCATAGGCAGCAGGCCACTGCCTTGCAGGCGCAAGGCTTGGGCGGTGAGGGCTTGATCGGGCTGGTCGGGCCGCGTCAGTGCCGCGCTTAGCAGGCTGTCGCTGAGGTTGTAGCGTTGCAGTGCGTCGAGGACGAAGGGTTCTTCGTCGGCCAGCGGTACTTCGGCGGCTTCGAAGAACACTTTCAGACGTTGGCTGAAGAAGTGTTTTACCGGATTGCGCAGAAAATCCTGCAACTGGCCAAGACTCAGAGGCTCTTCCTGATGGTGCGGTGGCAAGGCGTGGTCATGCGCCATCGCGACTGGGGCTTCGTGTAGCAACTGCCATTCGCGGGCGTAACTGAACAGCGGGTCGCCTTCATGGAAGTAGCGGGCACTGAACGGTTGGAGCGGGTGTTCCTGAGTCATTGCATCGATCAGGGGTTCGTCGCTTTGAGCGTTATGCCAGCCACTGGCAAGATGGTCGCGCAGTTGGCCGATCAGCACTGAGGCCGGGCGATCGCTGTTGTCACGGATGCTACGGCCGACCCAACTGATATAGAGCTGGTCGCGCGCGGACAGCAGGGCTTCCAGCAGCAGGTAGCGATCGTCTTCACGGCGGGAACGATCGCCTGGTCGGTAATCGCTGCCCATCAGGTCAAAGTCCAACGGGGGCTGGGCACGCGGGTAGTCGCCGTCGTTCATGCCGAGCAGGCAGACCAGCTTGAACGGGATCGCGCGCATGGGCATCAGGGTGCAAAAATTGACCGCCCCGGCGAGGAAGCGCTGGGACAGGCGCCCTTGGTCAAGCCCCGCCAGCCACGCCTCGCGGACCACAGTGAGCGGTAATTCATCCTGCAGACCGACGGATTCGCAGGTTTCCAGCCAGGTCTCTCTTAATTGTTCGAGCTGGCCTAGCAAGTAGTCGTCGTGCTCACTGCTGGGCAGGAAAAATAGCTGCATCAAGCGTTGCAGACGCTCGCCCCACGCTTGGGGAGGTGCGGGTTGCGAGAGCGCTTGATGCGCGTCGTTAAGAGCGTCGAGCAGGGCGACCAGTGGCCCAATCAGCGCCGCATCAAGCCCACCGATCTCGTCGTAGGGCTCGATGCCATCGCACGCGACACCGGTGCCGACGGCGTAACCCAGCAGCATCCGCCGCAGGCCGAATCGCCAGCTGTTCTGCTCCAGATCATTGGGCAGCCCCAGGCCGGCACGCTGCTCGGCGTTGAGCCCCCAGCGGATGCCCGCGCCTTCAATCCAGCGATGCAGTGTCGGCAGGTCGCGCTCATTGATGGCGAAACGTTCGCGCAGAGCAGGAACATCCAACAGGTCGAGAATCTCGCTGACAGGGAATCGGCTGTCGGGGAGCTTGAGTAGGTGCTCAACCGCGATCAACAGCGGGTCACGGCCGCGTTGGCCCTGGTCTGTCAGGGTGAAAGGAATGAAGCGTGGGTCATTTCGTTCCAACTGGCCGAAAACCGCGCGAATGTGCGGTGCGTAGCTGTCGACATCGGGGACCATGACGATGATGTCCCGAGGGCGCAATAAAGGGTCTGCGCTGAAGCGTTGAAGCAATTGGTCGTGGAGAATCTCCACTTCGCGTTGGGCGCTGTGGGCAATGTGAAAGCGAACGGATGAGTCGCTTTTGAGGTTGACCGCAGGCCACAGCTCACGGGTCTCATCGAGTGGCCGCAGCTCGAGGATATCGTCCTGGAGTTGGTTGAGCAGCGTGGTGGGTTCGCTGTCGCTGAACAGGTCGATACGACCATCACGGAAGGCCGCGCGGTAGCTGTTGGGGTCGTCATAACTGTCCAACAGGCTGATGTAGTCACGGCCCTGCTTGCCCCAGGCGGCGAGCAACGGATGAGCGTGCTGATGCAAAGTCTGTGGATCAATGGTGACGGGCATGCCGGCTTTGCGCGCTTGGCGCTTGTATTCGTTACGCAGCAGGTCCTTGTCGGCCACGATGTCCGACCAATGATGGCGGCAAGGGTTGTGCACGCACAGCAGTACTTGGCTGAAACGGGCCAGGCCCGCCAGTGCTTCGAGCGCTTGGGCGGGCAGGGATGAAATGCCAAAAACGATCACTCGAGAAGGTAAGCCAGGAGGCGCTTGCTCAAGTGTGTTGATGCGTTCGATAAAGCGCTGGTGAACGCCAGCACGGCTCTCGGCCATGCCCTGCACGCCTACGTCGAGCAGCAATGCGCGCCATAACTCTGCCTGCCAACAGTTGGCGGCGTTAAGGGGTTTGGATTCGCCGCGCCCGTTGCGTAACTGATGGCGTCCTGCCGCCCAGTCTTCCAGCCAGTCGGCGCGATACACCTGATATTGGTCGAACAAGTCGGCCAGGCGCTCGGCGAGCTGGTAGCGTTTTCGCAGGTCGGTGTCGTGGGTCAGGAAACGTTGCAGCGGCTCGAAGTGTGGTTGGTCGATAAGCTCCGGTAGCAGACGCATGAGTCGCCAAGTCAGCGGGGCCTTATCAAGCAAAGACTTAGGGGGGATTGCGTCGCGGCCCAATACCATGCGATAGAGCTGCCACATGAAGCTGCCGGGCAATTGCACATCGATAGCTGCTGCAATCCCGCAGCCTCCCATATCGTCCTCTTGCGGATCCTCAGCCAGGGCAAGCTTGAGCCATTGGGCGATGCCGTTGCTTTGGACCAGAGCGATTTCATTTTCCAAAGGCGCGAGGGGATAACGACGCATCCAACTGACTACCAGGCTGCGCAACTCGTCCAGGCGGTTGCCGTGAACCACCATGAATCCAGCGCTGAGGGGCGTCGCACCCGGCATAACGGTTTCCTTGGAAAGCAAGAATCTAGGCGTGGACTTTAGCACTGAAGAGCGCCGCAATGAGCGTCGTGGCACTTTTCGACCGCCCAAAACAAAACCCCTGTTTGCGCAAGCAAACAGGGGTTCTGGAATTTAATCTTGACGATGACCTACTCTCACATGGGGAAACCCCACACTACCATCGGCGATGCATCGTTTCACTGCTGAGTTCGGGATGGGATCAGGTGGTTCCAATGCTCTATGGTCGTCAAGAAATTCGGGTACTGAGTCGTGGC
>NZ_JASLAW010000173.1 GCF_030147005.1 Pseudomonas sp.
TGCGACCTGTGGCGAGGGAGCTTGCTCCCGTTGGGGCGCGAAGCGGCCCCAAAAATGGGACTGCTACGCAGTCCAGCGGGAGCAAGCTCCCTCGCCACAGTGACCGGTTCTGTCTTAACTGACTGGCATTAGGGCAAGCCCCCTCCCACACTTGAATGTATTCACAGTTCAAATGCGGGAGGGGGCTTGCCCCCGATGCGTTTAGTCTGCCTTACGCGGAATCAGCACAACCTGCGCCGGAATATGCTTCAAAATCTGCCGGTGAATTTTCAGGTCATACCCCGCATCGATACGCTTGACCCGTTTGGTCAGCAAAGTGGCCAACCACGGGTAATCCTGGGTGCGTGGCACCTGGATGCTGACGTCGCACTGGTAATTCACCACGTCGGTGGCGATGGCATCCAGCTGATGGCGCATGTCTTCGACATCCGCCAGGTTCAACGCCACGGTGGTGCTCGGCGCCGCCGGGTCGATGACTTTGGCGGCGGGCTTGGCTTCGGCAGCTTTCAAGGCGGCCTCGGCCTGATCCAGCTCGGCTTTGCGCGCATGGCTGATGGCGCTGTTGACGCCACCGGTCAGGGCCGGAGCCTTGGGCATCAGTGCGCGGGCACGGCTCAGGGCTGTGGCGGCGGCGTTGACGTCACCTTTTTGCAGCACGATCTGGCTGCGCTGCAGGTAAGCTTCGGCCAACTGCCGCTGGTAGGCCTCAAGCGCCGGGTCATTGGGCGACTGGGCCTGCAACGTGGCGAGCTGGTCTTCGGCGGTGGCCAATTCGCTGCTGGCCAGGTTTTGTTCCAGCTGCGCGATGGCCGCAGCGCGTGGGTCCGGTGCTTCGGGAGCGCCGGGCGGTGTGCTTTGACAGGCGCCCAGCAGCAGGGAAAATGCGGCAAGGAGCAGATAACGGAAAGTGAACGGCTTCATTCCTGCGACTCTCTATTTGCGCAAAAAGCGAGCAAGTCTACACCCCTCGACGGGGCAGGACAAAACTCAGCAGAAACAGGGCAGCCGCCGACACCACAATCGACGGCCCGGCCGGCGTGTCCTTGAACCACGACAACGCCAGGCCCCCACACACTGCCAGCATGCCCAACACGCTGGCGCCGATTGCCATTTGCTCCGGCGAACGGGCATGGCGCTGAGCGGCGGCGGCGGGAATGATCAACAGTGACGTGATCAACAATACGCCGACAATCTTCATCGCGACAGCAATCACCACCGCGATCAACAACATCAGCGCCAGGCGCAGGGCTGGCACGGGCAAGCCTTCCACCGTGGCGAGTTCTTCGTGCACGGTGATCGCCAGCAGCGGGCGCCACAGGCTCACCAGCAACACCAGCACCGCCGCGCTGCCGCCCAGGATCCACGCCAGATCGGTAGGGCTGATCGCCAGCAGATCGCCGAACAGGTAGGCCATCAGGTCGATGCGCACTTCATGCATGAAGCTCAGCACCACCAGTCCCAGGGACAAGGTGCTCGGTGCCAGAATGCCCAGCAGCGTATCGGAGGCCAGCGGCTGGCGCTGTTGCAGCGTCACCAGTAACACCGCCAGCAGCAGGCAGCCGACGGTGACCGCGATGGTCGGGCTCACATCCAGCAGGAAGCCCATGGCCACGCCGAGCAGCGCCGCGTGGGACAGGGTGTCGCCAAAGTACGCCATGCGCCGCCAGACCACGAACGAGCCCAACGGGCCCGCCACCAACGCCAAAGCCAAGCCTGCCAGCAGGGCGTAGAGCAGAAAATCAGCCATGCTTGCAGCTATCTCCATGAACATGAGGGTGGGGTGCGGCGGGATCTTCAACCACGGCGCCATGCAGATCATGGGCGTGATCGTGATGGTGGTGGTAGATCGCCAGGCTTGGCGCATTTTTGCCGAACAGCTCGACGAATGCCGGGTCGCCGCTGACCTGTTCCGGGTGACCGGAGCAACACACGTGACGGTTGAGGCAGACCACTTGGTCGGTGGTGCTCATCACCAAGTGCAAATCGTGGGAGACCATCAGCACGCCGCAGCCGTGGCGGTCGCGCAGACGGGTGATCAGGCTGTACAGCTCGGCCTGGCCGGCGACGTCGACGCCTTGCACGGGCTCATCGAGCACCAGCAACTCCGGCTCGCGCAACAGGGCGCGGGCCAGCAGCACGCGCTGCATTTCACCGCCGGAGATGCTTTGCACCGGGCTGTCGATCACCTGTTCGGCGCCGACTTCCTTGAGTGCCGCCTGCGCGCGAGCACGGTCGACGCCGGGCACCAGGCGCAGGAAGCGCAATACTGAAAGCGGGAGCGTAGGGTCCACATGCAGCTTTTGCGGCATATAGCCCACGCGCAGCTTGGGCTTGCGCCACACGCTGCCGCGGTCGGGCTTGAGCAAGCCAAGCACGGCGCGCACCAGGGTGGTCTTGCCGGCACCGTTGGGCCCGATCAGGGTAACGATCTGCCCAGGCTCCACGCTCAGCGCAATGTTATCCAGCACGTTTTGCCCGGCGAATGTGACCCCGACCTGCTCCAGGCGGATTAACGCATTGCTCATCAAGCCCCCTGACAGCCCGAGCACAGGCCGACCACTTCGACCGTTTGCCCTTCGACGCTGAAGCCGACTTCGGCCGAGCATTTGATGATGGCGTCACTGATGCTTTTTTGTTCAAGCTCGATGGCGGCGTGGCACTGGCGGCAAATCAGGAACTGGCCCTGGTGCGCATGTTCCGGATGGTTGCAGCCGACAAAGGCATTGAGCGAGGCGATGCGGTGCACCAGGCCGTTTTCCAGCAGGAAATCCAGCGCACGGTAAACCGTGGGCGGCGCGGCGCGGCGGCCGTCCTGCTCGCTGAGTACGCCGAGGATGTCGTATGCGCCCAGCGGCTTGTGGCTTTGCCACACTAATTCCAGCACGCGACGACGCAACGCGGTCAGGCGCAAACCCTTCTGCGCGCAGAGGGTATCGGCCTCCGACAATGCGCTGTGAACGCAGTGAGAGTGATCGTGGGGACGGCTGGCAAGCGGTGTTATTGGCATGAGCGGCGACAGATATTTGATAGAGACGTTATTATGTTACCTGTTCCTACGCCATTGAGTGGTCATCGTGTCCCGACTTTTTCCCGTTTTTGTCGTATTTATCACCAGTTTGTTCGTGGCTGGCGCCGCTCAGGCCGAGGTCAAGGTGCTGACCAGCATCAAGCCGCTGCAGCTGATCGCCGCCGCTGTGCAGGACGGGGTGGCCGTTCCAGAGGTGCTGCTGCCGCCGGGTGCGTCGCCGCATAACTTTGCATTGCGCCCATCCGACGTACGGCGCGTGCAGTCGGTCGACCTGCTGTACTGGATTGGGCCGGATATGGAGACGTTTCTGCCACGCGTGCTGAAAGGTCGTACTGCGGCGACGGTCGCCGTACAGGATCTGCCAGGTATGAAACTGCGTCGCTTCGGCGAAGACAGCCACTCTCACGCCGATGATGCCGACGAACATGATCATGATCATCGCCCTGGCAGCGTGGATGCGCATTTGTGGCTGTCGACGGTGAATGCGCGGGTGATCGCGGCGCGGATGGCAGCTGACCTCAGTGCCGCCGACCCGGCCAACGCCGAGCGTTATCAGAGCAATGCGAAGGCCTTCGAGGGCCGCCTGGATGCGCTGGATACGCGCCTGAAAACGCGACTGGCCGGCGTTGATGGCAAGCCTTACTTTGTCTTCCATGAAGCCTTTGATTACTTTGAAGACGCTTACGGCTTGAAGCATGCCGGCGTATTCAGCGTTGCAGCCGAAGTGCAGCCGGGCGCCCAGCATGTGGCGGCGATGCGTACGCGTTTGCAGGAAGTGGGCAAGACTTGTGTGTTCAGCGAGCCGCCTTTGCGACCAAGGTTGGCTGAGACGCTGGTGGCGGGTTTACCGGTGAAGCTGGCGGAACTGGATGCACTGGGCGGCTACACCCCGGCCACGGCCCAGGGCTACGAGCAGGTGCTGGAAAAACTCGGGAATGACCTGGCCGGATGCCTGGAATCGCTGTAACAGCCGGCGCAATCCCCTTGTGGGAACTGGCAAGCCAGCTCCCACATCAACCGAGACGGTCGTTAAAGGGCGAACGGCAGGTTGACGCTGACCTGCTGGCGCTGCGCCAAGCGATGCTCGAACTCCGCCGGGTCATGAATCAATACATCCTGCCCGGCAAACGACTCAGCTGCGATCAGCCGTGACAGCCAGAACCGCACGCACGCCACGCGCAGCATGGTCGGCCATAGCTCGGCTTCCTTCGCGGTAAATCGCCGCAGCCCCGCATAGGCACCCAGCAACGCACGGGCGCGCTGGCCATCAATCACGCCATCGACATCCGAACACCAGTCATTCAAGGCGATGGCGACGTCGTACAGCATCGGTCCCGAGCAGGCGTTGTAGAAGTCGATCAGGCCGGTCAGGTGCGTGCCTTCGAACATAGCGTTGTCGCGAAACAGGTCGGCATGAACGTTGGCGCGTGGCAGGGCGAGGATCTGCGCCTTGTGGGCTTCGATCTCGCTCAACGCATCCTGCAAAAGGCGCTGTTGCGCGTCGTTCAGGTGCGAAATCAACTGCGCGCCTTCACTGAGCATCCAATCCAGCCCGCGATCGGTCTTGCGCTCCAGTACCTTGTCGCCCTGGGTCGCCAAGTGCAGGTGGCCGAGCAGGTCGCCGACCTGGGCGCAATGCTGGGCGTTGGCGTTCGTGACGTGCTTGCCGGCCAGGCGTGGCTGCAGCAGGGCCGGTTTGCCGGCAAGCGTGCGCAGGGCCACGCCGTCGGTGGTGCGCAGGGCATAAGGCACGGGCAGGTCGGCGTCGTGGAGCACGTCGAGCAGCTCGATGAAGAACGGCATTTCCGTGACAGGGCCACGTTCAACCAGGGTCAGGACGAACTCGCCCTGCTCCAGGCTGATAAAAAAATTGGTGTTTTCGCTACCGGCGGCAATCCCCTGGAAATCAAGCAGGCGGCCGAGCCCGTAAGGGGCAAGAAAAGTTTCCAGCTCGGGCCGAGCCAGGGGGGTGAACACAGACATGGTTAAAACTGCCGTTACGGGCGCCGCTCAGGGCGGCGCCGTTGAAGTTAGGGAATCATTTCCATTCGAAGATCTTCCATGACGGGATCAGCATATCCGGCTGGTCAGAGCGGATGAAGTTTGCGTCGGTTCCGTCCGCGCGTACCAGGAAATACGGTGGAGCACCTTTTGGCGTTACCTTGATGGCGTACAGGAAGCCGTTTTGCCGGTACTCCTGAATAGTCTTGTCGCCTTCCGTGCGAATGGTTACTTCCGGATCACCCGAAGGGGCATCGTCTGCCGCCATGGCAGCCATCGGAGCGAGTGCAATCAAGCCAGTGAACAGCAGGCGATTGAATGTACGCATGATAACCTTGTCCCTTTGTTTTCATTGGTCCGGCTATTCTAGCGCCTGACCCGCCGAAAAGGTTGATCCTGCTCATGAGCCAAGCGCCCCTCGTCCTGGTGGACGGTTCTTCTTATCTGTACCGCGCCTTCCACGCGCTGCCACCGCTGACCACCTCCAAAGGCCTGCCGACCGGTGCGGTCAAGGGCGTGTTGAACATGCTCAAGAGCCTGCGCAAGCAATACCCGGACAGCCCGTTCGCCGTCGTGTTCGATGCCAAGGGTGGGACCTTTCGCGATGAAATGTTCGCCGATTACAAAGCCAATCGCCCGAGCATGCCCGATGACATGCGCCTGCAGATCGAGCCCCTGCACCAGAGCGTGATCGCCCTGGGCTTCCCGTTGCTGTGCGTCGAAGGCGTCGAGGCCGATGACGTGATCGGCACCCTGGCCCGCAGCAGCGCCGCCGCTGACCGCCCAGTGGTGATCTCCACCGGCGACAAGGACATGGCGCAGCTGGTGGACGGGCACATTACCTTGGTCAATACCATGACCGGTAGTTCGATGGACATCGAGGGCGTAAAGGAGAAATTCGGCGTCGCTCCGGAGCAGATCATCGATTATCTGGCATTGATGGGCGATTCATCCGACAACATCCCTGGCGTTCCCGGCATTGGTCCGAAGACCGCCTCCGGTTTGCTGGTAGGGGTCAATGGGGGCCTGAAAGAGCTGTATGAGCAGTTGGACATTGTGCCGACCCTGCCGATTCGTGGTGCGAAGACATTGGCGGCCAAGTTGGAAGAGCACAAGGAGATGGCGTTCCTGTCCTATCGGCTGGCGACGATCAAAATCGACGTGCCCCTGGATATCGGCCTGGACGACTTGCACCTGATCGAGCCGGATCGCGAAAAGCTGCTCGAGTTGTACACGCTGCTTGAATTCAAGAGCTGGTACGAAGAGATCCAGCGCGATACCAAGCGTGTCGAGCTCAAGACGGCGAGCGAAGTTGCTCCGGTCGCCGACGTGCTCGTTGAGGCGGTCATATCGGTGCCGGTGGAGACGGTTTACACCACCATCCTTGACCAGGCCACGTTCGATTTCTGGCTGAAGAAACTCAACGATGCGACGTTATTTGCCTTCGACACCGAGACCACCGGCATCGACGCCCAGCGGGCCCAGTTGGTTGGGGTTTCATTCGCGGTGCAGCCCCACGAAGCTGCCTATGTCCCGCTGACGCATGCCTATGTCGGCGCGCCGCAACAATTGGACCGCGACACTGTGCTGCTGGCCTTGAAGCCGCTGCTGGAAGACCCGACCAAGCTCAAGGTCGGCCAGCACGCCAAATTCGACATGAATATCCTGGCCAACTGCGCCATCGGTGGCGACCCGGCGCAGGGTATCACCGTGCGTGGCATCGCCTTCGATACCATGCTCGAATCCTACGTACTCAACTCCACCGCGACCCGCCATGACATGGACAGCCTGGCCAAGAAGTACCTGGACCACGACACCGTCAGCTTCCAGGACATCGCCGGCAGGGGCGCCAAGCAACTGACATTCGACCAGATCGCCCTCGAGCAAGCCGGCCCATACGCCGCCGAAGATGCGGATGTGACGTTGCGCCTGCACCAGAAGCTGCATGCGCAGCTGGCGGCGATCCCGAGCCTGGCCAGTGTGCTGACGGATATCGAGATGCCGCTGGTGCCGGTGCTGGCGCGTATCGAGCGCCAGGGCGCGCTGGTGGACAAGGCGTTGCTCGGCATCCAGAGCATCGAATTGGGCAACAAGATGGTCGAGTTGGAGCGCCAGGCGTTCGAGATCGCCGGCGAAGAGTTCAACTTGGGTTCGCCCAAGCAGCTCGGGGCGATTCTCTACGAGAAACTGGGGATGCCGGTGCTGAAAAAGACCGGCAAGGGTCAGGCATCCACCGCTGAAGAAGTGTTGGCCAAACTGGCCGAGGATGATTTTCCGTTGCCAAAGGTGCTCATGCAGTACCGCAGTATGAGCAAGCTCAAAAGCACCTATACCGACCGCCTGCCGGAGCAGATCAACCCGCGTACCGGGCGTATTCATACGTCTTACCATCAGGCGGTGGCGGCGACCGGGCGTTTGTCCTCCAGCGATCCGAACCTGCAGAACATCCCGGTGCGCACCGCTGAGGGGCGCCGCATTCGCCAAGCGTTTGTCGCGCCCAAGGGTTACAAGCTGCTGGCAGCGGACTATTCGCAGATCGAACTGCGGATCATGGCGCACCTGTCGAAGGACGAAGGGTTGATGAATGCCTTTCGCAATGATCTGGACGTGCATACCGCCACGGCGGCCGAGGTGTTCAAGGTTGAATTGACCGAGGTCACCTCCAACCAGCGCCGCAGCGCCAAGGCGATCAACTTCGGCCTGATCTACGGCATGGGCGCCCAGAAGCTCGGCAAGGACATAGGCGTCGACACCAAGACCGCCAAGGCCTATATCGATGTGTACTTCGCCCGCTATCCCGGGGTGCGCGAGTACATGGAGCGCACTCGTGCCCAGGCGGCGGATCAAGGCTATGTGGAAACCTTCTTCGGACGACGCCTGTACTTGCCGGATATCAACTCCAACAAGCCTCAGGAGCGCGCCGCGGCGGAGCGCACTGCGATCAACGCGCCCATGCAGGGCACGGCAGCAGACATCATCAAGAAAGCCATGGTGAAGGTGGACAATTGGCTGGCCGAGTCGGGCCTGGACGCCAAGGTCATCCTCCAGGTGCACGACGAACTGGTGCTGGAGGTACGTGAGGATCTGGTCGAAGAGGTCAGCCAGAGGATCCGCGAGCATATGAGCGCCGCAGCGCAGCTGGACGTGCCATTGGTGGTGGACGTGGGCGTTGGCGATAACTGGGACGAGGCTCATTGATTGCGCGGCTTCGCCATTACCGTGCGTGATGGCGAGGCGCTGTAGGTCGGAGGCGTCGTCAGTTATTTCAAAGTGTTTTTTAAGCCTGCCGGAACTTAAGGTGTGAACTGCCACTCAGAGGTACTGAATGGGTGGTGAAGCCCTTCAATGCTCCTATGTTGTGTTAAGTGTTGGCAGATATCTGGACCCCGCCCTAGCGGTCCGGAACTTGGACCCCGAACTTCCCTCCCCATACGAAGTCCGGGGTTTTTTTTGCCTGCGCAAACGTTATTCGGCGATTTGCGCGCCTTTGTCCGCCAATTCCATCCAGCCGGCCAGTACGGCGTATGCGTCTTCCAGGCCCATGCGTTTTGGGGCTGAGAACAGTTGGATGGTGATTGTGTCGCCCCAACCCTTACGGATGTCGGACTGCACTTTGAGCAAGGTGTTCTTGGCTGCGCCGTAGGTCAGCTTGTCGGCCTTGGTCAGCAGAATATGCATCGGCATGCCGCTGGCCACCGCCCAATCGAGCATCAACAGGTCGAAATCGGTCATTGGATGACGGATATCCATCATCAGGATCAAACCCTTCAAACTCTCCCGTCCACCCAGATAAGCCTCCAGGTGACGCTGCCAATGCAGCTTCAACGGAATAGGGACTTTTGCATAACCGTAGCCCGGCAGGTCGACCAGACGCCGATCATCGTCTAGCTTGAAGAAATTGAGCAGTTGCGTGCGACCTGGAGTTTTCGAGGTGCGCGCCAGGCTGGCGTGGGTCAGGGTGTTCAGTGCGCTGGACTTACCAGCGTTGGAACGGCCGGCAAAGGCGACTTCAAAGCCTTCGTCATCGGGGCATTGGTCCACTTTGGCGGCGCTGAGCATAAAGGTGGACTGTTGGCACAGGCCGAGGATGGGATTCTTGAGTTGCATGAGATTTCCGATGTGGGCGGTGCCGAAAAAGGGTGCGGCAAGCGGTGTCGTTTCCGTTTCAGTAGCGCCAGTATATAATGCCGCAGATTTTGTGTGTGCTTTGTCCCAGCGAAGGATGAAGTTCACGGGAGCGAAAGACCTTCATTGCGCATTAGAACGCAAAACGCTCTCAAACCCTGAAAAGGTCGATGTATGACCGATGGTTGCTCGCTTTTGGTGCCCTGATCCCGTTTACGGCGCTCAGGCTACACAGGAATCGGAAGCGCTGTACAACCGAGTTTGCGTGGTCGCGCTGATGCAGCGCGTGACCCGGGGTTTCAAGGCAATGCCGCCGCGTGGTTTGTGCATGGACTGCAGTACTGAGGATTACCAGGCCATCAATGAGTTGATGGTGAGTAAACCCGGTAGATAACTCTTAAACCCTTAGCCGTAGTTGGATTAGCTGATGAACAAACTGATCGTGAGTCTGCTGTTGACCTTGGGCATCACCGGTGTTGCCCATGCTGCAGGCGACGCTACCGCAGGGCAGGCGAAAGCCGCCGTGTGTGGTGCTTGCCACGGACCGGACGGTAACAGCCCGGCGCCGAACTTCCCCAAACTGGCAGGCCAGGGTGAACGTTACCTGACCAAGCAGCTGCACGACATCAAGGATGGCAAGCGCGTGGTGCTGGAAATGACCGGCTTGCTGGCCAACTCCAGCGATCAGGACATGGCGGACATGGCGGCATATTTTGCCAGTCAGAAAGGCAGCGTGGGAGCTGCTGATCCGAAACTGGTGGCCCGTGGCGAGAAGCTGTTTCGTGGCGGCGACCTGGACAAGGGCCTGCCCGCCTGTACTGGCTGCCACTCGCCAAATGGCGCAGGCAACGCCGCGGCAGGCTTCCCGCACTTGAGTGGTCAGCACGCTACCTATATCGCCAAACAGTTGACCGACTTCCGTAAAGAAGAAGCCGGCCGCGCCAACGATGGCGACGCAATGACCATGCGCACCATCGCTCGCAAGTTGAGTGACGAAGACATTGCCGCAATCTCCAGTTACATCCAAGGCTTGCACTGACAGGCGGCAACGTTAACGCTCGATTAATCCATCGATGCAAGCATAAAAAGGGTGGCTTAGGCCGCCCTTTTTTGTGGCCGCTGCCGTTACACTAACGAACTGATGTCCGCGTAGGCCTGTCACACCTAAAGGTCGCGCGAGGCGACTTTATTTGTCCAGGAGTAAAGCATGCGTAATCTGATCCTCAGCGCCGCTCTCGTCACTGCCAGTCTCTTCGGCATGACCGCACAAGCTGCCGACGTGCCGCTTGAGGCCGGTAAAACCTACGTCGAACTGACTAACCCGGTACCGGTTTCGGTACCCGGAAAGATCGAAGTGGTGGAGCTGTTCTGGTACGGCTGCCCGCATTGCTACGCCTTCGAACCGACCATCAACCCTTGGGCCGAAAAGCTGCCCAAGGACGTGAACTTCAAGCGCATTCCGGCCATGTTCGGCGGCCCATGGGATGCCCACGGCCAACTGTTCCTGACCCTGGAAGCCATGGGTGTGGAGCATAAGGTCCACAACGCGGTATTCAACGCGATCCAAAAGGAAGGCAAGCGCCTGACCAAGCCAGACGAAATGGCTGACTTCGTGGCCACCCAGGGCGTCGACAAAGACAAGTTCCTGGCCACCTTCAACTCCTTTGCTATCCAGGGCCAGATCAAAAAGGCCAAGGAACTCGCGCAGAAGTATGGTGTGCAAGGCGTACCGACCCTGATCGTCAACGGCAAGTACCGTTTCGACCTGGGCAGTACCGGTGGCCCTGAAGAGACTCTCAATGTTGCCGACCAGCTGATCGCCAAAGAGCGCGCAGCCAAATAAGGGGCTCGCCATGCGCCGCTGGGGTACCGAACGCGTAGTAGGCCTGCATGATCCGCAGGTCAACGAACATCACCTGGAATCCACAGGCCTGCCGGCAGACAGCCGTTTGCGCCTGCTCAGCTTCAATATCCAGGTGGGTAACAGTACCGAGAAATATCGGCACTATCTCACGCGTGGCTGGCAGCACTTGCTGCCGCACAAGGGGCGTACCGGCAACCTGCAAAAGATCGGCGACCTGCTCAGCGACTTCGACCTGGTCGCCCTGCAGGAAGCCGACGGCGGTAGCCTGCGCTCCGGCTACATCAACCAAGTGGAACACCTTGCCCAGCTCGGCGCCTTCCCCTACTGGTACCAACAACTCAATCGCAACCTCGGGCGCTTGGCGCAGCACAGCAATGGTGTGCTCAGCCGCTTGAAGCCGACAGTCATCGAAGATCACCCGTTGCCCGGCCCCAAAGGGCGTGGCGCGATCCTCGTGCGTTTTGGCGAAGGCCCGGAAGCGTTGGTGGTGGTGATGATGCACCTGGCCCTCGGCGGACGTACGCGTAACCTTCAGTTAGCCTACGTGCGCGACTTGATTGGCAACTACAAGCACCAGGTACTGATGGGTGACATGAACACTCATGCCAACGACCTGCTGTTGAATTCCCCGCTGCGCGACCTCGGCTTACTGGCGCCGCAAGTCGAAGCCACGTTTCCCAGCTGGCGTCCGCAGCGCTGTCTGGACCATATCCTGCTCAGCCCTAGCCTCACTCTGGAAAGAGTGCAGGTTCTGGCGCAGCCCATTTCCGATCACCTGCCGGTCGCGGTAGAGATTCGTCTGCCGGGTTCGCTGACGGCTGATGCATTACCCGCGTTGAGCCCCGGCCCTCGCGGACCTACTGCATGAGCGACGACGCCCAGCGCTGGAAAGAAAAGTACCTTCAAAGCATCGAGCACCAGGACAAGCTCGAACGCGGCTGGGCAGCCCGTCTCGACCTGCTACGCCGGGGGCTGGTGCGCAGCACGCTGGCGGCCGAGGGTACTGACCGCGCTGTCGATCAATGCATGAAGGAAATGCGCGATGTCGTGCGCACAGACGACATGGACGCTGCCCTTGCCGCCTTGCTGCCGCGTCTGGAAAAGGCCGTACTGGATTCTGAGCAGCGCCGCGAAACCCGCATCGACCAGATCAGCACCGCCCTCACCGCCCTGGTCGCACAGTTGCAGAAACTTCCGCTGCCCCGTGAGGTGGCGCGCCCGCTGAAAACCTTTGCCAAGCAGCTTGACGGTCGAGTCGGACAGGCACGGGAAATACCGCTGCTGCTCAGTGAATTGAGCAGCCTGCAAGCGCAGGCGCTGCATAACCTGGAGCCGGATGGCGAAACGCCGCGCGCCGGGCCTGGTTTATTGCAGCGCTTGTTTGGTGCCAAAGAGCTCTCGAACGAAGCGCCGGCGCCCGAACCCGAGGCGCCCCCTGCGCCCAAATCCGCCACGCCCTCGCCAGCTGCGCCTGAATCTCCAGAGCCGGCCCAATTCGAGGAGCTGACCCAGGCATTGCGGGCTTTTGCACCGTCGTCGCAAACAACGGCCGCCTCCGCGCCAGAGCCAGCGACACCCGTCGAAGAGGCGCCATCCAGCGCGACGTTCGAGCTCCAAGGGCCGGCTCAAACCTTTCCCGCGCCCACGCCTGACGAAACCCCCGAACCCACCGCGCCTGAAGCGCCGGTCGAGGAAGCCGCTGCCGAAAGCGCTCTCGCCGCCTTTATCGAAGCGCCGCAAGACCCCGTCGACACCCCTGAAGAAACGCTGATCGGCAGCCTTTCACTCCCGCCCGTATTGGATACCGTTGAATCTGACACGGATGCTCTGCAATCGAATGGTTTCTACGCCCTGCCCGATTCGCCCGAGCCGTCCTACAGCTCGGTTGCCAAGCATATTGAAGGCACCTTGCTCGGGCTGCTGGAAGATCTGTCCCTGCCCGAGCACCACCGCCCCCAGGCCGAAGCCATGCGCGAGCGCCTGGCCCATGGCTTGAACTGGTACGAGCTGCTGCCGATCCTCGATGACCTGGCGGTGCTGATGCTGGCCATTACCGACAGCGGCCAGCATGAGTTCGAGGCTTATCTTAAACAGCTCAACGAGCGTCTTGAGGCATTCCAGGGCCATTTGCAGTTCGCCAGTGAGGATCACGCCGACAGCCGTTCCGCCGCTCGTGAGCTGGACACGCAAATTCGCGAACAGGTAGACGGCCTGCAAAACAGCGTGCAGGAAGCAGCCGATCTGGGCAGCCTCAAGCAGGTGCTGGAAAGCCACCTTGAAGGCTTGCTCGGCACCATGGACGAACATCGGCAGCAGCGCGACCAACGCGAACAGGAAGTGGCCGCGCGCCTCCAGGGCCTGGCGGAGCGGGTGGCGAACATGGAGCACGAAGCCCAGGGCTACCGTGAGCATTTGGAGATACAGCGCCAGAAGGCGCTGCTCGATCCGCTCACCGGCCTGCCCAACCGTGCGGCCTGGAGTGAGCGCCTGGATCATGAGGTCAATGCCTGGCATCAGCGTGGCAACAGCCTGTCATTGGCCATGCTGGACCTGGACCACTTCAAGCGCATCAACGATGGCTACGGTCATTTGGCTGGCGATAAGGTGTTGAAGATCATCGCCAATGTGCTGAGCAAGCGCCTGCGGGCGACCGATTTTATTGCGCGCTTCGGCGGCGAAGAATTTGTGTTGCTGATGCCTGACTCAGCCTTGGCCGACGCTTTGGCCGTGGGTGAAGTGTTGCGAATGGCCATCGAGGCTTGCCCGTTCCACTTCAAGGGCGAGCCGGTGACCATCACGGTATCCATGGGGGTTGCGCAGTTCCAACCGGGCGAGCGCAGTGACCTGGCGCTCAAGCGCGCCGATGAAGCGCTCTACAGGGCCAAGGCGGCGGGACGTAATCAGGTGCAGGCGGCGTAAAAGATGTTCCGTTCTGTAATTTGGCCGCCCCGGATTTAACGTTACGTTACACTGTTGCGTTATCGTCCTCTGTGTATGACTCCCCCATGAAATCTCTCTTTATCGCTGTTGTAGTTGTTCTGCTCGCCGGCTGCTCTGCCGGGCCCCGCCTGAACACCAGCCATCCTTCGATGAACCACGACAATCGCGTGCAGTTCGTTGTGCTGCATTACACCTCGACCAACCTTGAGCGCTCCCTGGCGTTGTTGACCCATGGTCAGGTCAGCAGCCATTACCTGGTCGGCGATGACGCCTCAGGCACCCTCTACAAGCTGGTGGATGAAAGCCAGCGCGCCTGGCATGCGGGGGAAAGCGAGTGGATGGGGCGTACCTGGCTCAACTCCAGCTCCATCGGCATCGAGATCGTCAACCCGGGCTATAGCGATACCCCGACCGGCCGGGTGTGGTACCCCTACTCCGAAGCGCAGGTGAAGTCACTGGTGGTGTTGCTCAAGGACATCAGCAAGCGTAACGGGATCGAGCCGAAAAACATCATCGGGCACAGCGACATCGCACCGCTGCGCAAGTTGGACCCTGGCCCATTGTTCCCTTGGAAGCGTCTGGCCGATGAAGGCCTGGGGATTTGGCCGGATGCCCAGGCAGTGGCTCGATTCCAGGCGCAGTACGCCGCGCAACTGCCGAGCGTCAGCTGGTTCCAGCAAGAACTGGCGCGTCTGGGCTACCAGACACCGCAAAGCGGTGAGCTGGATGTGGCCACGCGTCACGTGATCGCGGCGTTCCAGATGCATTTCCGTCCATCGCTGTTCGACGGAACGCCGGATGCGCAAAGTGCGGCGATTCTACGCGCCCTCAATCAACGTTAGTCATTGCGGCTACAGAGGCAAGGCCATATAGAACTGCGTTCCCTGCCCCGGCCGTGAATACACACCCATGCGGCCACCGTGCAATTGCACGATCTCCTTGCACAGCGCCAGCCCCAGGCCGGCGCCGCCTTTTTTGCGCCCCACCTGCACGAAAGGCTCGAAGATGCGTCCTTGCTGGCCGTACGCAATGCCCTCGCCGTTGTCCTCGACGCTGATAATCACCCGTTCGCCGTGACGTCGCGCCTGCAAACGAATCTGCCCGTCTTCGGCAGTATGTCGCAGGGCGTTGCCCAGCAGGTTGTCGAGCACGCGCTCCAGTTGTGCCTGGTCGGCATACAAGCGTGGCAGGTCAGATTGAGCTTCCACCAGCAATTCAATGCGTTGCGCGTTCGCCTGCTCGGCGAATCGAGCCCGGGCATTTTCCAGCAAGCCGGTGACATCGCACGGCCCGAGCGTGAGTTTTTGCAGGCCGTTCTGATAACGCGAAAAATTGAGTAAATCGTTGATCAACTGCATCAACCGCTGCATTTCTTCATTGACCGTATCCAGCAGGTCCGCTTCGCGTGATTCCGCCGGGAACTTGGCCCGTTCGCGGAATAGCCCAAAGGCCATGTGCATGCCGGTCACTGGTGTTCGCAGCTCGTGGGAGGCGCGCAATACGAATTCGCTGCGCACCCGCTCAAAGGCGCGTTGCTCGGTGACGTCATGCAGCACCATCACCGCCCCCAGAATATGCCCCTGTGTGTGGCTCACCGGGGTCAGGCTGTACGTCAGCAGGCGCAACTCGCCTTCGACTTCCACCTCCAGATCATCCGGCGCCCGTTCCAGGTTGCCGCCGCGCAGCACCAGGTGCAGCTGTTCATCCATTTCCGGGCGGCCCAGCGCTTCGCCCAAGCCCTGGCCGAGGCGCTCCTCGTCCCAGCCCAATTGGCGTTGCGCGACAGGATTGAGGTGCTCAAGGTGACCTTGGCGATCAATCATCAGCAAGCCGTCGTCAATGCTGTCGAGCACTGCCTGCAACCGCTGCTGACCCGCGAGCAACTCATCGACATTGGTAGCCTGATGTTGGCGCAACGCCTGGGCCATGATGCCGAAGCGGCGGGTCAGTTGGTTCATTTCCGCCGCCGACGATATCGGAAGCGTCACTTCGAAATCGCCTTGCCCGATCTTGTCGGCAGCCTTGGCCAGCGCTTCGATTGGCCCGCCGAATCGCCGGGCGATGCCATGCGCGGTCACAAAGCCGATAATCAGCACCGCAAGGCCTACCAGCCCCAGCAAGCTCGCAATCAGCAGTGCGCGCTCACGGGATCTATGCTCGCTTGTGCTGATATTTTCCAGCGCCAGCTTGTGGTGGAGGATTAGCCCATTACGCAGGTTATTGAAGGTTTCAGTGAGCTTTTCCTTGCTGCCCGGTAGAGATGGGTTTTGCTGGGACTGGTCAAATGCCTGCAGCAGCTTCTCGTAGTCCTTGCGTGCCTGACTGAAGCCGTGGGTAAGACCGTCGCGCTGTTCATGGGCGATGCCCTGGTCCAGCAGCTCGAAGTAGTGCTGCTTGGAAGCTTGCAGGGCCGCTGGATCGGGGCGTTGTTCGAGCATCATCATCAGTTGATCGCCCAGGCTCTGGCGCAACTTGACTCCCAGGTCCAAGGTGACGAAGTTGGCGCGAATCAACGACTCCTGGGTCTTGGCCATCTGCATCACGCTGACCAGGCCCAGAATCAGCCCCAGCAGGGCCACGGTGATCAGCGCCGAGATGCTCAGGAACAGCCGAGTGCGCAGTTTCATCGCAAGCTTCATGAGGTACAGCTCATAGGTTGTACTGTTTACGTTTGCGATACAGGGTCGACGCGTCAATGCCAAGGGTGCGAGCGGCTTGGTCCAACGTATCGCTGGTGGCGAGGACGGCGCCGATATGGGCTTTTTCCAATTCGTCCAGGCTCAGTGCCGCACCAATGCGCGGCGCGTTGTTGGTCGGTTGCTCGGCCATACCGAGATGACTGATTTCGACTTTTTCCTGAGGGCAGATGATGCTGGCGCGTTCCACCACGTTGCGTAGCTCACGGATGTTGCCGGGCCAACGATAGTTGAGCAGTGCTTCGCGCGCCTGGTCGCTGAAGCCGCGCGCCGGGCGAGCATATTCCTTGACGAAGCGCGCCAGGAACCGGTCAGCCAGGGTCAGGATGTCCTCACTGCGCTCGCGCAGGGGCGGCAGGTGCAGGGTGATGACGTTAAGGCGATACAGCAGATCTTCACGGAAGCGGCCGTCGCGCACCATGTCTTCCAGGTTCAGGTTGGTGGCGGCGAGGATGCGCACGTCAGCGCGGCGGGTAACCGGGTCGCCCACACGCTCATATTCCTTATCCTGAATAAATCGCAGCAACTTGGGTTGCAACGTGAGCGGAAAATCGCCGATTTCGTCGAGAAACAGCGTGCCGCCGTCCGCCTGGTTGACGCGGCCCAATGTGCTTTCGCTGGCACCGGTAAATGCGCCGCGGCTGTGGCCGAACAGTTCGCTTTCCATCAGTTCTGCGGTCAACGATGGGCAGTTGATAGTTACGCAGGATTTCTTGGAGCGTTTGCTCCAACCGTGAATGGCCCGCGCCAACTCGCCTTTACCGGTACCCGATTCGCCGAGGATCAAAATATTGGCATCGGTCCCGGCCACCTGTCGCGCGGTTTCCAGTACCACCATCATGGCCGGGCTGTGGGAGTCGAGGCCATCCTTGGGCTGGCGCACCGCGCCTTCCAGAGCTTCGAGCCGTGCCGAGAGCTGGCGCACTTCCAATTGCTTGGCGGTGGCCAGGCGTAATTGGTCCGGGCTGCAGGGTTTGACCAGATAGTCGGCGGCGCCGGCCTGGATGGCATCCACAGCGGTATCCACGGCGGAGTGCGCCGTAACGATCACGACACGCATCCACGGCGCTTGAACACGCATATGCGCCAATACATCCAGGCCGTTGTCTTCGCCCAGGCGCAAATCGAGAAAACACAGGTCGAACACTTGGCGTTGCATCAAGGCGTCGGCTTGAGCCGCGCTGTTGGCGGTGGCAACGGTGTAGCCTTCATCTTCCAGGCAATAGCGGAAGGTACGGAGGATCGCGGACTCGTCATCCACTAAAAGAATGCGGCCTTGAAGTTCCTTGGCTGATTCCATCTGTCCCGCGCTCCTTAACTATGAATGTTGGTGAATGTTGGTGTTTAGTCCCGGAATAATCGGGCAAGTTGCATGGTTTATTCTGATCGATAAAAGGCAGCGTCGCGTAGCTATCTACACATCTTCCTACATGCCCCGGTAAAAGGCCCGATCTAGTGGCCTTTTCATGTCTTCTCGCCGCTTCGGCATCTCGTAACCATGTTCGATCCCTCGGCCCGACCACTGGCCATCGTGCATTTCGCACGGCTCTTGGAAGGGCATCGTGCAGGATGCTGTGCCGTATCTCCGCACTTAATTCATAACCTGTTGATTTATAAATGATTTATTTTGCAAAAAAACTGGCATGCGCTCTGCAATAGGTACTGCATAGAGCGTTATGAACGAATAATCAGAATGCGGGAGAAGCAGCATGACTCGCCAAAGCCTCAGCCAATTGCGTCTATCGCCGCTGCACCTGCAGCAAGGTCTGTTCGCCAGTCTGGCGTTGATGGTTACCTTGATTGCCGGCCAGCAGATGCAGCATTGGCAGCAGAGTCAGCCGCAAACTCCGCAATTCGAGCGTCCGGTCATGACCCAGACCCACTTCCGTTCCGTTGGCAGCACCGCCGCCGATGTAACCGCCCCGCAGCTGAGAGTGGCAGACCAGGATTCCACCCTGAGTGAACTGCCTGTTCAAGAGCGCTGGGTGTTCTAAGCAACACAACGTCGCTCATGCCGAGCGGCTGCATGGCATCACCGCTGTTACCCCTATGAAAGCTTAAGGAGAATCACCATGTTGAGTTGGGCAATCACATTTCTGATCATCGCCATTGTGGCTGCAGTCCTGGGCTTCGGTGGTATCGCAGGCACCGCTACGGGTATTGCCAAGATTCTGTTCGTGGTTTTCCTGGTGATGTTCATCGCTTCGTTCTTCTTTGGTCGTAAAGGCCGAGGCTGAATATGACCACTCTGCCTTTTAAAGCCATCGCTGCCGCCTTGCTGTTGGGCGGCAGTGGCCTGGTGATGGCCGCCAACGACGGCCAATCACGGGCCAACGAATTGCTCAGCACGGATGCGCAGTACCGTGAAACCTGGCAAGGCGTGGTGAAGAAAGAAGAGCGCCTGCCGGAATGGGTAATGAACCTTTCGAGTACGGCTGAGCAGATGAACGCTGTCGAAGAGGATGGCGACAAGTATTTGGTAGGGCCGCTGTGTGAAACGGCAGATACCTGTCTGAACAAGCGCCTGATCGTCGCCTTCAGCCTCGATAAGGAAGATGCCTACGCCATGTTGGTGGAAGTCCCGGCTGGTCTGCCGGCTGACAAATCCCCGACGCGGCACGCCGATTACCGTTTTCTCGGTAAGCCGGATGAAGGCATGAAGAAACTGCTCATGGAGCAGCTGAAGAAAGATCCGAATTGGTACTAGGTTCCGTTTCACGGAGCCGGCGTCCATAGAAAGAAGCCACTTTGCTTCTTTCTGTTTGCATTGCTCGCCAAGGGCGATGCATGACCAGGGGGCCGGGTTGCTCTGATCAATCAGGATCGGCGTGACCTACGGGCACAGGGAGTGCCTGCGCAAGGGCCGGGTCAGGTGAAAAGCTGCGACGCAAGTTCACAAGTACTCAAGCTTGCTGAACTTGCGGCGGGCTTCTGACGTGCCTAGCCGGTCATCATGCCGCTCATAGCCTGCATTCCTCGTTTTACCTTTCGCCAACCGTTACGTAGTGTGTCGGCGCGACCATCCATCGAGAAATTTTTCCTGACGCCAAGGGCTGATTCTGACGCCAGGCTGCGGATTTTATAGGCATTTCTCGCCAACTACCCAAGTCATGCAGTACCTCTGCGCAAGGCGGTATGGGCAGCTTCACGGCCGGTTCACCCGCTTAAATGGCGCATTCGAACTGACCGTTCAGACAATTATTTTTTAAAAAAGCCATGCCGATTCGGCATAGGGTAGGCGTTTACGGCATTAGACGTCGCTCCCGTGCATGGGAATAGTTGCGCCTTTTTTCGCCTGCCAGTAAGCCATTTCGGCCATGCTGCGGTGACCTTCCATGGAGGTAGATGCACACACTTTTTCGCTTTCGGGCGGTCCAGCTGGCGCATTTGCCTTAAGTTCACTTGAAGTAAGGGTAATGACATGAAGAAGGCAAAGCTAAGCCTCGCCTGGCAGATCCTCATCGGTTTGGTGCTGGGGATCGCAATCGGTGCAGTGCTCAACCATTTCAGTGCCGAGAAAGCCTGGTGGATCAGCAACGTGCTGCAGCCGGCAGGCGATATCTTTATTCGCCTGATCAAGATGATCGTCATCCCAATCGTGATCTCCTCGCTGATCGTGGGCATTGCCGGTGTCGGTGACGCGAAAAAGCTGGGCCGCATTGGTGTCAAAACCATCCTCTATTTTGAAGTCGTCACCACCATCGCCATTGTGGTCGGCCTGTTGCTGGCCAACCTGTTCCATCCGGGCGCCGGCATCGACATGAGCACCCTGGGCACCGTCGACATCTCCAAGTACCAGGCGACCGCCGCCGAAGTGCAGCATGAGCATGCGTTCATCGAGACGATTCTCAACTTGATCCCGTCGAACATTTTCGCGGCGGTCGCCCGCGGCGAGATGCTGCCGATCATCTTCTTCTCCGTGCTGTTCGGCCTGGGCTTGTCGAGCCTCAAGCCGGAGCTGCGCGAACCCTTGGTGACCATGTTCCAAGGCGTGTCCGAGAGCATGTTCAAAGTCACTCACATGATCATGAAGTACGCCCCTATCGGTGTATTTGCCCTGATAGCGGTGACTGTCGCCAACTTCGGCTTCGCCTCGCTGCTGCCATTGGCCAAGCTGGTGATCCTGGTTTACGTCGCGATTCTGTTCTTCGCATTTGCAGTGCTGGGCATGATTGCCCGCCTGTTCGGGTTCTCGATTCTCAAGCTGATGCGCATCTTCAAGGATGAGCTGGTGCTTGCTTACTCCACCGCCAGCTCCGAAACCGTGCTGCCGCGTGTGATCGAGAAGATGGAAGCCTATGGCGCGCCGAAGGCGATCTGCAGCTTCGTGGTGCCGACGGGTTACTCGTTCAATCTCGACGGCTCGACCTTGTATCAGAGCATCGCCGCGATATTCATCGCCCAGCTGTACGGCATCGACCTGTCGATCGGCCAGCAACTGATGCTCGTCCTGACCCTGATGGTCACCTCCAAAGGCATTGCCGGTGTGCCGGGTGTGTCTTTTGTGGTGTTGCTGGCGACCCTGGGCAGCGTGGGCATCCCATTGGAAGGCCTGGCGTTTATCGCCGGTGTAGACCGTGTGATGGACATGGCGCGTACCGCGCTGAACGTGATCGGCAACGCGTTGGCCGTGCTGGTTATCTCCCGCTGGGAAGGCATGTACGACGATGCCAAGGGCGAGCGCTACTGGAATTCGCTGCCGCACTGGCGCAGCAAAGAGGCGCTGCCGGCCGGCGAGATCACTCGCGGCTGATCGCTCGATTGCGCTGACACAAACCCCGGACAATTCCGGGGTTTGTCGTTTCTGCCAGCCCCGCTATCATTCGCCCCATCTTTCGGGGGATTTAACTGATGCTCAATGGCCTGTGGCTTGGCTTCTTTGTCGTGGCAATGGTGTCAGCACTGGCGCAATGGCTGGTGGGCGGTAACGCCGGAATTTTTGCGGCGATGGTGGAAAGTATTTTCGCCATGGCCAAATTGTCGGTGGAGGTCATGGTGCTGCTGTTCGGCACCCTGACGCTGTGGCTGGGCTTTCTGCGTATCGCCGAAAAAGCCGGGATTGTCGATTGGCTGGCCAAGGCCCTGGGCCCGCTCTTTCGGCGCTTGATGCCGGAAGTGCCCGCCGGTCACCCGGCCATCGGCTTGATCACCCTCAACTTCGCCGCCAACGGCCTGGGTCTGGACAACGCTGCCACGCCCATCGGCCTCAAAGCCATGAAGGCGCTGCAGGAACTCAACCCTATCCCCAACACGGCAAGCAACGCACAGATTCTGTTCTTGGTGCTCAATGCGTCATCGCTGACGCTGCTGCCAGTGACCATCTTCATGTACCGCGCCCAGCAAGGCGCTGTCGACCCGACGCTGGTGTTCCTGCCGATCCTGCTGGCCACCAGCGCCTCGTCGCTGGTGGGCCTGCTCTCGGTGGCGTTCATGCAGCGCCTGCGCTTGTGGGACCCCGTGGTTCTGGCCTACCTGATTCCGGGCGCATTGGTGCTGGGTGGCTTCATGGCCGTGCTGGCGACGCTGTCCGCCACGGCGCTGGCCGGGTTGTCTTCGATCCTTGGCAACCTCACGCTGTTTGGCTTGATCATGCTGTTCCTGGTGATCGGCGCCTTGCGCAAGGTCAAGGTGTATGAGGCGTTTGTCGAAGGCGCCAAGGAAGGCTTCGACGTCGCCAAGAACCTGTTGCCCTATCTGGTGGCGATGCTCTGTGCGGTGGGCGTGTTGCGTGCCTCTGGTGCGTTGGACTTCGGCCTGGAGGGAATTCGCCATGTGGTGGCCTGGACCGGCATGGACACGCGTTTTGTCGACGCGCTGCCAACCGCAATGGTCAAGCCATTCTCCGGCAGCGCGGCGCGGGCGATGCTGATCGAAACCATGCAGACCCAGGGTGTGGACAGTTTCCCGGCGCTGGTGGCGGCGACGATCCAGGGCAGTACCGAGACCACTTTCTATGTGTTGGCGGTGTACTTTGGTTCGGTGGGCATCCAGCGAGCGCGGCATGCCGTTGGGTGTGCCTTGCTGGCGGAGTTTGCTGGTGTCGTCGCAGCTATTGCGGTGTGCTACTGGTTCTTTGGCTAAGGCGCAAACCGCTATCGGTGGCAAGTCGGCTCACACATTTTGAATGTGTTCACAGTTCTAAGTGTGGGAGCCGGCTTGCCCTAATGCCAGTCAGTTAAGACAGAACCGGTCCCTGTGGCGAGGGAGCTTGCTCCCGTTGGGGCGCGAAGCGGCCCAAAAAATGGGACTGCTACGCAGTCCAGCGGGAGCAAGCTCCCTCGCCACAGGTCGCAGGTTTTTCTGCTTTAGCGCTTAACTGACCGGCATTACGGCTTGCCCGCGATGAGGCCCTCAAAGTCTCGGTGCGCTCTTGCCCTGACTGACCACCCAATCCACCACCTGCCTGTTCAACGCATCCCCCGCCTGCCCAAATCCGGCCACTACCCCCGGCACCTTGGTATCGCTCACCGGCTGGCGCACCTCAAACCGGCGGCTGGCAATGATGCGCTGGTCGCTGCCGCGCACCAGCCGGGCATCCAGGCGAATCACCACCTCCACTGCCGTGCCGCGATATTCGCTCTGAAACGCCTGCAACTGGCCACCCAGCTCATAGTCCGCCTGCAAATTGGTCTCGTCGGTACTCAGCAGCGTCACCCGGCTATCACGTTGGAAGCCGTCCAGCAGACGATTACGCAACAGCACCGGCGCGGGATCACTCCAGCGCGAGTTCGCATAGCTGCTGATCAAATCGCCATTGGGCACCACTGCAATGCGCGGGCTGTCGAGAAACTCGCTGGTCTGTGGCTTGGTCACGCGTAATGACCAGCTCACCGGCGCGCCGTCACTCACGGGCTGGGCCGAAGCCAGGCGGTAGACGTCGGACGGGTCCGGCTTGGGCAGGATCGAGCACGCGCTCATCAGCGCAAACGCCACGGGGGCGATCATTCGGTAAGCACGCTTCATGGCGTGAACTCCTTGTTCTTGTCACTGCCCAGCAGGTAACCGCTGGGGTTGGCTTCCAGGCGACGCGAAATAGCGCGCAGCGAACCAAGGGTTTCGCGCAGTTCGCGCACGGCCGGCGCCAGCTCATTGAGGCCCTGCATGCCGCTGTTCACTGAATCCTTGTTGTTGGTCAGCAGGGTGTTGAGGGTGGCGGTGCTTTGTTCAAGGGATTTCATCGCCTGTTCCGCACTGCCGAACGCCTGCTTGCCTTGATCGTTGAGCAAACCGTTGGCGTTGCGCATCAGCACGGTGGTTTGTTCCAGCGCGCCGCCGGCCTGTTTGCTTACCTGCATCAATTGCTGCATCACCACTTTGATGTCGCCGCGTTGTTCTGCGATGGCGCCGGTGGTTTGCTGCAGGTTGTCCAGGGTGCTACTCAAGCGCTCGACATTTTCCCGGGAGAACAGCTGGTTGGCGTTATGCAGCAGCAGGTTGATGCTGGTCATCAGGTCGTTGCTGTTATTGAGCAGGCGTGCGATGGGCGATGGCGACGCGATGATTTCCGGCAGGTTGCCATCCTTGCCCTTGAGTTCCGGGCTTTGCGGGGTGCCACCGCTGAGCTGGATGATCGAGGTGCCGGTGATGCCGGTCAGCGCCAACTTGGCCTGGGTGTCTTCCTTGACCGGCGTTTCCCCGGCAAGGCGGATGCGCGCCAGCACGCGGCGCGGGTCCTTTGGGTCCAGGCGCAGGCTGGTGACATCGCCCACCTTGATCCCGCTGTACTGCACCGAGCTGCCCTGGGACAGGCCGCTGACCGCTTCGTTGAACACCACTTCGTAATCCTGAAAGGCGCTGTCGACGCTGGATTTGGCCAGCCACAGGCCGAACAGCATCGCGCCGACCACCACAATTACACTGAACAATCCGATCATCACATGATGGGCTCGGGTTTCCATGTCATACCTCGTTGAGCGATTGAGCGGCATCCAATGCCGCGCGGCCTCGGGGGCCGTGGAAATATTCGTGAATCCAGGCGTCGTCGGTTTCCGAGACAACATCGATGGCATCGGCCACCAGCACTTTCTTCTGCGCCAGCACCGCCACGCGATCGGTGATGGTGTACAGCGTGTCGAGGTCGTGGGTGACCAGGAACACACTCAAGCCCAGCGCATCGCGCAGGGTCAGGATCAGTTGGTCGAATTGTGCCGCGCCAATCGGGTCGAGGCCGGCGGTGGGTTCGTCGAGAAACAGGATGTCCGGGTCCAGGGCCAACGCACGCGCCAGGGCGGCGCGCTTGATCATTCCGCCGGACAGCGACGCCGGGTACTTGTCGGCCGCCGACAACGGCAGCCCGGCCAGGGCCAGTTTGACCGCTGCCAGGTGCTCGGCATCGGCGCGGCTGAGCCCGGCGTGCTCGATCAACGGCAAGGCGACGTTTTCGGTGACGGTCAGCGAGGAAAACAATGCGCCCTTCTGGAACAGTACGCCGAAGCGTCGTTCCACCAGTGAGCGTTCATGCTCGGGCAAACTCGGCAGGTTCTTGCCGAACACCCGCACCTGCCCCTCGCTGGGCCGCCGCAAACCGACGATGCTGCGCAGCAGCACCGATTTGCCGCTGCCCGACCCGCCGACCACCGCCAGGATTTCACCCTTGTACAAATCCAGGTCGAGGTTTTCGTGCACGCTCTGGCTGCCAAAGCGGTTGCACAGGCCGCGTACTTCAATCACCGCCTCAGTGGGCGCTCGATGTAGACGACTCACCAGCCCATCTCCATAAAAAACATCGCGGCGACCGCGTCCAGCACGATCACCACAAAGATCGACTGCACCACGCTGGAGGTAGTGTGCGCGCCGACCGATTCGGCACTGCCGCTGACCTTGAAGCCTTCCAGGCAACCAATCGCGGCGATCAGGAACGCGAAGATCGGCGCTTTCACCATGCCTACCAGGAAATGCTGCACACCGATGTCCGATTGCAGCAGCGACAGAAACATCGCCGGTGAAATATCCAGCGCCACCGCACACACCACGCCGCCGCCGACAATCCCCGAGAGCATCGCCAGGAACGTCAGCATCGGCAGCGCCACCAGCAGCGCCAACACCCGTGGCAGCACCAGCAGCTCCATGGGGTCCAGGCCCAGGGTGCGGATCGCGTCGATTTCTTCGTTGGCCTTCATCGAACCGATTTGTGCAGTAAAGGCACTGGCCGTGCGGCCGGCGATCAGTATGGCGGTGAGCAACACACCGAACTCCCGCAGGAATGAGAACGCCACCAGGTCCACGGTGAAAATCGTCGCGCCAAAGCTTTTGAGTACGGTGGCGCCGAGGAAGGCCACGACAGCGCCGACCAGAAAGGTCAGCAGCGCAACGATAGGTGCGGCGTCGAGGCCGGTCTGTTCGATATGCGCGACCATGGGCGTAAGGCGCCAGCGCTTGGGCCGCAACATGCCGCGCACGAAGGTTTCGAGGATCAGGCCGATGAAGCCCAGCAGTTTCATCCCGTCTTGCCAGACGGTGTCCACCGCGCGACCGATGCGCGCCAACACTTGGACGCCGGCGCCCTCCTGCGGCTCTTTGAGCGGTACGCAAAAGTCGTTGAGCGAGCGGTAGACCGTCTTGAGCAGCGCCCGGTCGGCGGCGGACAAGCTGCAATCGGTCTGCTCGGCAGAATGTTCGATACGTTCGGGGCCCAGCAGCTCCACCAGCAGCGACGCGCCGGCGGTATCCAAAGCGCCGAGGCCGTTAAGATCGATGCGCGCGCCGGCGTCATACTGGCCGTCGAGTGTGTTCGACAACTTTTTAAGGTTTGCGTAGTGGGCAAGCGTCCAGTCACCGGTAATGCGCAGCAACGGTGGTGTGCTGGACGTATCGAGTTGGGCGGCGCCGGCTGTCGTGCGAGTGGTCATAAGCTCCGAGCTTGTTTGGCTATCCACAATCGCTACGTAATAGCACGATCAGGCCTACTTGGGGTTGTCCGTTTGTGCTGAGTCGGTGACGTTAAAGCGCAGCACACCGATGACTTGCCCGTCCTCGGTCAGCACCCGTACCTGCCAGCGGCCTACCGCGTCCGGCGGGAAGTTCTGCTTGTGGGTCCAGGCGCGGTAGCCTTCCTTGCGGCCGCCATGGATATCCAGGGCAATGCGGTCGACTTCCTTGCCGTTGAATTTCCACACATGGTAGATCCGCTCGTTGAGGCCGCGCGGGGCGTTGATTGCGGTGTAGGCGTACAGCCCGCCGCTGCGCAGTTGGGCGGCGGTGACTTGCTTGAGGTCATCGCCCGGCGTGCGGTCTTGTAGCTGGGTGCTGATGGCCACTTCGGTCATCCATAGGGTGGCAGGCGGCACCCAGCTACGCAGGAACCAGCCGGCGCAGCCAATGGCGGCCGTGACGCCCAGCAACATTACCCAGCCTTTGACGCTGCGCAGCGGCAGGCTGACGGCCAGGCTCGGAATCGACAGGGCCATGGCGACGCCCAGTGCCAGCTTGTAACTCTGGGCGGTGGTCAGGTGCAGGATGATCGGCAGCGCGGTCAGCAACGCGGCGAACAGCGTCAGCGTGTGCAAGGCCAGGAACAGTGAACGCTTGGGCGCCAGCCATTTGTAGTACAGCGGGTCGATGATCGAAACCAGCGCCGCCGCACCCAGCAGGCCAGTGAACAGCGATTGGCCACTGTTCCAGGCCGTGGTGACGAAAAAGAACGGCAGCACGAAAAACAGACTTTCCTGGTGGATCATCTGGGTGGCATAGCGCAGTAGCGGTTCGGGTATTTCGCGGTTGAAGAGCTTGGTGAACAGTTGCGTGAAACTGTTTTCCAGCATCAGCCACAGCCAGCTCACCAGCATGATCACGGCGATCCAACTGGCCATGCCCTGTTGGCGGTCCACCAGGATGAAACTGCCCACACCCGATATGAAGCCGCCGAGTGCGATCACCCCAGGGTAGCGCTTGATCAGTTCTATAACGCGCTGGATAAGGGGCTGCAGGTTAGGCATGGACAGTTCACAGTGTGTGTGGGAAAAATCTTAGACAGGATAGCGTCTTAGTCTGCTGTTCGACGTGTCATTACACGATCCGTTTGCGATAAAACCGCAAGGCGACCCCTGCAAGGGCGATCAGCCCCAGCATTCCGGCACCTAACCCGCTCAAGGCGTTATAGCTCAACAGCGGTTTTTCGATGCGCCAGTAGCCGGGCTGTTCCAGCACCTGTCGCATGGCCTGATTGGTCTGCGCCAGGCTCACGGCCTTGATGCGTTTGGCCGGGTCGCTGAAACGGCCATTGTCATATTCGCCGGCAGCGCTCCAGTAATAGTCGGCCAGCGCGCTGTTGCCCTGCACGGCCCAGGCCTGGCGTGCGATGGCGGCTTGCTGCAGACGGGCGAACACCGCGGGTTCGAGGCCATCCTTGAGCAAGCGTGCCTTGAGGTCTTCCAGCACCTGCTCGGCCTCCTCGAGGTTTTCCCGTTCGAGGTCGGCGTTCAGGCTCAGGAAACCGACGCCGCCGAGCACTTCGCGCTCGCTCCATGGGCCGTAGGACAAGCCGTGCTTGAGGCGAAGTTGGCGGTACAGCGCCCAGTCGAGGTAGTCCTTGAGCAAATCGTAGGTTTCATCATGCTGGTCGTCCAGCAACGGCTCCGGGAATAACCAGTGCAACTTGGCATTGTCGCCGACCCAGCCGTGGATCAGGTCACGATGGCTGGCGGCGGCGTGCTGGATTTGCGGCAACGGCCGGTGTTCGCTCGGCTCTATGGGGTCGAGTTGACCATACGTGCGTTCCAGGTAGGCCGGCAGCAGTTTGTCCAGATCGCCGACGACGATCAGGGTCATATTGTTCGGCGCGTACCAATTTTTGCGCAGCGCCTCCAGCTGATCGCGAGTCAAGTGGCTGACCTCGGCGCGTTCGGCGCACTTGAGGCCCAACTCGACGGCTAACTGGTTGCTGGCATTGTGGCCCAGATCCTGGCGGTCCAGCAGGCGTTGCAAGTGTGAGTAATGGCCGCCGTCCTCGCGCTCGACCACCTGCTTGGCGGCGTTGATATTGGCGTCGGTCAGTTGGGTGCGAGTGATGATTGCCAGCAGCAGGTCCAATACTTTGCGCTGGTTCTGCGCGGGTGCCTCGATGACGAACGTGGTATCGGCGTTGCTGGTGTAGGCGTTCCACTCGCCGCCCAGGGCTTGCATGCGGTCTTCGAGGTCGCCTTCGCTACCGCCGTCGATGCCGCTGAACAGCAGGTGCTCGAACAAATGCGGCAACTCCTTCTGTTCGCAGCTGAAATCGTCCAGGCCCACCCCAACCACCAGTCGAATGGCCACATGCCCGCGCTCGGTGCCCGGTTTGAGCAGCAGTTGCAGGCCATTGGGCAAGGTGTAGCCTTCGACTTGCAGGCGGTCAAAGGCAAAGGTGTGTGCCGAGCCCATAAGCAGGCAGGCGAGTAACAGGCGACGCATAACAAGCTTCCCGGCGAATGAGGTCCATTGTTAACTGACTTCGCTCACAGGCGTACGTTCAGGGCGAATGGGTGATGTCGGCAATATCTTCAGCAGAGAGTGCGCCAGTGTCGGAGGTTTCCAACACGACATAAGCGCTGCTGCAAAACAACGAGTTCAAGCGCTTCATGTCGGCAATCAGTTCCAGGTGCAGGGAACTGGTTTCCAGGCTCTGCACGATTTTACGCTGCAAGCGGCTGACGTGGGCGTGGGCCAGGCGACGTTCCTGGGCGCGAAAACGGCGTTTCTCACGCAGTAATTGGCGGGCGCTTTCGGGATCGCCGCTGAGGAACACCGACAGGCCCAGGCGCAGGTTGGCGATCAGCTGGCTGTGCAGGCCGCTGAGCTCTTCCAGGCCGATTTCGGAAAATTGCCGACGTTGCGAAGTCTTCTGCTGCTGGACTTTGCGCAGCATGCGCTCGATCAAGTCGCCCGCCAGCTTCAGGTTGATGGCCAGCTCGATGATCTCTGCCCAGCGTCGATTGTCCTGCTCACTCAGGTCTTCACGGGGCATTTGCGCCAGGTAAAGTTTGATCGCGCTATAAAGCGCTTCGACGTCATCGCTGAGGCTGCGCATTTCCTGGGTGATGGCGGTTTGTTTGCCGCGCAGCACTTCCTGCATCGACGTGAGCATGTTGTCGATAAGGTCGCCGAGCCGCAGGGTTTCGCGGGCCGCGTTGGCCAGCGCCAGGCTCGGCGTGTTCAGCGAGGCCAGGTCCAGATGGCGCGGCTTGGCTTTGCCGTTAGTCTCGGGCCGCTCCGGCAGCAGCCATTCGCACAGCCGCGCCATCGGGCCAATGGTGGGCAACAGAATCAGGCAGCGGCTGACGTTATAGAGCAGGTGAAAGGTGATGACCATGCCCTGAGTGCTGTAGTCCAGGCCGTCCATCCAGCGTACGAGTGGGTCGAGTATCGGAATGATCAACAGCAGGCCGATCAATTTGTACAACAGGCTGCCCAAGGCCACTTGCCGCCCGGCGGTGTTCTGCATGCTGGTGCTGAGAAAGGCCAGTATGCCACTGCCGATGTTGGCGCCGATCACCAGGCCGATGGCCACGTGCAAACCGATTACGCCGGCCCCGGCCAGGGTTGCGGTCAGCAGCACAGCGGCGAGGCTGGAGTAGGAAATCATCGCGAACAGCGCACCGACCAGGGCGTCGAGCAAGATGTCGCCGGTCAGCGAAGCGAAGATGACTTTGACACCTTGGGCATGCGTAATCGGCCCGGCGGCTTCCACGATCAATTGCAGTGCGAGGATGATCAGCCCCAGGCCTATCCCGACTCGGCCGAGCTGCCCGGCCCGCGTCTGTTTGCGCGACAGGAAAAAAATCACCCCGAGGAAGATCAGCAGCGGTGACAACCAGGACAAGTCAAAGGTCAGCACCCGGGCCATCAACGCGGTACCGACGTCGGCGCCGAGCATGGTGGCCAGTGCCGGTGTCAGGCTCATCAGCCCTTGGCCGACGAAGGACGTCACCAGCATCGCCGTGGCATTGCTGCTCTGCACCATGGCCGTCACCAGGATACCGGCGACAAACGCCAGCCAGCGTCTGGACATGTTCTGCCCGATGACCTGCCGCAAGTTGGAGCCGTAAACCCGCAGGATGCCGGTACGGACGATGTGCGTGCCCCAGATAAGCAGGGTCACGGCGGAAAGCAGATTGAGCAAGGTCAGCATGCTCGGCCCCCCGTGTGGGTGTGCTCCAACAGGAGCGAAGGAAAGTTGCCGCGTGCCGTTCTACGTCTTGTACTTAAGCTGTAGTTGGCGAATGGGCTCTGCGCCAGCATCGCATAGCTCAACTTGGGTTTGAAACATAACTGTCATGAAAACAGCTTTTTATGCAGATGAAAAAACGGAGCGTCAACGCCTGATCCACGTCAGTTAAGCGCTGGAGCTAACCTGTGGCGAGGGAGCTTGCTCCCGCTGGACTGCGCAGCAGTCCCATTTCTGGGGCCGCTTCGCGACTCAGCGGGAGCAAGCTCCCTCGCCACGGTAAAGCGTTCCTTCTTAACTGCCGTGCACCAGGCATCAACGCCCCGTTTTGTTTGGTCGGGTTTATTGGCCCGGAATGTCCTTGCGCAGTTTTACCGGATCCTGCTGTTTCTTCTTTTTCGCAATGGCGGTGCGCATCTTGATGTTCACCGCTTCCACTGCCAGCGAGAACGCCATGGCGAAGTAGACGTAGCCTTTTGGCACGTGAACGCCGAAGGATTCGGCAATCAGCACGGTACCCACCACCAGCAGGAACGACAGCGCCAGCATCTTCAGCGACGGGTGCTTGTCGATGAATTCGCTGATGGTGCCGGCGGCCAGCATCATCACCAGTACTGCAACCACGATGGCGGCGACCATTACCGGCACATGGGAAACCATGCCGACGGCGGTGATGACCGAGTCCAGGGAGAACACGATGTCGATGATCGCAATCTGGATAATGGTGTAGATGAACTTGCCGCCGGCGCCTTTGGGCTCGTCGTGGCTTTCGTCTTCACCTTCCAGGGCGTGGTACATCTCCTGGGAGCTTTTCCACAACAGGAACAGGCCGCCGAAGAACAGGATCAGGTCGCGACCGGAAATACCCTCGCCGAAGACCACGAACAGGTCGGCGGTCAGTTGCATGACCCAGGTGATCGACAGCAGCAACATGATGCGCGTGACCATCGCCAGGGCGAGGCCGAAAATCCGGGTGCGCGCCTGCATGTGCTTGGGCATGCGGCTGACCAGGATCGAAATCATGATGATGTTATCGATGCCCAGGACGATCTCGAGAGCCGTCAGGGTGAAGAAGGCAATCCAGATTTCCGGATTGGTCAGCCATTCCATGTGTATTCCTTTGAGCAAGTGTTAGACCGCGTAGCGCTAACGCCGCGCGGTGAGTGAGTCGGTACGATTATAGAGTGCTGAACAGCGGAAAAATCCCCATCAGCAATGCGGCGAACATTATGCACAGGCACACCAGTACTGCCCACTTGAGGGTGAAGCGCTGGTGATCGCCAAACTCGATACCCGCCAGAGCGACCAGCAGGTAGGTCGAGGGTACCAGTGGGCTCAGCAGGTGCACCGGCTGCCCGACGATTGACGCACGCGCCATTTCCACAGCGGTGATGCCGTAGTGGCTGGCAGCTTCGGCCAATACCGGCAAGACACCATAATAGAACGCGTCGTTGGACATGAAGAAGGTAAACGGCATGCTCACCAGCGCGGTGATCACTGCCAGGTACGGGCCCATGGCTTCCGGGATGACCGCCAGCAGGCTCTTGGACATGGCATCGACCATGCCGGTGCCCGACAGGATGCCCGTGAAGATACCGGCGGCGAAGATCAACCCGACGACCGCCAATACGCTGCCGGCATGGGCGGCGACGCGGTCTTTCTGTTGTTGCAGGCACGGGTAGTTGACGATCATCGCGATACTGAACGCCACCATGAACAGCACCGGCAGCGGCAACAGGCCGGCGATCAGCGTGCACATCAGGGCAAGTGTCAGCGCGCCGTTGAACCAGATCAGCTTCGGACGGCGGGCGTCGGGGAATTGCGACACGCTGATTTCGCTATGGTCGATCTCGTCGCCTTGCAGATGCAGTTCACCCAGGCGTGCGCGCTCGCGCTTGCCGTACATATAAGCAATCACCAGGATCGCCACCACGCCGGCAGCCATGGCCGGGATCATCGGCACGAAGATGTCCGATGGGTCGACATGCAGCGCACTGGCGGCACGGGCTGTCGGGCCGCCCCAGGGGGTCATGTTCATCACGCCACCGGCGAGAATGATCAAACCGGCCATGATCCGCGGGCTCATGCCGATGCGCTGGTACAGCGGCAACATGGCGGCAACGCAGATCATATAAGTGGTGGCGCCGTCACCGTCGAGGGACACCACCAGGGCCAGCACGGCGGTGCCGACCGAGACTTTCAGCGGGTCGCCCTTGACCATCTTCAGAATCTTGCGCACGGCCGGGTCGAACAGGCCGGAGTCGATCATCAGGGCAAAGTAGAGGATGGCGAACATCAGCATCACGCCGGTCGGCGCAAGCTTGGTGATGCCCTCGAGCATCATCGGGCCGATCTTCGGCGCAAAGCCGCCGAACAGCGCGAACAGGATTGGCACGATGATCAAGGCGATCAGCGCAGACAGGCGCTTGGTCATGATCAGGAACATGAACGTGATGACCATGGCAAAGCCAAGGAAAGTCAGCATAGGAATACTCCAGGCGTAGCGCGGCTAGGGAATGGCGAACCAGGTCAGGTCAGCGCAGAACGAAAGGCACGAGGCTTACGGGTGGAGTTGGGGCAAGCAGGCGGTTACAAGCGGACATCGGGATCACCATTGTTGTTGTTAACAGTCGGTCTGTTGCCGACAGTGGGGGTGATCCTAGACGGGTAAGCTTTCAGCCAGCTTTCGCTGGAAAAACAGGTGACACTGGGTCGAGCTTATGCAGATACCCATGTGAGGGGGCAGCGCCCTCCCACATGTGGATCACTTGATTAGCTGAGTCGCTACGGCAGTTCGAGACCGCCGGCCGCCTTGTGCAATGCCCGCAGATGTTCACCCATCTGCTTGAGGTTGGCCTCACAGGCGGCAATCTCGTCAGCGCGGGAAGGGTCGAGCAATGCCCTCACTTCTTTATCCAGGTCGCCGGTCAGCGATTGCAGTTGCTTCTGGCGCTCGGCACTTTCCGATTCCAGCCGCTTGGCCTCCGAAGGTTGCGGCAGGCCGTAGCCGCCACTGTCGAGCAGCTCAGCCGGGCGACTGAGGAAACCGCTGTTGGCGAGGATTTGCTGCAACGTGTTGTTGGCTTTTTCCATGCCACCGTTCTTCAGCTCCCGCGCATTGAGGTAGCGTTGTTTGACTTCGTCCTGGGCGAGCATCAGTTGTTTGCGATAGCTGGCCTGTTCCAGCAACAGCAACGCGGCGCTGGTTCGCAAGTCGGCCTGGCTGAACCATTGGCGGCGCTCTTGCGCATTAAGCGACAGCCAGTCTTCGACTTGGGTTTGCTTGATCGGCAGACGCTTGCGCAGTACGTCGAACATCGCCTGGTAGCGCTCGCGGAACGAGTCGAAGTGATAACCCAGGCGCAACGCCTCGCGCTTGTCATTCAGTACGCTGGTGTCGGCCAGCCCACGTGCGCTGAGCACTTCCAGCAAGCCGTTGGGGGTGATGTTATCCAGGCCGGTCAATTGCGGGTTGGCGCTGCCACTGCGCAACAGCTTCAAGCTTTCTACCGCGCAGTTGTTGGAGATAAAGAAGTAGTTGCCGTCGTAGCTCCAGTGCATCTCGGCGGCATGTTCAACCGTGTCGTTGATTTCCTGGCGGTTGAGCTTCAACGGCACCGACGCCAGGCCACGCAGTTCGGTCTTGGTGTATTCGTCAATGACCTGGGCCAACGGCAGCACGAACAGCCGCGACGGGTATTTGCCCACCAGGCCGTCCCAGCTCGACAGCTGTACGTCACCGACGAAGGCGCGGTAGGACAACACCAGGTGCTGGTCCAGGTCCAGTCGGCAATCCGGCCCGCGAGGGCGGCCGGGCGCACAGATCACCAGGCGCAGCATGCTATGGCCCCAGCGGCTCACCAGATTCTGGTTGGCTTCGGCGAGCAGGTAGTCGATTTCGTACACGCGTTCCGGGTCGATCTGGCCCAGCGGTGTCTTGGCGAAATCATTGCCGGCATTCAAAAAAGCGTAGGTATTGCCGCAGGTATCTTGTCCGGGCGGTGTCCAGCCGAAGTGTTCCTTGTAATAACGCGCCAACGCGGGACGGCGGCAGGCGTAGCTGGGGTCCAGGAGGAAATACTCCATGTTGACCGCGACGAACTCCAGCGGGCTGGTGGTTTCGTAGATGTCCGGGCTGCGAACAACCTGATTATTGTGCTGTTCGCGCTCGCCACGACGACCGACGTATTGCGGCCAACCGGCAAGGTCCAGCAAGCGCGGATCGTCACTCAGGGTGAGGCGACGGTCGTTCTGGCCGCGGCATTGATCGGGCAGGCCAACCAGGCCGGTGATGGTGTTCTGGCGGCTGCAACGGCGGATCAACGCGCGCTCGTCTTTGGACCACAGGCGCGCACGGTCATAGATGTGGGTCAGTTCATGCAGCACGGTGGCGAGCATTTCCCGGCGCACGGTGCCGTGAGGGCGATTGGTTTTTTGAGTGGCGGCGCTGCCGTCGGTCAGGCTGGCCAGCAGGTTTTGATTGAGGTCCAGCTCGGACACCAGGGACGCCTGGCCATAAGCGTTTTCCGGCATCTTGTCGGTCCAGCCGACATCGATGCGGCGGTCCAGCTGCTCGATGAAGCGCGGCGGCAGGGCGCTCATAGCTTCATCGAGCAAGGCTTGGCTGGCCTGCTGTTCAGCCGGGCTCAAACCTTCGGTCTTGAGCCGCAGTTGCAGGCTCGCCTGGGCTGCATCGGCGCACAGCAGCACAGCCCCGGCCAGGAGCCAGGCTTTGATTCGCCTCACAGAGCGAGAATAGCTTCGGCGAGTGTCTGGTCACTGGCATCACGGGCTTCTGGTACGCGGGTGCGCAAGGTGTCGAAGGCTGCCTCAAGTTGCGCGCCGCGAATATCGCCATTGGTGGCGACGAAACTGGCGGCATCATCGTGGGCTTCACGCACGATTTTGGAGTCGCGGATGGAGGTAGTGGTGTCGGAGGTGAAATCAATGGTGCGCGCCGAAGCACGAACAACGATGTTACTGGTGGCTTTCAGGGTTTGCGCCTGGGCGACATCAGCCAGAAACAGCAGGCCGAGGGCGGCGACGATCAACGGGCTACGCATGGGGTGACTCCAATACAAAAATGGGCATACAAAGGTGATTATTGGACGAGAATTGCCTGCGCCAGTTCAAGGTCGCTTGCATGAAGTTTTGGCCGGATACGGCGCAGGAAATCCAGTGCGGACTCCAATCGTGCGCCCCGCCATTGGCCGTCAGTGGCAATGAAAGCGGCAGCATCATCCTTGGCGAGCCGTACCAACTTGTTATCGAACGGCGCAGAGGTCACCTTGCTGGTGGCATACGCGCTGACAACGGTGCTCTGTATGGAGACATCAAAGGCCGAAGCCAAGGGTGCCCAGCAGGCGCAGAACATGACAGGAACAATCAACAGGCGGTATGAAAAAACCATGGCACTCGACAACTGAAAACGAGCGCCAAGGCTAGCGCAATGACCGGTTGAGAACCAGTGCAGCAACTGTCACTTGCTGCGTGCGCCTGGCGTTAGATCGCCAGGATGGCCTGGGCCAATTGAGCGTCAGTGGCGGTGTTTAACTGCGGCGCCTGCTGACGGATCTGAGCCAGGGCGCTTTCCAGTTTCACGCCACGGATGGCGCCTTCGCTGGCGACAAAGCTGGCCGCGTCGTCACGGGCGGCTCGCACCACCTTGTTGTCGCGCAGAGAGGATGTAGCATCGGAAGTGGCGTCGGAGGTCGCTTTCAGTGCGCCAACGATCGAATCGGTGGTGACGATAAAGCTGCTCGCATTGGCATTGGCGGCAATGGCCAACAGGGCGGCAGTGCACAGCAGGCGAAGACGGGTCATGGGGTAACTCCTGTAGATGAGCAAATAAGGTGGCACTAAACGGCCACAGTGAAACGGACGTTGGGCAATTGGGCATCTGACGCCCGTTCTACAAGGTTCGCCACGTGGTCACTGGATATTAGGCCACCGCTTGTTCATTCGGAAGCCTGTGATTAACTGTTATGGTTGAATTTAAAATAGTGATAACTGTACCGGTTTGGCAAAATACGGCTAGTCAGTTCTACCCTCCCAGAAGCAGCAAAGCCCGCCTCCGGTTACCCGGGGCGGGCTTTGCTTTGTCAAATCTGAGTGCTGGCGGTGGACCCGGCGGGTCAGGGCCAGCGAGCGCCAATTAGCGCCAGAACGGCTTGCTCAGCTCTTCGTAGCGTTGAGCTTCGCTGATACCGGCGTCAGCCAGCAGACGCGAATCCAGGCGGGCCAGTTGATGGCGGCTGGAAATGCGGCGCTGCCACAACATCAGGTTGGCGAGAACGCGCAGAGGCAGAGAGGCCTGGGTGTTAACAGCTTTTTCTTCGAAGAACAGTTCGGAACTGAGTGTACGTTCCATGATGACATCCTTCCGCTTGTGGCGGGATTAGGTAGTGGTTTAACTGATGCCAATGATCCTCCTCGCACGCAAGACTCTCTAGATACAGTTCACCTGTATTGTGAGGGGCCAGTTAACTGTTTATAGAGGCTGTACGGTACGTAATTGGGGCAACTGTACCTATGCGCACTAGAATAGTGCGAAATTGATGTTTTTCATGAGGTGTGTGGGATATTTCGGTAGGAAATGACCGGTACAGCAGTACAGTTTTTTCCATAACTGCCGATCAGGCAACCGGGTCGAATAAACTGTATTGGCATCAACCCGGTTGTGAATCGATCAAGCCTTGAGCATGTGCCCGGTTTCTTCCAGGTTGATGTGCCAGCTCAGTGCATCGCGCAGAATGTGCGGGGTATGCCCGCCGACAGCGCAAGCGGCTTCGAAGTAACCGTTCAGCGCGTCGCGATACGCCGGGTGCACGCAGTTATCGATGATCACGCGCGCACGCTCTCGTGGCGCCAGGCCACGCAAGTCGGCCAGGCCCACTTCGGTGACCAGGATGTCTACGTCATGTTCGGTATGGTCCACATGGCTCACCATCGGCACCACGCTGGAAATCGCGCCGCCTTTGGCGATCGACTTGGTCACGAAGATCGCCAGGTGCGCATTGCGCGCAAAGTCTCCGGAACCGCCAATCCCGTTCATCATTCGCGTGCCGCAGACGTGGGTTGAGTTAACGTTGCCGTAGATATCGAACTCAAGCGCAGTGTTGATACCAATGATGCCCAGGCGCCGCACCACTTCAGGGTGGTTGGAAATTTCCTGCGGGCGCAGCACCAGTTTGTCCTTGTAGTGCGCAAGATTGCCGAACACGTCGGCATTGCGCCGCTCCGACAGGGTAATCGAGCTGCCGGAGGCGAAGCTCAGCTTGCCGGCGTCGATCAGATCGAACGTCGAGTCCTGCAGCACTTCCGAGTACATGGTCAAGTCTTGGAACGGCGAGTCAATCAAGCCGCACATCACCGCGTTAGCGATATTGCCTATACCGGCTTGCAGCGGGCCGAGCTTGTTGGTCATGCGCCCAGCGTCTACTTCCTGTTTCAGGAAGTTGATCAGGTGGTTGGCGATGCCTTGGGTATCGCTGTCGGGTGGCGTCACGGTGGACGCGGAATCGGCCTGGTTGGTGATCACGATGGCGACGATCTTCTCGGGCGGGATGGGAATCGCCGGGCTGCCAATACGATCGTCGACTTTAACCAGCGGAATCGGCGTGCGGGTTGGCCGGTAGGAGGGGATATAAATGTCGTGCAGCCCTTCCAGGTTCGGGTTGTGCGCCAAGTTGATCTCGACGATCACTTGCTTGGCGAAAATCGCGAAGCTGGCCGAGTTACCCACCGAGGTGGTGGGCACGATATGCCCAAGCTCGGTGATCGCAACGGCTTCGATCACCGCGATGTCCGGTAACTTGAGCTGGTTGTTGCGCAGTTGCTCGACGGTTTCCGATAGATGCTGGTCGATAAACATCACCTCGCCGGCATTGATTGCCTTGCGCAGCGTGCTGTCCACTTGAAAGGGCATGCGGCGCGACAGCACGCCGGCTTCGGTCAATTGCTTGTCCAGGTCGTTGCCCAGGCTGGCGCCGGTCATCAGTGTGATTTTCAACGGGGAAGTCTTGGCGCGCTCGGCCAGGGCGTGAGGGACGGCCTTGGCTTCACCGGCGCGGGTGAAGCCGCTCATGCCGACGGTCATGCCGTCCTCGATCAGTGCGGCGGCGTCTGCCGCGCTCATGACCTTGTTCAACAAAGAAGGCAAGCGGATACGATCACGGTACATGAATGGTTATCTCAGGCTACGGAAGCAAGGTGGGCAGTGTAGTGATTTCAAAAAGTTTCGGCCCGCTACCATGGTCGAATGCACGGTCTTGATTTAGAGCCTTTGGTCGGGTTTCATGGAGTAATAAAAAACCCCAGCCTACTGCAGGCCGGGGTTTCGAGTATTGCGCTGAAGCAGTGTTACTCGACGGCTTTGACCATGTCCTCGATAACCTTCTTGGCATCACCGAAGACCATCATGGTCTTGTCCAGGTAGAACAACTCGTTATCCAGGCCCGCGTAGCCGCTGGCCATCGAGCGCTTGTTGACGATGATGGTCTTGGCCTTGAACGCTTCAAGGATCGGCATGCCGGCAATCGGTGAGTTCGGATCGTTCTTGGCCGCCGGGTTGACCACATCGTTGGCGCCCAGCACCAGTACCACGTCGGCCTGGCCGAACTCGGAGTTGATGTCTTCCATCTCGAACACTTGGTCGTACGGCACTTCTGCCTCGGCGAGCAGTACGTTCATGTGCCCAGGCATACGGCCCGCCACTGGGTGGATCGCGTATTTCACCGTTACGCCGTGATGAGTCAGCTTCTCGGTCAGCTCCTTGAGCGCGTGTTGCGCCCGAGCCACCGCAAGGCCGTAGCCCGGCACGATGATCACCGTGTCGGCGTTGGTCAGCAGGAAGGTAGCATCGTCGGCCGACCCGGACTTCACCGGACGCGCTTCTTTAGAGCCTGTCGCGGCAGCGGCGTCCGGCGTATTGCCGAAACCACCGAGCAGTACATTAAAGAAGGAGCGGTTCATGGCCTTGCACATGATGTACGAGAGGATCGCGCCGCTGGAGCCCACCAGTGAGCCGGCGATGATCAGCATCGAATTGTTCAGCGAGAAGCCGATCCCTGCCGCTGCCCAGCCGGAGTAGCTGTTGAGCATCGACACGACGACCGGCATGTCGGCGCCGCCGATTGGGATGATGATCAGCACGCCCAGTACAAAGGCCAGGGCCAGCATCACGGCAAAGGCAGTGAGGTTGCCGGTGAACATGAATGCCAGGCCCAGGCCCAGTGTCAGCAGGCCAAGCACCAGGTTGAGCTTGTGCTGGCCGCCAAACTGTGCCGGTGCGCCTTGAAACAGGCGGAACTTGTACTTGCCGGAGAGCTTGCCGAAAGCGATCACCGAACCGGAGAAGGTGATTGCACCGATGGCGGCGCCGAGGAACAGTTCCAGGCGGTTGCCCGCGGGAATTGCGTCGCCCAGCTGTTTGACGATGCCCAGCGATTGCGGCTCGACGACAGCTGCGATGGCGATAAACACCGCTGCCAGGCCGATCATGCTGTGCATGAACGCTACCAGCTCCGGCATCTTGGTCATTTCTACGCGCTTGGCCATGACCGAGCCGGCGGTGCCGCCGACCAGCAGGCCGACGATCACATAGCCAATACCGGCCGTTGCCAGCTCGGCGCCGAGTTTATAGATGAGGCCAACGGTGGTGAGTACCGCCAGCGCCATGCCGAGCATGCCGAACAGGTTGCCGCGCCGCGAAGTGGTCGGGTGCGAAAGGCCTTTGAGGGCTTGGATGAAACAGATCGACGCAATCAGGTAGAGCGTCGTGACGAGGTTCATGCTCATTACTTTGGCGCCTCTTCTTTTACTTTCGGGGCTTTTTTCTTGAACATCTCAAGCATGCGGCGGGTGACCAGGAAGCCACCAAACACGTTGACCGCCGCCAGGGCCACGGCCAGGGTGCCCATCGTCTTGCCCAGCGGCGTAACCGTGAGGGCGGCGGCGAGCATGGCGCCGACGATCACGATCGCCGAAATGGCATTGGTCACGGCCATCAACGGCGTATGCAGTGCGGGCGTTACGTTCCAGACCACGTGGTAGCCGACATAAATCGCCAGCACAAAGATGATCAGGTTGTAGATACCGGGGGAGATAAGCTCTTCCATCGTCTGAATCCCTGCTTAGGCGTTTTTGCGGATGACTTGGCCATCGCGGCACATCAGGCACGCGGCGACGATGTCGTCTTCGAGGTTGATTTCAAACTGCCCTTCCTGGGTGAACACCAGTTTCAGGAAGTCCAGCAGGTTGCGCGCATACAAGGCCGATGCATCGGCTGCGACGGCGCCGGCCAGGTTGGTCGGCCCGCAAATGATCACGCCGTTCTCCACCACGACTTGATCGGCAACCGTCAGCGGGCAGTTGCCGCCCTGGGCTGCCGCGAGGTCGATGACGACCGAGCCGGGTTTCATCTGCGCGACGGTTTCGGCGCTGAGCAAGGTGGGCGCTTTGCGGCCGGGGATCAGCGCCGTGGTGATGACGATGTCGGCTTGCCTGGCGCGCTCATGCACGGCCAGGGCCTGGCGTTGCATCCAGCTGGTTGGCATCGGGCGTGCGTAACCGCCGACGCCGACCGCGCATTCACGTTCCTCGTCGGTTTCGTAAGGCACGTCGACGAACTTGGCGCCGAGGGATTCGATCTGCTCTTTTACAGCCGGGCGTACATCAGAGGCTTCGATCACTGCACCCAGGCGTTTCGCCGTGGCGATGGCCTGCAAACCTGCGACGCCGGCGCCCAGAATCAGCACCCGGGCTGCTTTGACCGTGCCTGCGGCGGTCATCAACATCGGCATGAAGCGCGGGTAGTGATGGGCGGCCAGCAATACGGCTTTGTAGCCGGCGATGTTGGCTTGGGAGGACAGCACGTCCAGGCTCTGGGCCCTTGAGGTGCGTGGCGCCGCTTCGAGGGCGAAGGCGGTGATGCCGCGCTCTGCGAGCTTGGCGATGGTTTCGTTGCTGAACGGGTTGAGCATGCCCACCAATACGGTGCCGCTTTTGATCAGCGCCAGTTCGCTGTCGCTGGGGGCCACCACCTTGAGGATCAGTTGGGCGCCAAACGCATCGCTGGCGCTGCCAATGGTTGCGCCTGCTGTTTCATAGGCACTGTCGACGATGCTGGCGTTGATGCCTGCGCCGCTTTGTACAGTGACCTTATGGCCCTGGCCGATCAGCTTCTTGATGGTTTCCGGGGTGGCAGCCACCCGCGTTTCACCGGTCTGGGTTTCGAGAGGAACACCAATGTGCACGTCAAATCTCCTGCATGATCTTTTTGCTTTTGATCTTTTTGTAAAAAGGCCAGTGCGCCGTGAGTGGCGCAGCTGGGGCGGCCGATCAGCACGATCCCGCTGAAATGACAGCGGGGCGCGGCATTTTGCAGGCGAACTTTACGGCCTTCAAGGGATTATGACGGGTGACGAAAAATTAACTACAAGTCACCCTGTGACTGATTGTCGCAACGCCTGGAAATAACCGCTTTAAATACAGGTAGTTAAAGGCTTGTGAGGAACAATAGCCGCTTTTTCCATCGCCGCCGTGAATAGTCGGTTATTGACCCATGAGAGTCGCTCCAGGCCATGCGGATCATGGCTTTGAGCCGCATTTTTGCTCAGCAGGTACAGTCTGTTTAAATGCGACATCTACTTATATCTGTAGTGCTTTAAATTACCTGACTACAGGGTCAGTAAATAAGTCTTTCCCTTTAAACGTGTGGGCTGTAGCGCAGAGATTGCTCGATAAGCCAATCGCGAAACGCATGTAATGAGGCGGATTCGACCTTACGTTCCGGAATCATCAGGTAATAAGCCTTATCGCTGATAAGGGTTTGGTTGCCCGCGATCACCAAGTGGTTCTCTTTCAATTCTCGCTGGATCAAAAAGGGCGGAATCAATGCGATGCCCATGTCATGCATTGCCGCCTGGGACAGCATTGAGAATAGCTCGTACCGGGGGCCTGTCATGTCGCGGGGAACGTTCAACTGCTGGGCGTTGAACCACTGGCGCCAGGCATAAGGTCGCGTTGTCTGCTGCAGGAGAGGCAGGTCGGCAATTTCGTGAGGGGTGAAATGCACGCGGTCGCCGAGCAAGCGTGGGCTGCATACGGGAACAGGGTTTTCGCCCATGAGCCTATGAGATTCTGTGCCGGACCAGTCGGCATCGCCAAAGTAGATTGCAGCGTCGAATTCGGTGTCGGCAAACAGGAAGGGGCGTGTGCGGTTGGTCAGGTTGACCGTCACTTCCGGGTGCTGCTGTTGAAAATCCTTCAGGCGCGGGATCAGCCATTGGGTGCCAAACGTCGGCACCACCGCCAGCTCGATGACATTCGCGCCCTGTTGGCCCATCACTGAAAGAGTATCGCGCTCAACGGCATCCAGTTGCTTTGCCACTCTGCGGCTATAAGACAGCCCCGCCTCGGTCAGCTTGACCCCGCGCCGGGAGCGTCGGAACAGTTCGACACTCAAAAACTCTTCAAGGCTGGCGATCTGTCGGCAGATCGCGCCCTGAGTGATGGAAAGCTCATGGGCCGCCTTGGTGAAGCTCTCATGGCGGGCCGCTGCTTCAAAGCTGATAAGGGCGGTAGTGCTGGGGATTTTCCTGCGCATGTACATTGTCCTCACATGTAAGGCGCTTTTTTGGCCTTGTTGGGCTTTACGAAGTGAGAAATTAGCACAACCTAATGCTGAAACCTCGTTTGCCCTCCGCATTTCCTCGGCCTAGTCTGCATGCACGACATTTGATTCTTTTCGTGAGGACTTATTCATGGCTGGCAAGGCAAGCTTCAACTGGATCGATCCGCTGCTGCTGGATCAACAGCTCACCGAAGAAGAGCGCATGGTGCGCGACAGTGCCGAGCAATTTGCTCAGGACAAGTTGGCCCCTCGTGTGCTTGAAGCTTTCCGTCATGAAAAGACCGACCCTGCGATCTTCCGCGAGATGGGCGAAACCGGCTTGCTGGGAGCCATGATTCCCGAGCAATACGGTGGCAGTGGTTTGAACTACGTCAGTTATGGGTTGATTGCCCGTGAGGTCGAGCGTGTTGATTCCGGTTATCGCTCGATGATGAGCGTGCAGTCCTCGCTGGTTATGGTGCCGATCAATGAATTCGGTACCGAAGCGCAAAAGCAAAAGTACCTGCCGAAATTAGCGTCCGGCGAGTGGATCGGTTGCTTCGGCCTCACCGAGCCCAATCATGGTTCCGATCCCGGCGCGATGATTACCCGTGCGCGCAAAGTGGATGGCGGCTACAGCCTGACCGGCGCGAAGATGTGGATCACTAACAGCCCGATCGCCGATGTGTTTGTGGTGTGGGGCAAGGACGACGCTGGCGACATACGCGGTTTTGTCTTGGAGAAGGGCTGGAAAGGCCTGAGTGCTCCGGCGATTCACGGCAAGGTTGGTCTGCGCGCATCCATCACCGGCGAAATTGTCATGGATAACGTATTTGTGCCGGAAGAGAATATTTTTCCGGATGTGCGTGGCTTGAAAGGTCCTTTTACTTGCCTGAATTCTGCGCGATACGGCATCTCCTGGGGGGCGCTGGGGGCAGCGGAGTTCTGCTGGCATACCGCGCGTCAGTACACCCTTGATCGTCACCAGTTCGGCCGGCCATTGGCCGCGACGCAGTTGATCCAGAAGAAGCTGGCCGATATGCAGACCGAGATCACGCTAGCGCTGCAAGGTTGCCTGCGTCTGGGGAGGATGAAGGATGAAGGTACGGCGGCGGTTGAGATTACTTCGATCATGAAGCGCAACTCATGCGGCAAGTCCCTGGATATCGCGCGCATGGCCCGGGACATGCTCGGTGGTAACGGCATCTCCGACGAGTTTGGGGTGGCGCGTCATTTGGTCAACCTGGAGGTGGTCAATACCTATGAAGGTACGCATGACGTGCATGCCTTGATCCTTGGGCGCGCACAAACCGGTCTTCAGGCGTTCTATTAATAGGGGCACGGGCATGGGCGCGCTTTCGCATCTGCGGGTACTGGATTTATCGCGAGTATTGGCGGGCCCTTGGTCCGGGCAAATACTTGCGGACCTTGGAGCCGAAGTAATCAAGGTCGAAAGGCCCGGCAATGGTGACGACACGCGCGCCTGGGGGCCACCGTTTCTCAAGGATGCTTATGGCGAGAATACCAGCGAGGCGGCGTACTACCTGTCCGCCAATCGAAATAAAGAATCGGTGACCATCGACTTCACCAAGCCTGAGGGGCAGAAGCTGGTGCGCGATCTGGCTGCCAAGTCGGACATTCTGATCGAGAACTTCAAAGTGGGCGGCCTGGCGGCTTACGGTTTGGATTACGAGTCGCTCAAGGAGATAAATCCGGAGCTGATCTATTGCTCAATCACAGGCTTTGGCCAGACCGGGCCTTATGCAACTCGCGCCGGCTATGACTTCATGATCCAAGGGCTGGGTGGGTTGATGAGCCTGACCGGGCGGCCTGAGGGTGATGTGGGCGCGGGGCCGGTGAAAGTTGGGGTGGCGTTGACCGATATCCTTACCGGGCTTTATTCAACCGTGGCTATCCTCGCCGCACTTGCTCACCGGGATCATGACGGCGGTGGGCAGCATATTGATATGGCGCTGCTGGATGTGCAGGTAGCTTGTCTGGCTAACCAGGCGATGAACTACCTGACGACCGGCGTTTCGCCAAAACGCCTGGGCAATGCGCATCCGAATATCGTGCCTTATCAGGACTTTCCCACCGCTGATGGTGATTTCATTCTGACGGTGGGTAATGACGGGCAGTTTCGCAAGTTTGCCCAGGTGGCTGGGCAGCCACAGTGGGCAGATGATCCACGGTTCTCTACTAACAAGATGCGGGTAGCCAATCGCGCGGCGTTGGTCCCGTTGATTCGTCAGGCAACAGTCTTCAAGACTACGGCAGAGTGGGTGTCGCAGTTGGAGAAAGTAGGCGTGCCGTGCGGGCCTATAAATGATTTGGCGCAGATGTTCGCCGATCCGCAAGTCAAGGCACGTGGGTTGGCCATAGAGCTGCCTCATGCGTTGGCGGGAATGGTGCCTCAGGTTGCCAGCCCAATCCGGCTTTCCAAGACGCCTGTGGAATATCGCAGTGCGCCTCCGCTGTTGGGCGAGCATACGCTTCAGGTACTGCAGGATGTGCTGGGGCTGTCGCCGTCGAATGTGGCGGCTTTAAAGGAAGCTGGAGTTATCTGACGTTCCCCTTATATATAGAGGGAGGGGGCTGTCGGTCGTTTTTTGATCAATCCTAAGTATTTGATAAGGAATCAGAATTAGAGGTTGACGGCAGATTCTGGAAGTCTATAATTCGCCCCACTTCCGGCGCAGTCGAAACGGAAAACTCCTTGGTAAACAATGGGTTAAGTAGGTTTCGGCAGCAAGTTGCTTCAGTTCATCGAAGCCAAAAGGAAGTTGAAAAAGAGGTGTTGACAGCAGCGTGTAACGCTGTAGAATTCGCCTCCCGCTTACGAGAGATCGCAAGCGCAAGCGCAAGCGCAAGTGGTTGAAGTTGTTGAAGAAATCTTCGAAAGCTTCTGAAAATAACTGCTTGACAGCAAATGAGGCTGCTGTAGAATGCGCGCCTCGGTTGAGACGAATAGCTCTTAACCAACCGCTCTTTAACAACTGA